>NZ_JBHTKH010000002.1:0-352707 GCF_042676085.1 Terrabacter terrigena
TCGAGAACTACAGGCTGCGCATGCTCCTCATCGCAGGCGGCCTGAACCTATGACCCCACACTCATCTGGGAAGAGCCCCTAAAGCGGCTGTCGCAGGTTCGAATCCTGCCGGGGGCACTTCTCGCAATCAGCCGCAGCCACCAAGCAACAGTCGGAGGCACTGGGCCGCTCCCCCGGCACGGAGTCATGGGTCTGGAAAGCGGGACTCATCTGCGGTCAGGGTCAGCGGCCGGGCACTGTTCTGGCAGGTCACGCACCCTGGACGTGGTTCAGGCAGCGCCTCCTGAAGAGTCCCGTGGGCGCCGCGGTACCTGAGAGGTTCCCCGGGCAGTCACGGGGAATGGCGATCGTGGATCGGGCCTTAGCCAAGCGAGGGTCCGAGCCTGCAGGTCAGAAGCCTCTGCCCTGGTGCCGTCCCTCCGCGGCGCCTGACTTGTCCGCTTTATCTAACCTCTGCCGCGGTGGTGGTTACCGCGGTGATGCCCTCGTTCAGACCGCGGCGGCCAGATGGGTGAGGACGGCGGCCTGTTCGGACGTCACCGCCGTCACGAGCCTGCGAAAGAGACCAGCCGCCGACCGCTTGGCTAGCTCATCGCTGGTCTGCCGACTCGTCGCCGACCATCAGACGCGCAAGGTGGTCATGCCCCCGTCGACTCGAAGCACGGCACCCGTCGTGGAGCCGGCCTGCGGTGAGCAGAGGAACACGATGGCCTCCGCGACTTCCTCCGCGGTGACGAGCCGGCCTAGCGGTTGCCGGCCGCGCAACGCCTCCGCAGCGGCATCCGGGTTGTCTGCGGCGGCCAGCAGCCGGGTGACCCAAGGGGTTTCAGCGGTCCCGGGCGCAACGGCGTTCACGCGGATGCCCTCCCCGACGTGATCGGCGGCCATCGCCATCGTCAGCGCGAGGACGGCGCCCTTGCTGGCGCTGTAGAGAGCGCGCTGCCGCACGCCCACGAAGGCCACGGCAGAACACGTGTTCACCACGGCGGCATTGTCCGACCGCCGGAGATGCGGCAACGCCGCACGGGTCACCCGCGCGATGCCGGTGACGTTGACGTCAAGGACGCGGGCCCACTCCGCGTCGTCATTGCCGGCGATGTCGCCGACGGCTCCGATGCCGGCGTTGTTCGCCACGACGTCGAGGGCGCCGAGGCGGTCGATGACGGTCGCGACCGCATCGTCGACCTGACCGGCGTCGGTGACGTCGCACGGCACGGACAAGGCACCCTCGGGGACGCCGTCCAGGGTGCGGTCCAGGACGGCGACCCGCGCGCCCCGGGCCTGGAGCAGCCGGGCGGTCGCCGCTCCGATCCCGCTGGCCCCACCGGTGACCAGGGCGACGAGCCCGTCGAGTTCGCTACGCGCGGGCACGGCGCTCACCGGGGCCCGAGCACGTTCTGCCGCTGCGACCCCAGGCCCTCGATGCCGAGCTCCATCACGTCACCCGGCTGTAGCCAGATGGGTGGGACGAAGCCCATGCCGACGCCCGGCGGGGTGCCGGTGTTGAGCAGGTCGCCCGGCTCGAGGACGAGGAACTGACTCAGGTAGTGCACGATGAAATAGGGGTCGAAGATCATCGTCTTCGTGCTGCCGGTCTGCCTGCGCTCGCCGTTGACGTCGAGCCACATGTCCAGAGCGAGGAGGTCGGCGATCTCGTCCGGGGTGACCAGCCACGGCCCGGCCGGGTTGAAGGTCTCGGCGGACTTGCCCTTGCTCCACTGGCCGCCGCGCTCGTTCTGGAAGGCCCGCTCGCTGACATCGTTGACGACGACGAAGCCGGCTATCGCCTCACGCGCCTCCTCCAAGGAGTTCAGGTAGCTCGTGCGCCGCCCGATGACGACGCCGAGTTCGACCTCCCAGTCGGTCTTGGTCGAGGCGCGCGGGATTCGCACGTCGTCGTTCGGCCCGATCAGCGTGTTCGGCGACTTGGTGAACAGGATCGGCTCGTCGGGGACCGCCTGCCGGGTCTCCGTCGCATGGTCGCGGTAGTTCAGCCCGATGCAGAGGATCTGGTGCGGGCGCGCGATCGGCGCGCCGACGCGCTCGCCGGCGAATGCGGATACGTCTCCCCCCGCCGCGCGCTCGGCCACGATGGGGCGGATGCGATCCAGTCCGCCGCTGCCGAAGAACTCTTCGTCGAAGTCCCTCGTCAGGTCCGACATGTCGACGTAGTGCTCGTCATCGAGACGAGCGACGGGCTTCTCGGCGCCAGGGGCGCCGATGCGCATGAGGTGCATGGAACGGTTCTCCAGGGGATGGCGAGGCGGGAGGTCGGAAGGGAGTCGGCGCGAGCGCGCCAGGGCGTCAGCCCTTGACGGCCCCCGCTGTGATGCCCGCGATGAAGTACCGCTGGGCGAACGAGAACACGAGGAGGATCGGGATGAGGAGCAGCGTCGAGACCGCCATCAGCTGGCCCCACTCGATCGTGTGGGAGCCGATCAGGCTCAGCACGCCGAGCGGGAGCGTTCGCTTCGAGTCGTCGGTCAGGAACACCAGCGCGTACATGAAGTCCTGCCAGGCCATGAAGAACACGTAGATGGCCACCGCCGCGATCCCCGGCCGGGACAACGGCACGATGACCCGCCAGTACGCCGCGAACTCGCTCAGGCCGTCGATCCGCGCGGCTTCCTCGAGGTCGAAAGGGATCGCCATGAGGAAGCCGCGGAGCAGCCAGATGGCCACCGGCAGCGTGAAGGTGAGGTAGGCCACCATCAGGCCGAATCTGCTGTTGAGCAGGCCCATGGTGTCGGCGGCCTTGTAGAGCGGGACGAGGAGCACCGCCTGGGGCAACAGTTGTGAGGCCAAGACCCCGATGAGGATCGGCTTGCGCCCGCGGCTGCCGGTACGGGTCAGCGTGTAGCAGGCGAGCAGCGACAGGAGCACGCACATGACGGTGGTGCCGAGGCACACGATGACGCTGTTGACGAAGAACTGCAGCGTGTCCGAGGTCAGCACGTCGCCGTAGTTCTGGAAGGTCAAATGCGACGGCAGCAGCCGTGGCGGACTCGCGAAGACCTCGCTGCGCGGCTTGAGCGACGTCGTCACGAGCCAGACCACCGGGCCCAACACGAAGGCGGCAAGCGCCACGACCCCGAGGTAGGTCCCTCCCCGGCCCAGCAGGCGGCTGCGGCGTGCGTTGTAGGCCATCAGTCGAGCCCCCCAGACTTGTTGAGCTGGCGAAGGTAGACGACCGTGAAGATCGATAGAAGGAGCACCGAGATCACCCCATAGGCACCCGCGACGCCGTACCGGACGTTCTGGAAGGCCTCGCGGTAAATGAAGGTCGGGAAGATCTCGGTTGAGTCGCCCGGACCGCCGGCGGTCATCACGTAGATGAGATCGAAGTAGTTGAAGGTCCAGACGGTGGTGAGGAGCAGGGTGGTGCGGATCGTGGGCGCCATTGCGGGGAGGGTCACGTGCAGGAACGTCCCCCACTTGCCCGCGCCGTCGATCCGGGCGGCTTCCCGGAGCTCCTCGGGAACGCCCTGGTAGGCCGCCATGTACATGACGGTCGATAGGGGGAACCCCTTCCAGATGGCGGCCATAGTCACCGCGGCCAAGGCGGTGCCCGCCTGTCCCAACCACGCGGGGTTGCCGTGCACGATGCCGAGCGACTGGCCGATCGCGTTGACCGGCCCGAGGTAGGGGTCGTAGAGCAGCTTCCAGAGCACGCCCGCGATGATGCCCGGCATGATCCACGGCACGATCACGAAAGAGCGCATGACCAGCCGTCCGCGGAAGTTCTGGGACAGCAGGATCGCACTCGCCAGGCCGAGCACGAACTGCAGGACGACGACGGCCACGGTCCAGGTCAGCGAGTTGACGACGACCCGGACGAACGTCGACGAGCCGATGATCGTCGAGTAGTTGCCGAGCCCGATCCACTGCGCGTCCGGGTTGATGAACGAGCTTTTGGTGAAGCTGAGGTACACCGCTGAGAGCAGCGGGTAGAGAACCAGCGCGCCCAGCAGGGCCAGGGGCGGCACGACGCAGACGATGCGCAGCAAGGATTCGCGGGTCTGCTTCTGCCGAGTCGCGGGTGGGACCTGGGGCGCGACGTCCCCGGTCGGTGTCACGGTCGGTGTGACGGTCAAGTTCGCTGTCCTAACGTCGGGCCGGCGTGGCCGGTGCGCGGCGCGCGCACCGGCCACCCCAGCGCCCTGCTACTTGTTGTTCGCGATGACCTGGTTCATCTGCTGGGCCCCATCCTTGAGCGCGCTCTGCGGGTCCTTCCCACCGATGATCGCCTGCAGGGTCGACTGCTGGACTTCGGAGAGCTGCGGGTACACCGGCGAGGCGGGTCGCGGCAGGCCACTGTTCAGGGCGGAGAGGATGACGTCGGGCTGCTTGCGGTTCGCCTGGACGAACTGCTCGCCCGCAGACTTGAGCGCCGGGATCAGAGAGTTCACCGCGGTCTCGTTCTTCGGCTGACTCAGCATCTCGATGAACTGGTAGGCCAGGTCCGCATTGTCGCTCTTGGCGTTGACGGCGAGGTTCCAGCCGCCCAGCGCCCCCACGAACTTCTTGCCGTCAGGCGCCGGTGGCAGCGCGATCCGCCAGTCGAACTTGGCCGAGGTCTTCATCGTGTCCTGCTGCCACGATCCGTCGAGGATCATCGCGGCCTTGCCGGCGGTGAACTGGTTCACCGCGTCGGACTCGGCGGTTCCCGAGGTGCCTTGCGGGGCGGACTTCAGCAGGGTCTGGTACTCCTGGTAGGCCGCCACGTTCTCGGGCGAATCGAAGTCCACCTTGTCAGAGCCGCTGAGGATCTGGCCGCCGTTGGAGAACAGCAGGGAGTCGGTCATCACCGAGGAGCTCTCGTCCTTGGAGCCGATCAGGCTGATGCCGAACTGGTTCGGCGACTTGGTCAGTTTGGCCGCGGCCGCGTTCCACTCCGACCAGGTGGTCGGCGGCTTGTTCGGGTCCAGGCCTGCGGCCCGGAACATGTCCGCGTTGTAGTACATCTCCTCCCAGACGTCGAAGTTCAGGGGAACGGCCCAGGTCTTGCCCTGGTACTGGGTGGACTTCCAAGCGCCGGAGAAGAAGTCGGCCGGGTGGATCTGCTTCGACGCCTGAACGCGGTCGTCGAGAGGAGTGATCAGGCCCGCGGCAGCGAATTCCGGGGTCCAGACCTCATCCAGGGTCATGACATCCGGCCCGGTGCCACCCTTCATGGCCACGAGCATCTTGTCGCGGTACTGGGCGAAGGGGAACGTCTGGACCTTCACCGTGACGCCGGGGTGCGCCTGCTCGAACTGCTTGACGACGCTCTGGTAGCCATCGGCGATGTTTTTCGCGGACTGCTCCTGGTCCCAGACCGTGATGACCTTGGAGCCCGACGCGCTCGAGGAACCGGAGTTCCCACACGCGGCCACGAGTGTGCCGGCCGCCAGCAGCGCCGCTACGGCCGCAGCGGGGCGCTGGAACCCTGCTGCGTTCTTGAACCTGCTCACATGAACCTCCCGGTCCGAGGACCTCATTGTCACTTGGTGGAGAAACGATTCACCTATTTACACACCCGGTTTGCCATGTGTCAACCATCACGCTGCGCTTTCGAGATGACCCGCCTCTGGCGTCCGCGTCGGCCAGACGGGAGGGGGCGCTGTCGGCCGACAGCTACCGATGACGTACGCGGAAGGAGAGGTCGTAGTGTCGGCTCTCGCCGGGAGCGAGGGTGGGCAGCGCTCCCCACTCCCGCGCGGTGGCCCGCCCCTCGATGGCGGGGGAGTTCGCCGGCTCCAGCCCTAGGACGTAGGCACCCGAGGCCAGCAACTTCCACTGGAACAGGTGCGGCAGTTGGTCGGTGTGGAACGCCACGGCAAGCTCGATCCCCAGCCGGGGATTGGCGATGGACACCTCGACCGGGGTCGCCGAGGGAAGGCGATGACGGAACACCTGCTCGGGGAAGGGCAGGACCGGGTCCTGGAAGGCGTGCCAGTGCCCCATCCCTGCGCTGGCCTCGGCGTCGCGGGCGATGACCTCCTCGGTCGGAATCTCGAGGGTGGCCACGTCATCGACCAGCGGCCACCCGAGATTGAGGTGGTACAGGACCATGTGGGGCTGCTCGAGAGGGCCCAGGTTGGTCACGACGTCGTGCACGTCGACCCGTGCGCTGCCTAGACGGCACCGGATGGTGCGGCACAGCTCCATGGACTCGCCGAAGAGCCGGCCCTGACGGACGCGCCCGGACAGGCGGATCTCGTAGTCGCCGTCCTCGGTCCACGACGCATCCTGATTGACGTGCGTGGCCTGCTGGGTGCCGATGGAACCGTGCAACGCGAAGCTCTGCCCGCCGGTCTCCGAGGGCGACCCGAAGGTGTCAAGACCGCAGGTTGCGATGAGGCCGCCCGAAAACGTGTCGAGCCAGCCCATCGGAGAGTCGCTCCGGTGCGCCGGTGCGCGCAGTCCGGCCGGCGACGTCCAGGCGAGCGGGATCCCACGAAACGACAGCGCGCCGATGTCCATGGCCCGATCCGGGAACACGTCGAAGGACAGCTCCCCGCAGCGGACGACGAGCCGGCGCATCCCCCGCGCCGGACCCTCGTCCTCGGTGAGCAACGTCGAGGACGCCACCTGTTCCATCTGACCGACTCGACTGCGGACCTGGTCAGGCGTGCAGTCGCGACCGAAAAGCCTCAATGTCGACCTCCTCTGGATGGACCGGGTGGCGACGTGGAGCCGCGCGGCACGATCTCCGGTTCGGGAAACGCAAGCAACTCCTGGCGGGCGGGGGCGCCCTCGAGCTGGTCGATGAGCAGACGCACAGCCCGACCTCCCAACTGCTCAAGTGGAAGGCGGACCGTCGTCAGCGGTGGACTGGCGTACTGCGCGACCCAGGAGTCGTGGTGGGCGATCAGGGAGACGTCCTCGGGCACCCGCAGACCTGCGTCGCGCAGCGCGCTGAGCGCACCGATCGCCGACAGCAGCGTCCCGGCCACCACTGCCGTGGGGCGCGTGGGGTTCGCCAGGAGCTGCATCATCCCCGCGTACCCGGTCTCCGGTCGGCCACCGCCGACCTGCACCAGCTCATCGAGGGCGGGCACACCCATGTGCTCGAGCGCACGCCGCCAGCCCTCCTGCCGGTCGTCGGAACGGCGGGTGTCTCCGCCGATGGCGAGATGGGCGATGTGACGGTGGCCCAGGGCCAGGAGATGGCCCGTCGCGAGCTCGGCCGCTCGGGCGTCGTCGAGCGCGACCCCCGACAGAGGGGCCGACACCCGCTCGTTCACGATGACGAACGGCAACTTCGTGTCGAGGAGGTTCGCCATCACTACCTCGTCGCCGGGGACACCGTCCCTCTGCAGCAGCAGGCCGTCGATGGCGCCACCGCGGACGAAGCGCTGGAAGACGCCGGGGTCAGCGCCCAGCGCGTCCACCTCGACGGCGACCAGGAGCAGGTCCGCGCGCCGCGCCTCTGCTTCTGCACCGCTGAAGATCTGCGCATACACGGGGCTCGTCAGATGCCGCAGCGCCACTCCGATCGCTCCCACCCGGGCACCGCGAAGTGCCCGCGCGGCCCGGTTTGGCGTGTAGTTCAGAGCACGCGCGGCGGCCTCGACCCGCAATCGCGTCTCCGGCCTCACGCGCACCGTAGGGTCGCCGTTCATCAGCCGGGAAACGATGGAAGGCGCCACTCCGGCCCGCTGCGCTACGTCCTTGATCGTCGCCATGCCCACCTTCCCCGTAACAGGATGGCAGGCTCCCCTGCCTGCTTGACACCCGGCTCCGTCAATAGCCAGACTATGGGAAATCGATTCTCTGGTCGAGAGCGGCCGCTTGGGAGGTAGTGCGTGGGCAGGCTTAGCGGGAAGTCGTGCATCGTGACCGGAGGTGGCGCGGGGATCGGCGAGGCCATCGCCATCCGGCTAGCCGAGGAGGGTGCCCGCGTCGCGGTGGCCGACATTGACGCGGACGCCGCCGGGCGCGTTGCCACACGTCTGTCCGGCCAGGGCGCCGAAGCGTTCGGTGGTCGCGTGGACGTCGCGAGCACCGCGGAGGTGTCTGCGTTCGTCGATGAGGCTGCCCGACGGTTCGGCCGGCTGGACGCGATCGTGAATAACGCCGGCGTCGCCCTCCCGGGCAGTGCCGACGGCATCTCCGAGGATGACTGGGACCGCGTGGTGGCGGTCAACCTGAAGGGCGTCTGGGCCGGCATCAAGTACGCGATCCCCCACCTCCGCGCGGCCGGCGGCGGTTCCATCGTCAACATGGCCAGCGTCCAGGCCCTCGTCGGCTTCCCGGGCTGGGCGGGTTACGCCGCCACCAAGGGCGGCATCATCGCGCTCACGCAGCAGGCGGCCGTCGAGTACGGAGCCGAAGGCATCCGGGTCAACTGCCTGGCACCCGGCACGATCATGACGCCGATGAACGAGGAGATCTTCCGGACGGCCCCGGACCCCCAGGCCCTCATCGACGACTGGAACTCCTCGCACGCCCTGCACCGCTTCGGGCAACCACAAGAGGTCGGCGCGGCGGCCGCGTTCCTCGTCTCCGACGACTCGTCGTTCGTCACCGGGGTGTGCCTGCGGGTCGACGGCGGCCTGGCCGTGCTGGGTCCCACCGGGCGGGCGAACTGATGGGCGGCGACGGCAACGGCGGCGTGGAACTGCGCGTCCTCTGCTGGGACCACCCCCGGTGCGTCGACCCCGTTCGGGCCGCCGCCGCCGCATGGCAGCGCATCCACCCGGAGGTCCGCATCGAGGTGGGGGCGCGCCCTCTGGCCGCCTTCAACGACCAGCCGGTGACCGAGATCGCGTCCACAGCCGACCTGCTCTTCGTCGACCACCCCATGGTGGGCACCGTCGCGGACACGCAGGCGGTGATCCCGCTCGAGAACCTGCTGGACGCGGAGGTGCTGGCCGCCCTGACGGCGGGCTCCATCGGGAACAGCCAGGAGTCCTACGTCTGGCAGGAGCGGCAGTGGGCCACTGCCGTAGATGCTGCCTGCCAGGTGGCGGTCATGGACGAGCGCAGGCTGAGCCACGTCAGCCCCGTCCCGAAGAGCTGGGCCGAACTGCTGGACCTGGCGCGACGCGTCCCGGGTTCCGTCGCCATCCCGCTCTACCCGTCCGACGCGGTGCTGTCGCTGGTGTCCATGTCGGCAGACCTGCGCGCCTGCGACGCCGCGGACGCCGAGGAGATGTGGCCGGTCGAGGCGATCGCGACCCTGCGCGAGCTCGCCGGCCTGGCCGATCCCCGGTCGTTCCTGATGAACCCGCCGCAGCTCCTGGATCTCATGTCCACCGGACGCGCGGACGACGTGCCGCTGTACTCGCCATTGCTGTTCGGCTACACCAACTACCAGCGCCCCACCGCTCGCGGCCGGCGGCTCTCGTTCGGCGCTCCACCAGCCTTCGGGGACCGGCCGGCGGCCGTGCTCGGGGGCGCCGGCCTGGCGGTAAGCGCGTTCAGCGGGCACCCCTCCGACGCCGCGGCGTTCGCTGCTTGGATGAGCGGGACCGAAACCCAGCGCGACGTCGTCCTTCCCGCGGGGGGCCAACCGTCCAGCCGCGCAGTGTGGGTGGATCCGGAGGCCGACGCAGTGGTTGGGGGTTTCTTCTCCGGGACGCGCAGCACGATCGAGTCCTCGCACCTCCGTCCCCGCGACGCGTGGTGGCCGGCCTACCAGGAGGCTGCCGGCCTCGCGCTGGTACAGGCTCTGCGGATCGGAGCCGCACCCGACGCGATCCATGACGACCTCAACCGGCTGCTGGCCATCGCACGCGACAAGGAGCTCACCCGATGACGACGGCAGAACTACCGGCCACCGACACCCCGTTGGCCCTCGACGGGATCCGGGTCCTGGACTTCACGCAGATGATGCTGGGGCCCTTCGCCACACAGATTTTGGCCGACCTCGGTGCTGACGTCATCAAGGTCGAGCGCCCGAAGGTCGGAGAGTGGGAGCGCGGTCTAACCTTCGCCGGAAAACTCGTCGACGGCGACTCGGCCGCCTTCATCGCGATGAACCGAAACAAGCGGTCCGTGGCGATCGACCTGAAGTCCGCCGACGCTCGGGACGCTCTACTGAAGTTAGCCCGCACATGCGACGTGGTCGTGGAGAACTTCCGCCCCGGGGTCATGGACCGCCTCGGCCTGGGCTACGAGGACTTCCGTCGCGTCCGGCCCGACATCATCTACTGCTCGGGGTCGGGCTGGGGTCAGCGCACCAAGTACGCGCAGATGAACCGGCCAGGTCAGGACCTGCTCATCCAGGCCGCCACCGGCCTGGCGCTCAACACGGGCTCGGCCGGTGACCCTCCCGTCGCCGCCGGCACGTCTATCTGCGACGCGACAGGAGCGCTCACGCTGGCCAACGGCATCCTCGCCGCCCTGCTGGCACGGGCGCGGCACGGGATCGGCCAGCGGGTGGAGGTGGACCTCTACCACGCCACTATGGCGATCCTCACCCAGGAGATCTCTGCCATGGTGAACCACGGCATCGAGTTCACCCGATCCGCGGCCGGCATCGCACAGCCCTGGCTGTCGGCGCCATTCGGCATTTATCGGGCATCCGACGGCTGGATCGCCCTGGCGATGGGCGACCTCTCGGCGGTCGCGGAGGTGTTCGACGACGCCACGATCGCCGACCAGGACCCTTGGTCGGATCGTGACGCGATCAAGCGTCGGCTAGACGAGTTGACGCCCCACCGCAGCACCGACGACTGGCTCGCCGGACTGCTCGCCGCGGGGCTGTGGGCGGCCCCGGTCCGCACGATGAAGGACGCGGTCGACGAGCTGGTGGCGGACGGTTCCCCGATGATCGTCGACATCGAGCACAGCTCCGGCCGTCCGGTGCAGCTCGTCGGGTGCCCGATCACTCTCTCCGAAACCCCGTGGCGCCAGCGACTGCGCCCGCCGACCGTCGGCGAGCACACCGCCGAGGTGCTCGGCGAGGTACTGGACGAGGACGAGCTGGAGCGGCTGCGCGAGGCGGGTTCGCTGTGACTACCGCCCGAATCCACGAGCACCTGGTCGAGGAGCGCCACGACGGCGTCGCGGTCCTGCGAATCGATCGCGAGGAGGCGCTCGGCGCCCTGTCCCGCAGCCTCGTGACGAGACTCGGGGAGTACTTCGCGGAACTGCAGATGGATCCGAGCGTCCGGGTGCTGGTGCTGACCGGAACCGGCCGCGGCTTTGTCGCCGGCGCCGACGTTGCCGAGTACGGCAACGCGTCGTCCGCTGTCTTCGACGAGTACCAGCGCCTTAGCCGCTCGACGTTCGGCGCGCTGGCGAACCTGCCGCAGTTCACCGTGGCGGCGGTCAACGGCTATGCGCTCGGAGGCGGCATGGAACTCGCGCTGTGCTGCGACGTCATCTTCGCCTCCGCGCGCGCCAAGTTCGGCCTGCCCGAGGTCAAGCTGGGGCTGATCCCCGGTGGCGGCGGCACGCAGCGGCTGGCGCGGGTGGCCGGCACGCGCTTCGCCAAGGAGGCCATCGCGACTGGCCGCTTTTACGGCGCGGAGGAGATGCGCACCCGCGGCGTCGTCTCGCGCGTGTGCGAGCCGGAGGAACTCCTGAAAGCGGCCCTGGAAACGGCCGACGAGATCGCACGCAACGCTCCCCTGGCCGTGCAAGCGGCCAAGCGGATCGTCGACACGGGCGCCGAGGTCCCGCTCGACACTGGCCTGACGCTCGAGTACCAAGCTCTGTCCGCACTCTTCCGGACGGAGGACGGCCGCGAGGGTGTGGCCGCCTTCCTGGAGAAGCGTGATCCATCCTTCCACGGTGAATGAGGTTTCCGAGTGAACGAGCACGTGCCCATGAGCGTCCTGGTCGACGGCGCCCTCACCGAGCCACGGCTGTCCCATCCGGAAGGCGTCGCGGTCGATGCTGACGGCAACATCTGGTGCGGCGGCGAACTCGGCCAGATCTACCGGATCACCGCCGACGGGAGCCACCGCGAGGTCGTCGCCAGCACCGGGGGCTTCTGCCTGGGCATGGCTTTCGACACCCACGGTGACCTGTTCGTCTGCGACCAGAAGTACGCATCGGTCTTCAAGCTCGACACCGCCTCTGGGGTGTTGTCCGTGTTCGCCGACGGGGTTCCCGGCCACCGGTTCCGCACCCCCAACTTCCCGGCGTTCCACGCCGACGGGCGGCTGTTCGTCTCCGACAGCGGTGAGATGGGCGTTCCGGGGTCGGGGATCCTCGCCTTCGAGCCGGACGGCAGCGGAGAGCTCTGGCACCCGGGTCCCTTCGACTTCGCCAACGGCCTGGCCTTCAACCCGGACGGCACGCTGCTCTACGTGGTGGAGACATTCAGCAACCTGATCTCGGCCATCGACGTCCGGGCGGACGGATCGGCCGGCGAGAAGGCAGAGTTCGTCACACTCCCCGGCTCGTACCCTGACGGTCTCGCGGTGGCCGAGGACGGAACCCTGATCGTCGGCTGCTACCAGCCGAGCCACATCCTCGCGGTCGACCACGCCAAGCAGGTGCACGTGCTCGGCGAAGACGTCAGCGCGCACATGCTTGCGCACCCCACGAACATCGCGTTCCACGGCACCGACCTGATCTCCGCGAACCTCGGCCGGTGGCACCTGACGCGCCTCGAGGTCGGCATGCGCGGGGCCCCCTTGCCCCCCCGCTGGGCTTCACAGGAAGGCTCGTGACCATGCACATCACGCGTTACGTCGACCCGCACGGCGGGGCCGCCGTCGGCGTCGACAGCAACGGCCGGATCACCCCGCTCGACGACGTCAGCTCCCTGGGAAAGCTCCTCCGACTGCCGCTGAGCGACATCCGCGCACGGTGCGAGGGAACGGGCGGCGGGCCGGCGATCGGCCGAGCCGACGTGCGGCTGCTGCCGCCCGTGGACTCGCTCATGGAGGTGTGGGCGGCCGGCGTCACCTACCGGCGGTCCCGGGAGGCCCGTGTCCAGGAGAGCGACCGGGCCGCCGACGTGTACGAGCTCGTCTACGACGCCGAGCGGCCCGAGCTCTTCTTCAAGTCGGTGGCCTGGCGCGTGACCGGCCACGGCGAGCAGATCTCGGTCCGCGGGGACTCGGAGATCAACGTCCCCGAGCCGGAGCTGGCCTTGGTGCTCAATGCCCACGGTGAGACCGTCGGCTACACCATCTGCAACGACGTCAGCTCACGCAGCATCGAGGGCATGAACCCCCTGTACCTGCCGCAGGCCAAGGTGTACCTGGGTGGCTGCGCGGTGGGACCAGCCATCCGCCCGGCCTGGGAGCTCGCCGACCCGTACGCGCTGACGATCCGGATGAGCATCGAGCGGTCCGGGGATGTCGTGTGGGACGGGCAGGCGAGCACCGCGGAGCTTCGGCGCAACCTGGACGACCTCGCCTCGTTCCTGGTGCGCGAGGAGAGCTTCCCCGAGGGAGCCGTCCTCTCCACCGGCACCAGCCTGGTGCCGGACCTGCCGTTCACCCTGGTGCCCGGCGACACCGTGCGGATCGAGATCGACGAGCTCGGCGTTCTCAAGAGCCGGGTCGCCGGCGGGCGGGACGACATGCGGTGGGTCGTGGCGGCCGCTGACAACCCCGCACGTGCCTGCCCCCTCGCGGAGGACCGCCACATCGGGAGTGTGCGATGACCGACGTCCCCAGCATCGATCCGACGACGGGTCAGGTCGTCGAGGTGGTGGCCCGAGAGACCGAGCCGGCGCAACTGGCGGCGATCTGCGGCGCGGCCGCCGCCGCGGCCGGCCCCCTGGAGCAGTTGGGCCGCGGAGGGCGCAGCCGTCTCCTGCGCGGGATGGCGGACGCTCTGGAGGGGCAGCGGGACGCGGTCGTGCGGCTCGCCGACCGGGAGACCGCACTGGGTGCCACCCGGTTGAACGGTGAACTGACCAGGACCTGCTTCCAGCTACGCATGTTCGCCCAGGTACTCGACGAGGGTGCCTACCTCGAGGCGGCGATCGACCACGCGGGGACGACGGGAATGGGTCCGCGCCCCGACCTGCGCCGCATGCTGGTCCCCATCGGTCCGGTGGCCGTCTTCGGCGCGAGCAACTTCCCGCTCGCCTTCTCCGTCCCGGGCGGTGACACGGCCGCGGCGCTGGCCGTCGGCTGCCCGGTGATCGTCAAGGCGCACCCCTCGCACCCTGCGACGTCGCAGCTGTGCTTCCAGGTCCTCCGGGCGGCGGCCGCCGCCGCGTCGGCGCCGGAGGGAACCATCGCCCTCGTCCACGGCTTCGAGGCCGGTGCCGCCCTGGTGGCCCATCCCGCCGTACGTGCGGTCGGATTCACCGGGTCCCTCGGGGCCGCACAAGCCCTCGTCCGGATCATCGAGGGGCGCCCCGACCCAATTCCGTTCTTCGGCGAGCTGAGCAGCCTGAACCCCGTGGTCGTCACCCCGGCGGCCGCCGAGCAGCGTGCTACCGAGCTGGGCCGAGGGCTCGTGGACTCGTACACGCTCGGGGCCGGGCAGTTCTGCACCAAGCCCGGGCTGGTCCTCGTGCCGTCCGGCGCAGCGGGCGATGCCCTCGTCGATGCCATGACTGAGGCCACCGCGCAGCGGGGTGCCCAGGTACTGCTCAACGGCGGCATCACGGCGGGGTTTGAGAAGGCGATTGACCGGCTCCGGACCGCGCCGGGCGTGGAGCTCCTGGCGCGCGGCCAGGACGGGACGGGAGAGGGCTTCGAGGCCGTGCCCACCCTGCTAACCGCGCCGGCCGGCCCCCTTCCCACCGAGGTGACTGAGGAGTGCTTCGGGCCCGTGACCGTGGTGGTCCGCTACTCCTCGGCGGAACAGCTGCTCTCGTCCGTGGCGGGGCTGCCGTCGTCCCTGACGGCGACCATCCACCGGGGCGGTCAGGAGACGGAGCTGCCGGCTCGCCTGAGCGACGCCCTCCGGCAGCGGACCGGCCGCCTGGTCTTCGACGGTTTCCCAACCGGCGTGGCGGTGTCCTGGGCGCAGCACCACGGCGGACCGTGGCCGTCCACCAACTCGCAGCACACGTCCGTCGGTGCGACGGCCGTACGCCGCTTCCTTAGGCCGGTCACGTGGCAGGACGCTCCTTCGGAGCTGCTGCCGTCCGAACTGCGGGACGACGTCGTCGACGTCCCGCGGCGAGTGGACGGACGCCTGGAGGTGCCTCCGTCGCTGGGGAGCACAGATCCGCTGCTGGTCGCGGCTCCCCCCGCCTGACGTGGGCACGAGCATGGGGGCGGTCGTCGCCCGCGGTTACCGCACTTTCGCGACCCGGCCGGCCATCGTGCAGCCGGGCCGTGTCACCACCTTCGCCGAGCTGCAGACGCGGGTGCACAAAGTGGCGCATGCGCTCGCCGGTCTGGGCGCCCGTCCCGGCGACCGCGTCGTTCTCTGGCTCGAGAACCGGCCGGAGTTCGTCGAGGTCGAGCAGGCGGTCTTCCTCGCCGGCTTTGTCCGGGCGGCACTGTCTCCGCGGCTGCACCCGACCGAGGTGCTCGGCATCGTCGAGGACTGCTCGGCGACGGTCGTCGTCACCTCGCCGGAGCTCGGCACCGCACTCCTGAGGGCCGCCGGGGACGCCCCGCTCGGGGCGACCATCGTCACGATCGGGGCCGTCGGTGTCGACGGCGCACTGAGCTACGAAGCGCTGCTCGCCTCGGCCCCCGCCGCGCCGCCGGTGATCCCACCACCGGGACCGGAGGACCTCGCTGCGCTGCTCTACACGTCCGGGACGACGGGCCTCCCGAAGGCCGCCATGCTGCGGCACGCGAACTGGACCGCCATGGTCGTCGGCCTATTGACGGAGCTCCCGCCCATCGGAGACGCCGACGTCATCCTGCACGTCGGTCCGATGGCCCACCTCAGCGGCTCGATCGGCACCGCCTGCTACTCCAGAGGAGCGGCGACGGCGATGTTGCCCCGCTTCGAACCCGCGGAGGTGCTCCGCGCGGTATCGGAGCTCGGAGTAACGGTGCTGCCGCTCGTGCCCACGATGCTGACGAGTCTTGTGGAGGCGGCCGCCGAGGGCAGCTACGACCTGTCCTCGCTGCGGGCGCTACCCTACGGGGGTTCGGCGGTCGCACCGGGGTTGCTGCAGCGCGCCCAGTCGCTGTTCGGGGACATGCTCGTTCAGGTCTATGGCTTGAGCGAGGCGCTCGTGCCGCTGGCCGCACTGACTCCCGAGGAGCACCGGAGCAGTCCAGACCAAGGGCTTCCGGCGCGGCTGTCGTCCGCGGGGCACCCGTCCTCGTTCGTCGACATCCGCGTCGTCTCTGACGAGGGCGACGAGGCGGCTCCAGGGGTTGCTGGTGAGCTCCTCGTCCGTGGCGACACCGTCATGGCGGGCTACTGGGCCAGGCCCACGGAGACGGCCGAGGTCCTCACCTCGGACGGGTGGCTACGCACCGGGGACGTCGGTTACCTCGACGAGGACGGCTATCTGTTCCTGGTCGACCGCAAGCGCGACGTCATCGTCACCGGCGGCTACAACGTCTACCCCGGCGAGGTGGAGCGCGTGATCGAGACGCTGCCCGAGGTGCACGAGGTCGTCGTCGTCGGCGCCCCGGACGGCAGGTGGGGCGAGACCGTCACCGCGGTCGTCGCCCTGAAGGGCGGCCAGAGCCTGAGCGCAGAGCGGGTCATCGAGGTCTGCCGGGAGCACCTGGCCGGCTACAAGAAGCCCACGTCGGTCCACTTCGTCGAGGCCCTACCGAAGAACAGCGCGGGAAAGCTGCTGCGGCGCGAGGTCCGAAGCGGGTTCTGGGCCGGACGCCAACACCAGATCGGCCACTGACCATCCCCCCTCTCCCATCGAACTCGTGGAGCTGTCATGCACGTGAACAACCAGGATCCGGGCGGTTCGCTCGATCCCACGACCGAAGCGATCGTCGAGTCCGGGGTCGTGGCGGTTCTCCGCGCCGCCTCAGCTGATTACTTCCTGCCGATCGTCGAGGTTCTTGTCGATGCAGGCATCACCGCTATCGAGGTGACGCTGACGACGCCGCAGGCGACCCTGGCCATCGAGAACATCGCTCGCCGATTCGCGAGCAACGTGTGTGTCGGCGCAGGCTCCGTGATCACCGCGGACGATGCGTCGCGCTGCATCGACGCGGGCGCAGCATTCGTCGTCTCTCCCGCCTTCGTCCCAGATGTCCTCGAGCAGTGCGTGGGGGCAGGCGTCCCGTGCTACCCAGCGGCCTTGACGCCCACGGAGTTCGCGACGGCGGCGCGCGCCGGGGCCGCGCTGATTAAGCTCTTTCCCGCCTCGGTGTTCGGCCCTGGATACGTGCGCAGCCTGCGCGAGCCGCTGCCTGGACTCCGGATCATGCCTACGGGCGGCATCGGCCCTGGCGACGTCGGTACGTGGCTGCGCGCCGGGGCGGAGACCGTCGGCCTCGGCTCCTCACTCACCGGCGACGCACTGAACGGCGGGAGCCTGGTGGAGTTGCGGCGGCGTGCCGACGAAGCGGTTGCCCAGGTGGCCGGCGTCAGAGAACGCGCATGACCACGGCCACCCTCGTCACGTTCGGCGAGGCCATGGGCCTGGTCACCGCCGAGGAGACGGGGCCGTTCCACTTCGCCCGACGCTTCGGATTTTCCGTCGGTGGCGCGGAGTCCAACGTCGCGATCGGCGCGGCACGGCTGGGCGTTCCCACGACATGGTTCGGCCGGGTGGGAAGGGATGCCGTCGGTGACCTCATCGCCTTCCGGCTTGCCGCCGAGGGGGTGCGGGCCCTGGTGACGCGGGACGACGGCTTCACCGGTCTGATGGTCAGGTACGAGCGGTCCGCCGGACGGACTCATGTGGACTACCACCGCAGGGGCAGTGCCGGTTCCAGGATCACGGAGGCGGACATCCCCGTCGTTGAGGTGGAGCAGGCCGGAGTCCTCCACCTCACGGGGATCACGCCCGCGCTGAGCGAGGCCGCCTGCGACACCGTGTTCCGGGCGGTGGCGACGGCGCGCGAGGCCGGGGTGACGATTTCCTTCGACGTCAACTACCGCAGCAAATTGTGGGATCACGAGAGCGCGGTGCCGGTTCTCCGCCGGCTGGCATCCGCGGCAGACATCGTCTTCGCCGGACCGACGGAGGCCGCGATGGTGTTGGGGGGAGACTCCACAGCACCGCGTCACACTCTGGCCGAAGGGTTGTGCGAGTTGGGCCCGTCAGAGGCCGTCATCAAGGACGGTGCGCGAGGCTGCAGTGCAGTCATCGACGGCTATCCCTACGACCTTCCCGCGCTCGCCGTGCGGGAGGTCGATCCCGTGGGCGCCGGCGACGCTTTCGTGGCCGGCTATCTGGCGGAGCGGCTGGCAGGAGAGCCGGCGGCCCGGCGGCTAACCACCGCCATCGCCGCTGGCGCCTACGCCGTCACGGTGCCCGGTGATTGCGAGGGTCTCCCCACACGCGCGGAATTGGCCGCGAGCGTCGGCGCGGAGGACGTCCTGCGCTAGCTGCCAGTGACCCCGGCACAGTCCCGCCACCCTTCCTGCACGACCGCGTTCGACAGCCAGGGCGGGGCGGTGCTGCGCAGAGCATGAACTGGCGCGGCGTCGATCTCCTCGTGAGATTCCGTTCCTGCGGTCCGAGTCGAGTACGCCACAGCGGCCTCGACAAACACGCAGAGGTCGGCTCCACGTGACCATCAAGTCGCCCGCTCCCCCGGGCAGCAGCCTCGACTGTTCCGCGATCGGAACCCTAGTCGAATGACAGTCCCGCCTCGTCAAGCTCATTCACCTCGAGCGCGCCGAGGTGACGTCCCGTCGGTTGGTGTACGTCGCCGGGCATGAATGGCACGCGCTCCCGGGGAAAGGTTGAGGTACCCACCGGGTACCCGCAGTGTCGAGAGATGCCGCAAACAACCGGCATGAAGCAGCAGCAAAAGCTTTGCGGCACAAGGACATGCGAGGAGTTGATCGGTGCTCGTCGGACTCCTAAAGCGGGTGTCGCAGGTTCGAATCCTGCCGGGGGCACCACAGGTCTGCGCCCGTCGAGGCGGTTCTTGCCAGCCTCAGGATCCCGCACTTGCCGGAAGGGACTTCGCCTGCAGACTTGCTCGCATTCGTGAAACTGAACGAACCTGACGGCGAGACAGGATGGAGTGTTCGCGTCACCTCCGACCTCCACGGCGAAGAAATCCTCGGAGTGCTAACGGGATACCTCGAACATCTTCGACAGGTCGCAGCATCCTCATGGGATGACGGCGATCCAACGCGGGCGGCCGACTGACTTCGTCGCCGTCACCGGGGCAGCGGCTTGTCCTTGGCTGCATCGCAGACGTGCACTCAGCTGCCGCGATCCGCTCCTGCGACGGGTTTAGCGTATTTGCGCGTCGTGAAGGTCAAGCGCCGCGAGAGCCTCGAGGGCAGGCTCAGCCGGAACGCCGGCCCGGGCCGGCTGCCGGTGCGACGCCGAAAGTGCCATCGCGCGGCGAGGCCCCGCCGTAGGGTGCTGTGATGGAGCAGATCCGCGCCTCCGACGATCTCCTTGCAGACGTGCTCGACGCCGCGGAGAACGCGTCACCGCTTGACGCCGTCGAGGCAGTGACCGCCACACTGACTCGCCGGCTGGCCGCCTCCACCGCCTTCTTCCTCATCGCCGACATGGCCGGTGGTGCCCTAGTGCGCATGTCCCACGGGTCCTCGGACTCCGCCCTGGCGCTCCAGGGGCTCGGCGGCGAAGAGGGGCTGCTGCGGCTCGACAACGGGGAGCAGTCGGTGGCAGTCCCGATCACCGCTGGTGGCCCGGTCGAGGCAGCGCTGCGGACGCAGACCGTGCAGGTGTTTCCGGCTGCGCGGCCACGCGCCGACGAGCCCTCGGGCTGTGTGGTTCTCGCCCCTGTCACCGAGCGAGGCGAGGTGCTCGGCCTCCTCCAGATCTCACTGCCTGGAGACCCGGATGCGCCTGCGCTCAGCGAGATCGTCCGGATCGCGCACGTTCTGGCCTTCGTCATCCTCGCGAACCGGCGACACACGGACCTGTTCGAGCGCGCGGAGCGCAGCGCCCTGTTCTCGTTGCCGGCCGAGATCCAACGACGACTTCTCCCACCCGCGTTCAGCTGTGAGGCAGGAGCCTTCACCCTCGCGGCATGGTTGGAGCCCTCAGCGTCTGTCGGCGGCGACACCTTCGACTACTCTCTGGGCCGCGACGTGCTGCACCTGTCTCTGACCGACTCCATGGGCCACGGGGTGCCGAGCGCCTTGACCGCCACCCTGTGCGTGGGGAGCCTGCGGAACACCCGCCGCAGGGGCGGCTCGCTCACCGATCAGGCGAGCACCGCAAACCTGGCCCTGTGCGAGCACGCGGCCGCCAACGGCGCCGAGAACTTCGCCACCGGGCTCCTGGGCCGGCTCGACCTCATGTCAGGCAGGCTCGCCCTCATCAACGCCGGGCACGTCGCTCCGTACCTGTGGCGTGACGGCGCCGTCGCGGCCGTCACGCTCGACGCCGACATCCCGCTGGGAATGTTCCCCGAGACGCGCTACCGGTGCACCGACCTCGCGCTCCGCCCCCGAGACCGGCTCGTCCTGGTCACCGACGGCATGCTCGAACGCAACGCCGCATCGTTCGACCTGCGTGCCGAGATCGCCCGCACGCGCACCCTGCACCCACGAGAGGCCAGTCGCCGCCTGACCGGCCTGATGCTGGAGCACTGCCGTCAGGCCCTGGCCGATGACGCCACGGTCATGGTCCTGGACTGGCACGGAGGGCACGGTCAGTCGCGTCGGACGGTTGCGGGAGCCGAGCAGTGGCGCGCGAGCGCGGACCGGAGTGTCCACGAACCCTCCAGCTCGAACGCCTGAGACGCCTGAGACGCCGGGTTCAGTACGTACCGAAGACGTACCCTCGTGCCGCGGAGCGCGCTGCCTCCTGATCTCTCAGCGACGTGCTCAGGCCCGAGACGCCGACCAGCACATACCCGGTCAGGGCGGTGCGTGATGGCCCGGGTCAAGCCCAGTCAGAGATCGCTGCGCCCGAAGGTCTTGGGGTCTCGAATCCAGTTGAGGCTGAGGTGAATGAGGTCGTTCACACCCTCCACCCACGTAGCCCTCTGCTCGCTATTGAGCTTCGTCACGACTTCATCGATGACCTGGAACAGCGCAGGGTGCTTGAACTCGACCAAGTTCCCCAGTCGGCCCAGGTGGATCTGCAGACCCACAAGGACCTTTCGGTCCATCCAGGATTCGCCGAGACTGACCCCCTTGAGGGCTTCGTGGATCTTCTCGAACTCGTCCCAAATGGCTTGCTCACGTTGCCTGTCGTCTTCTCGCTGCCACTGTGCCTTGAGCAGACGCCACGACGTCACCGCGGTGAGCAGGCCACCTATGACAGCGCCGCCGAGAGCCGCCCAGAACTCGCTCATGCCGATCCGAGGTGTCGTCCCATGTCTGAGGGTCCCACGGCGCTCAGCGCAGCTGCTCCCGAATCGAAGTGGACGAGCAGCGCGGAGCGACCCGCCCCGGCATAGAGCGGGTGGTGCCAGTTCTCGGCTGGTCGACCGATGCAGTCCCCGATGCAGCGCGAGCCCAACGGACCGCCTCGCCCTTCCCAAACCAGTCCTTGCAGCGCCGGCGAGCGCCGCGGCGTCCGGCACCAGTCAGAGGGTCATTGAGGTGCCCGGCAGGTACCCGCACCGGAGCAGCAGACGACCTCCGACGCCGACCAGCATGGAAACCCTTGGAGCACAACCCTTTCCGACAACCAGGCATCCGTCGGACTCCTAAGCGGATGTCGCATGTTCGAATCCTGCCGGGGGCACCACACGCCTTGGCGGCTTCGCCTGGCGGGTTCTCGAGCCGACGCCACGAGCCAGGCTCGGCTGAGCGCGTCAGAAGGCGAGGTCTGCCTTGCCCCGACTCGTCCAGGCACTCTTGTGACCACGAGGGAAGACCCATCGGAACACGCGCAGCCCAGGACGGCGACACCAGCAGTCCTCGGCACAGCCGCAGGTGACGAGACCCATCCGCTCTCTGACGAGCCCGACAACAGCCGCCGACAGGTAGAGCCCGACTGCCAGTCCGAACGCGCGCCTCATGACAAGGCCTCAACCAGCTGTTCGACGGTTGGCGAGCCCGCCCGGCCCTCCGGCGTCGTGAAGACGCGACAGGCCAGCGCCGGCCGCTCGGTCCCGGTGGCGAACGGGTCGCGGCCGTCCAGCAGGATCGTGGGCGAGCCGATGAAACCGAGCTGCTCAGCCTCCTGTGGCGTTTCGACGAGCACACGGCTGATGCGTGCGTCACCGCGACCCGCCACTGCAAGTGCGTCGCGAAGCCTCTCCTCCGCGACGAGCCAGTTCGGGCAGCCATCGAAATACAGCAGCTGAACGTCCATACCTCCATCATGCGCCCCGGCCGCGCATCCGTTCCCGACAAGGGACGTCGGCAGGACGGAGCTTCTCGGTCCCTGCGCAGACCCGCGTGGCGCCCACATCCGTTCAGACGTCATCGGGCTGATGACCCCCTGACGTTCACCCCACCTGCTTAGCGTCGCTCGGCGACAGGGCCCTACCAATCCCGAGAGGTTCCCATGAAGCGCATCCGTACCCAGGTGTACGCGCTGACCGCTGCCGTTGCCGTGACCCTTACCGGCGCCGCCGTGGCCACCGCCCACACGATCGAGCGGGCTGACAGCCACACCACCGACACCGCCCTTGCCGACGCCTTCGGCAAGGTCACGCGCAGCACCGACTGGCAGCTGAAGTCCAAGCTCAAGCTCGACTTCCCGACGTACCACACGGAAGGCATCGCCTTCACGCCCGAGCACATCTTCCTCTCCGCCGTCCAGATCACCGAGCCCACGGTGAAGTACCCGACGCCGCAGGGCGGCTACGACCGCACCCCGGGCAAGGGCATCGGGCACCTGTTCGTCATGGATCTGCAGGGCCACCTGCAGAAGGACATCACCCTGGGCGAGGGCGACATGTACCACCCCGGCGGCATCGACTTCGACGGCACGAACGTCTGGGTCCCGGTCGCCCAGTACCGCCCGAACTCGAGCGCCATCATCTACCGCGTCGACGCGCAGAGCCTGGACGTCCACAAGCAGTTCGAGGTCAAGGACCACTTCGGCGGCATCGTGATGGACAAGCAGACCGGGCACCTCGTCGGCAACACCTGGGGGTCGCGTCGCTTCGCCGAGTGGAACCTCAAGGGCACCCAGCTCAAGACGTGGGACAACCCCAGCTTCTTCATCGACTACCAGGACTGCCAGTACGTCCCCAACAGCAAGATGCTCTGCTCGGGAGTCACCAACCTGCCGCAGGCTCCGAGCGCGGGAGGCGCCACCGCCACGTACGAGCTCGGTGGAGTCGCGATGATCGACCTCGACTCCGAGCAGGTCACCCGCGAGATCCCCTTCCAGAAGTGGTCCACGGGTGGTCACGTCGCCACGCGCAACCCCTTCAAGATGACGGCCGACGGCAACACGCTCACCATGCGCGTCGCACCCGACAACGGCGAAGAGGGCAACGGCACCGAGATCCTCACGTACCAGGCCACGGTGAACTGACCTTTCCCCTCGGTCTTCCCCACGACCCGGCGCCACGACAGAAGGAGGTGGCGCCGGGTCGGCCCCGTCAGCCGAAGGCACAGGACACAAGGCACGAGGCACAAGGCGACACTCCCCGCGTACGCCGGGGGCTCAGACGCGCAGGACGATCAGGGCGATGTCGTCGCGCAGCGACGAGCGTGGCGGCAGCTCCGACAGCAGCCGGTCGGCGATCGAGTCGACGTCCAGCTCGCGCAGCCGCACCAGCGCGTCCGCCAGACGGGCGATGCCGACGTCGAGGGCCTCCCCGCGTCGCTCGACGAGCCCGTCGGTGTAGAGCACCATGGTGTCGCCCGCGCGCAGCATGGCCGTGCCCAGCGGCCGGCTCACCACCTTCTGCGTCACGGCCAGCGGCGGGCCGAGCGCCTGGTTCATCGTGTGGATCGTGCCGTCCTCCCGGAGGATCAGGGGCGGCAGGTGACCGGCGCTGCTGTAGATGGCGAGGTCGAGTGCGGGATCGATGACGACCTTCACCGCGGTCGAGGCGGTGGCGTCGGGGCTGTGCCGCGCCACCCGGTCGAGGGCGGTCATGGCAGCGGCCGGGCCGACGTCCGCGACGGTGAGGGCACTGAGTGCACTTCGGAGCTGTCCCATGATGGCTGCGGCACGGAGACCGTGTCCGACGACGTCACCCACCGCGACGGCGAGCCGGCCCTGCCCGAGGTCCGCGACGTCGTACCAGTCGCCGCCCACCCGCAGGGCGTCCGAGGCCGGCTGGTAGCGCACCGCGATCTCGACGGCCTCCCGCACGCTGAGGGGCACCTCGGCCGGCAGCATGACCTCCTGGACCGCGATGCCGAGCTGCCGCTGGGTCTCGAGCGCGAGGTCGAACAGCTGGCTCTGCTCGGCGACGGCAGTCGCGGCCACGACCGCGGCGCGGGCCTGCCGCCCGGCCGGCTCGAGCGGCTCGCTGAGGGCGGTCGCGAGGTGCGGCACGAGCGAGGTCACGTCGTGCACGTTGTAGAGCACGTGCCGGCGCGTGCCGGACGAGGTCGGCACGGGCACAGCGGTGCCGATCCAGTAGTGCCGGCCCCCCGTCTCCGCCTCGGACCGGCCGGCATCGATCTCGTAGCGTTGCAGACCGACCACTACTGAACGACCGGTGTCCAGGGCAGAACGGACGGCGCGCCGGACCGTGTCGGCCACCGGCTCCGAGCCGGCCACCGTCTCGGGCCCGGCCGGCTGGCTGGGCAGTGCGTCGTCGAGGCTCGTGCCGACCAGCTCTTTCCGACTCCGGCTGACGGCCTTCAGGTAGGCGTCGTTGCAGTCCTGGATGACCAGCGCGGCGTCGAGCACGACGCAGGGGCTGGGCACCGCACGGAACAGCGACCCGTAGTCGAGCTCCCCGCACCCGGTGCGGCCGTCACTCTGAGCAGGCACCAGCCGCGGCTGGAACTCCGGGTGGGCCTGGGGCGACGACACGTTCCCACGCTAAGCGTGGTCCGACTCGCGTGCGGACCACTTCGAAAAACTCGTCGCGCTCACTTGCCGCGCCCGGGCGCCCCCGGGCGACAGCTGACCACTCCCTGACAGTGTGCGCGAAACACTCGTCACGGGAGCCACGTTTCCCTAGGCTCGCAGCCATGGGGACGCGGGGGCGCGTGGGTGGCGCCCGACCATGACGCTGCGCGTGGGGACGGCTGAGCCACCGGGCCCTGTCGGCGTGCTCTCCGAACGAGAGGGCGTACGCCGTCTCGTGCTTCTCGTAGCGATCGGCGTCACCTACTTCTACGGCGGGAAGCTCGGGCTCGAGCTCTCGCTGGTCGGCAACGACGTGACACCGCTGTGGCCACCGACCGGCATCGCCGTGGCAGCCCTCCTCGTCTTCGGTCGCTCGTACTGGCCCGCTGTCGCGGTGGCTGCCCTCGCCATCAACATCCCGATCAGCGCCACCCTCGCCGCCGCGGTCGCCACCGCGGTCGGCAACACCCTGGCACCCGTCGTCGCCGTCACGCTCCTGCACCGGGTCGGCTTCCGTCGCGAGATCGACCGACAGCGTGACGCCCTCGCCATCGTGTTCGTCGGGGCGCTCGCCAGCATGCTCGTCAGCGCCACGATCGGCTCGCTCGCCCTCCTCGCCTCCGGCGCGATCCGAGCGGGACAGCTGCCGACGGCTTTCGCGGTCTGGTGGACTGGCGACGCGATGGGGGTCCTGGTGTTCGCCCCGTTCCTGCTGTGCCTCCCGCTCTTCTGGGAGCAGCGACGGTGGCCCCTGCGCCGGTGGCTCGAGGGAGCCGTGATCCTCGTCGCCGTAGCACTGGCGCTCACGTGGACGGTCGTCCAGATGCGCGTCCTCTTCGTGGCCCTGCCGTTCCTCGGCTGGGCCGCCTGGCGGCTGCAGCTGCGCGGTGCGGCACCGGCCGCGCTCATCGCAACGCTCTCCGCCACCTGGGCTGCAGCCAAAGGGCTTGGTCCGTTCGAGGGCACGAGCCGTCTGGAGCAGATGGTCACGCTCCAGGCGTTCAACGCGTCCGTCGCCCTGACCTCGTTCTTCCTCGCCGCCCTCGTCAGCGAGCGCGCCAAGGCTGCGGCCGACCTCGCCGTGTCAGCCGCCGAGCTCGAGCGCCGGGTCGAGACGCGCACGGCCCAGCTGTCGGCCGCGAACCTGCGCCTCGTGCAGGAGATCCACGAGCGCTCCGAGGCCCAGGAGCTGCTGAGCCACGAGGAGGCGAAGGCGCAACGCGAGCACCAGATCGCCGAGACCCTGCAGCGCAGCCTGCTGCCCGACCGGCTCCCCGACGTGCCCGGCGTCGGGCTGGCCGCGCGCTACGTCCCCGCCACCTCCGACGTGCAGGTCGGCGGCGACTGGTACGACGTCGTCCAACTCCCTCACGGTCTCATCGGGCTCGCGATCGGCGACGTCGCGGGCCACGGCCTGCAAGCGGCCGCGACGATGGTGCAGGTGCGGATGGCGCTTCGCGCGTACGCCCTGCAGGACCCGTCGCCGCCCGCGGTGATGCACGGCGTCCACCAGCTCGTCGCACAGCTGCCCGTCCCCGAGATGGTGACGCTCATCTACCTCGTCTTCGACCCGTCGTCCCGAGAGCTGCGGTGGAGCAACGCCGGTCACCCCCCTGCCCTTGTCGTCGCAGACGGCGGCAGCACCTACCTGACGGGCGCCCTCGCCCCGCCGGTCGGGGTCACGCTCGACGGGTCCTTCGTCGAGGCGTCGCACGTCCTCGAGCCCGGCGCGACGCTGCTCCTCTACACCGACGGCCTCGTCGAGCGGCGCGGCGTGTCGCTCTCCGTCGGGTTGGATCGCCTGAGCCGCGAGGTCACCACGGCACCGCGCCGCTCCCCCGCCGGCCCACCCACCGCCCTGCCCACCGGCCCGCCCACCGACGTCCCCACCGGCTCGCACAACGGCTCCCACAACGGCTCGCCCAACGGCTCCCACAACGGCTCGCGCACCGACTGGCCCTCCAGCTCACCCGACGACGACCTCGAGGTCCTCTGCGACATGCTGTTGCAGACCTTCCTGGACGAGGACCACGTCCCCGACGACGTGGCGCTGCTGGTTATGCGCCCGGCCGTCGCTGTCGGGGGCGAGCTCGCCCTGCACCTGCCCGCGGAGGCGCGCAACCTCGTCAAGCTGCGGGGAGCCCTGCGGCGCTGGCTGCACGAGTCCGGCGTCCCCGAGGGCGAGGCCAACGAGGTGCTCGTCGCGAGCGGCGAGGCCTGCGCCAACGCCGTCCAGCACGCCTACAGCGCCGCCGACACCGCGGGCCTGCTGGAGCTCACCGCCCGCCTCACCGGCGACGAGCTCGAGGTGCGGGTTCGCGACCACGGCCACTGGCGAGCGGCAGCCGACCGCGGAGGCGGCTGGGGCCTCCAGCTGATGCACGCGCTCATGGACGAGGTCGAGGTCGAGCACATGACCGCAGGCACCGAGGTGCGGCTCACCCGTCGCGTACGCGTGGGCCTCGGCGCATGAGCGAGCTCGCGAGGGTGCGCACGCACCGCGACGGGTCCACCCAGCTCGTCTGCGTCACCGGCGAGGTCGACCTCTCCAACGCGCGCGACGTCATCGACGCAGTGGGCCACGCCGTTCCCGACGACGTCACGCGGATCGTCCTCGACCTCACCGAGACCACGTACGTCGACAGCGCCGCCATCGCCACCCTCTTCCGGCTGTCCGAGAGACTGCGTGACCGGCGTCAGGACCTGCGCCTCGTCGTCCCGCAGACCTCACCGATCCGCGCCGTCATCGAGCTGACGCGCCTCAGCCAGGTGATCCCCGTCGACGAGGTCGCGCCCTCCGTTCCTTCCGCGCCCCAGACCCCCCAGCCGCCGTATGCCGCCGTCCCCGACGACGTGGCCACGGCGACCTCCTCGGGTCGCGGGGTCGACGGGGACGACCGATCCGAGGACGAACCGGACGACGGGCGCGACGGGACGCGTCAGCGCAGCCCGTAGGCCCGTCCCCGGGAGCACCGAGCCGGAGCGACCCACGAAGGCACCACCAGGGCACCGGCAGCGACCTGTGCCGAACCGGTCACGCGAGCGTCACCTCGGCGACCACGTGGCCGCGCATCCGCTCCTCGACGTGCGTCGTCGCGGTTGCGACGTGCTCGACGACGCGATGGGCCCGTGGCCGACACGCGTCGTATGCGGCGCGAGTGCCGCCGCCGAACCGCCCGCCGCCGCACCCGCTCCGCTGACGTCCCACCCGCCCGCGGTGGTGTGCGGCCCTGCGTCGGTTGGCGGTTCGGTGCCGACGTCGCGGGGGCCGGAAGCCGACTCGGCCACGGCCACCCCGATGGCCTGCTGCCGCCCGGCCGCTGCGGGCGCCGCCGGGCCAGCGGCCGGGTCAGCAGCCGGTTCTGCTGGGCCGGTGCGGGCCGACACGGGCGGACCCTGCCCAGCGGGCGCATCCACCGTGACCGCGCCGCCCGGCACGGAACCGAGCGCATACAGCGTCGCCGCCAGCGCCAGGGACGCCGCAGCGGTCACGAGAGAGACCGGCCGCCCCGGAAAGGACAGCACGCGCGCAGCCGGCGACTGCGCTCCGGCCGTGTCACCCGCGACCTCACCAGCCACGCGGTGCAGGAGGTCCAGCCGGTTCAGCGCCTCCGACTCCCCGTGACGCTCGGGCCCGTCGAGACGGCCGAGCGCGCCCGGCTCGTGCGCCTCCTCCGCATCCCGCGGCCCGGCCGCCGCCGGCACCGCGTCGCCCGTCTGCGGCTCCGTCGTGAAGGCTCCCGGCAGCAGGGCCGGAGCCACCCGCTCCCGGATCGCGCGGTCGACGTCGGCGAGGACCTCCACCGCCGTGCGACACCGTGGACACTCCCCGAGGTGCCCGTCGACCTCCCACCTCCCGGGCTGCCACGACGAGCCGCGCAGGTGGCTGCCCAGTCTTCTGCGCGCAGCGGCGCACTCGGGTGTCTCGGCGCGGGCCACCAGCTCGGAGAGCAGGCCGAGGCGCAGCCTGGCTCGCGCCCGCTCGCCCCGGCCAGAAGGGCCGTGAGGCGTCGTCCCGGCTGCCGGCGTCGACCGCACGACTCCGTCCTCGTGCACGACGAGCCGCCAGAGGAGCGCGCGCGACTCGCTCGGAAGTCCCCTCCACGCCGCCAGGACCGCCTCGCCCGCCCGGTCATCGCCGGCCGCGGCGGCCCTGTCGTCGCCGTGCTCGTCGTGAACCCGCGCCACGATCTCCCGTCCCGAGGTCCGCCAGGCTGCGCCCGGCCGCAGTCGGCCAGTTCAACAGTGCGCGACCCTGTGACGGGAGCCCCGATCCGCCCTCGCGGCGTCGACGCACTGGGGGCATCCTCCACCCGGAGGAGGTGCCGTGTCGCCGATGTCAACGTGACATGCCAAGGGGTGGACGAATCCCGTTGCGTTATAGGCGATTTGCGGGTTTTGCCTGGTGCTCAGACGGTCGCGGTCGCGACGCCACGCAACAGCGCGAGGTAGTCGTCCACGGACCGCGCCCCGGACACGGCGGCATACGCGTTGGCGACGACGAACGGCGTCGAGGTGACACCCATCGAGCGCGCCTGCTGCTCGTCGGTGCGCACCCGGTCGGCGTACTCGTCGGATGCGAGGACGGCAGAGACGCGGCGCTCGTCGAGCCCGCACTCGGCGGACAGGCGCTGGAGCACCTCATGGTCGTCGATCGCGAGTCCCTCGCTGAAATGGGCGGACTGGAAGCGCTCGACGGCGGCCGACCTCAGCGCCGGGCCGCCCATCTCGCCGGCCAGTGCGCAGAGGCGGTGGGCGTCGAAGCTGTTGGCCCGCACGGCACGGTCCCAGTCGAAGTAGAGGTCGTCGGCCTCGGCGACCTCGCTCGCCCGGGCGTTCATGAGGCGTCCCACCTCGGCGTCACCGCCGTGGCGCACCGTCAGGTGCTCGCTGACCGGCACCTGGCCGCCTCGCGGCACGTCGGGGTCCAGCTCGAAGGAACGCAGGCGCACGGTGACGTCGTGGGGCCGCTCGAAGGCCGCCACAGCCGTCTCGACACGTCGCTTGGCCACCCAGGAGTAGGGGCAGACCAGGTCACTCCAGAGGTCGAGCTCAATGAGGGTCGTGGACTCGGCGGCAGACTGGTCGGTCATCGACTCAGTCAACCACGGACCCGAAAAGCGCTGTGCCCCCGCCGGAGTCGGCGAGGGCACAGCGTCGAGAGAGGTCGATCAGGGGCTCAGAAGCGGCCGTAGCCCGAGGGCGTGGTCCAGATGGAGTGGTTGCCGACGACCGTGCCGGGGCGCTGGGCGTCGATCATGCGGCCCGGGCTGACGTAGATGCCCACGTGGTAGGCCGGCGTGCCGAAGAAGACGAGATCGCCCGGCTGGGGATCGCTGACACGGGTCGCCGCGTTCTGCTGGGCCGAGGCCGTGCGCGGGATCGAGATGCCCGCCTGACGGTAGACGTAGGACGTGAGGCCCGAGCAGTCGAAGCCCGAGGGCGAGTTGCCGCCGTAGACGTACGGCACGCCGAAGAAGGACTGCGCGATGCCGACGATGCCGGAGGCGCTGGGGATCTTCGCGTCGTTGAGGGCGACACGGGCGGTCGACCGCGACGCGCGCTCGGCGGCAGCGGCACGCTCCGCAGCGCGCTCGGCGGCGGCCTTCTCGGCAGCGGCCTCGGCGCGCTCGCGCTCGACCTTGACGTCCTCGATGACGAGCGGCTTGGACTTCAGGGCCGGCTTGCCGTAGCCGATGGCCGACAGGGCGTTCGACGCCTTGAGGGTGCCCAGCTGGGGGCCGACGACCGCGGGGCCGGCGGCAGCGCTCACACCGTCAGCGGCGTTCGCCGTGCCGGCGAACGAGGCGACGAGGCCGCCCGAGGCGGCGACGATCGCGGCGCCCTTGACTGCCGGCTGGGCCGACTCCCTGGCGATCGTCTTGAGCTCCGAGATCGCGTTGAATCGACCGGGGGCGCGGTGGCGCCCGGGAACGTTCTGAGCCACGTTTGACCTCTCGACGCCTACGAGGTGAGCTGTCGGGTTCGGGCTGGAGGTACTTGCCCGGCCTTCACTCGGACCGTTGCGGTCCGCGGAGGGCTTCACCCCAAGGACGTCTCTCGACGCCCGGAGAAAGTGGTTCCCCCGCTCCTGCCATGCGGTTCGTCACTGGCCACTGGTCGATGGCAGGACTAGGCGGTCCGACCCGTGGCACCTGCTCGACGGGGAGAGCAAGTGCGGCCACGCTACCCAACCCGTCGGGGGTTGTCACCTCCAGGTGGGCAGAGTTCAAGGAACTTCCCAGGACCCGGACAAGTTGTGGCAAGGCATGCCAAAGTGCCCCGGTGGATCGGGGCACACCTTGACGTACGCGATCGGTCAGGTGGTCTGGCAGTAGACGTGCTCGGCGACGTCGTCGGGCAGCGAGACCCCCGACGAGGGTTCGGCGCCCTCGCGGACGACGACGACCCAGGCCCCGTCGCGGGTGATCTCGACCCGGGCTCCCGGCACGACGCCGGCGCTCGTCAGCAGCCCCAGCGCCTCGGGGTCGACCTGGACCGGCTCGCCGATGCGCCGGATCGTGACGCCCGCCGGGACGTCGCGCAGGGCCGACGTGAGCGGGATCAGGCCGGTGAGGAAGTCCTCGTCCTGGTGCATGCCGAGCTCGTCGAGCCCGGGGATCGGGTTGCCGTAGGGCGACTCGAGGCCCTCGCCGATCAGGCCGAGGATCTTGCGCTCCACCTTCTCGGACATGACGTGCTCCCAGCGGCACGCCTCGTCGTGGGCGTACTCCCACTCGAGGCCGATGACGTCGACGAGGAGTCGCTCGGCGAGGCGGTGCTTGCGCATGACCCGGGTGGCGAGCAGGCGCCCGTGGTCGGACAGCTCCAGGTGACGGTCGCCCGACACCGCGACGAGCCCGTCGCGCTCCATCCGGGCCACGGTCTGGGAGACCGTCGGGCCCGAGTGGCCGAGACGCTCGGCGATGCGAGCCCGCAGGGGCACGATGCCCTCTTCCTCGAGCTCGTAGATCGTCCGCAGGTACATCTCGGTGGTGTCGATCAGGTCCGTCACGGTCATACCTTCTCAGAGTCAGCGGCCGGTCAGTGACCGCCCGTCATCGTGCCCGTCGTCGAGCCTCGCGTCGGGTCGTGCCGCGGGACCCAGACACGCAGCCATGCCGCGCCGGCGACCGCGCCCACGCCGAGCACGACAGCGGAGGCACCGAGGGACATGATGGCGCTCAGTCCTGACAACGCCAGTGGCCCTGCAGCCCTTCCCAGGTCGGCGCAGAGGCGCCAGCCGCCGAGGAACTGGGCGCGGCCGTCGGCGGGCGACGCGTCGGCGCCGAGCGTCATGATCAGACCGGCGCCGAGCCCGTTGCCGACCCCGAGCACCGTGGCGGCAGCCGTGACGGCGACGAGACTCGTGGCGAGCGGGAGCAGCGCCATGCCGAGACCCAGCACGAGCATGCTCGGCACGGCCGCCGCGACCCGTCCGTAGCGGTCCATGAGCCACCCCGACGGGTAGAACAGGGCCATGTCGATGGCGCCGGCGACGCCGAAGACGAGCGAGGTCTGCGCCGGTGAGAAGCCGACCGACTCGGCCCAGAGCGGCACGAGCGCCTCGCGGATGGCGCGCGCCCCGGCCACGCACATCGCTCCGGTCCCCAGCGTCAGCAGCACGTGCCGGTGCTGGGCCAGCACCGAGACGACGCTCCTCGGCGCGCCGGCCGTGGCGACCCGGTGCGCCGAGCCCGTGATGTCGGGCGCGACGAGCACGAGCACGAAGGCCGCGAGGCTCGCAGCCCCGCCGACCGCGTACGCGGACTCGATGCCCCAGCGCGAGATGACGAGGGAACCGACGAACGGGCCGACGAAGTAGCCGATGCGGTGCACGCCGCCCAACGTCGAGAGCGCCCGGGCGCGCATGGCCACCGGCACCGCCTCGGTGAGGTAGGCCTGCCGGGCCAAGCCGAAGAGCGAGCCGGCCAGGCCGATGACGACGACGCCCGCGAAGAGCATGACGAGCCCGCCGTCGAGGGCCGCGACAAGCATCCCGACCGCCTCCACGACGGCGGCGGCGAGCAGTGCGGGACGCTCACCGATGCGGGCGGCGAGGGCGCCCGACGGCAGGTCACCGACCAGCTGCCCGACGCCCATCATCGCGACGAGCAGGGCCGCGACCCCGACCGAGGCACCGAGCTCACGGGCAGAGACGGCCACGATGGGTGAGACCGCGCCGGCCCCGGTCGAGCCGAGGAGCGTCGGGCCGTACGCCGACAGCGCGATGGCGCGCAGGCTGCCGACCTCGCCCCCGCCGCCCCTCTCGCCGCTCGCCCGAATCTCGGTCACCTCACAGGACCCTAACGATCGGGTCACTCGGGTGGCCGCGGGCATCCGGGCGACGGAACGATTGGCGCGTGAACGGGAGTCAGGGGACCAGCAGTCCCGCGGCGGTGGACAGGGCATTGGCGGCGACGACCGCCAGCGCCAGCGTCGTCGTCTCCTCCCGCGCCCGCACCCGCCACCACCACGCGAGCACCGTCGCCTCCACCGCCACCACGACGACCTCGGCGGCGACGAGCTGCAGTGACGAGCGGAACCGGGTCGACACGGCATACAGCAGCGGCTGCGTCAGCACGTTGACCCCGACGCCCGCAGCGAGCGCCCTCCCCCACCCGACCCACCCGGCGAGGCGCGCGGCTGCCACCAGCACCGGCAGCTCCACGACGATCGTCACGGCCAGCGCCACCCACGCGCGGACGGTCACCGCGTGACCAGGCTGACCGACGCGACCAGCGCCACCAGCGCGACGGGCGCCACCAGCGCGGCCGGGACGCAGCGTTCGCGCACCGTGACCCTCCTCGTGCTCGGGACCGTCGCCGCCTCGCTGGCGCTTGCGCTCGGAGCGCCCATGGCAACGGCCGTCATCGGCCTGATCCTCTTCGGCATCCTGCACAACCTGCTCGAGATCCGCTACGTGGCCGGCCGCTTCTCGGGGCTGCTGGGGCGCCCCTTCCTCGACCTGCTCGTCGCCCTCACCACGGCGATCTTCATCTGCCGTCTGCTCGCCGGCATCGTCGGCCGCCCGGCCCAGCTGGCCGAGATCCTCCTCGGCTACGTCATCATCGCGCTCGCCGCGCGCCACGGGCTCGACGGCCGTCGGCGCCACCTCGCGTGGGCGGTCCTGACCGCCGCCGCGGGGGTGTCGCTGGCGTTCCCGGCGTACCACTTCGTCGTGCTCACCCACCTGCACAACGTCGTGCCGCTCTTCTTCCTCTGGGAGTGGTCGCGCCGCATCACGTCGCGGCGCGGGCGGCAGGCCTTCCGCGCCGTGCAGCTGCTCTGGGTGGTCGCCATCCCCGCCGTTGTCCTGCTCGGGCTCCTCGACGGCTCGCTCACGACCGACCCGGGCATCGTGCGGAGCGTCGTCGGCGACGGCCAGACCGTCCTGGCGACCAGCGCGCCGCCCGGAGCCGCCGCGACCCTGCTGGGCAGCCGCTTCCTCACGGTCTTCGCCTTCATGCAGACGATGCACTACGTCGTGTGGGTGGCCCTGCTGCCGCGTGTCGCTCCCGACGCCTCCGCGGCATTCGAGGCCCGGGTGCCGTGGGTGACCGGGCCACGGCTCTGGGCCGTCGGCTTCCTCGTGGCCGCCGTCTTCGCCGTCCTCTTCGGCGTCGACTTCGCGCAGGGCAAGGCCCTGTATGCCGCCCTGGCCAGCTACCACGCCTACCTCGAGCTTCCGGTGCTGCTCGCCATGCTCGTGGGGGCCCGCAGCCTGTCGCTGCTGCCGGCGCCCCCTGCGACCGGGCCGACCTCGGCACCGGTGCCGCCGGCGGCGTCCGCGGCCCCCGGGGGCTCGGGCAGCATCGGTCCCACGCCCGAGACGGCAGCCGTCGCGGTGGCCCCCGATCCCGAGGTCGCCACGTGACGTTGGGCGTGCCGTTCGACGCGGCCGCGCCACCCGAGGACACCTGGGGGCCGATGCTGGTCGTCGCCCTCCTCGTCGTGGCCGTCGTCGCGATGATCCTGGGCTTCGGCCGGATCACCCGGCGGCGGCGCGTCGACGGGCAGGCCGACCGGGGCGGTCCCGGCAGTCAGGGCGGTCCCGGCAGTCAGGGCGGTCCCGGCAGTCAGGGCAGTCCCGGCAGTCGCAGCGGGACGGGCGCCGGCACCGGCCCCGACGCGACGACGAGCGACGACGAGCTGCCCACCGACCCCGGGTAAAAGGTCTTGCCGCCCCATTCATCCCCGACGTAGGTTCGAGGAGTCGAACCGAAGGGAGGTGATCCGAGAAGTGATTTCTTCCGGAACGTGTGAGGTGGCCACGCGATAGCCGCGTCCCCATCCACACCATGGATGAAGCAGGGCAGTCCGACGCGTCGGGCTGCCCTGTTCCATGTTCCACGAGCTCACGTCCCTGGAGCTCAACGGTCCTGGAGCTCCACGGTCGCCGGTCAGGGTTGCAGGCGCAGCCTCGTCCAGGCCCCCGGGTCGGCGAGGTCGCCCGGGCCCGTGCGCCGGAAGAGGATGCGGTCGTGCAGCCGGTTGCTCCGTCCCGCCCAGAACTCCACCTCGTCGCAGACGATGCGCCAGCCGCCCCAGAAGTCCGGCACCGGCACGTCGTCGTCGCTGCCCGTGTCGGGGAACCGCTCCAGCACCGCCTGCCATCGGCGCTCGAGCTCGGCCCGGTCCGCTGCGGGCCGCGACTGGTCCGACGCCCACGCCGACAGCCGTGAGCCGTAGGGACGAGACGCGAAGTAGCCCTCGACCTCGTCACGGGCGAGGGGTTCGGCCGTGCCACGGAACCGGACGGCACGGTAGAGGGCCGGCCAGGTCAGGCCGGCCGCGACCCGCGGGTTGCCGCGCAGCTGCTGGCTCTTGGTCGACCCGAGGTTGGTCACGAAGCCCGGGCCACGCTCGTCGAAGAAACGCATGAGCACGGTGCGCACGTCGGGCGCCCCGGACGCGTCGACCGTCGCCACCGACAGCGCCGAGGGCTCCGGCACGTCCGCCCGCTCGTCGGCGGCGGCGCGGGCCGCGTCGACCCACGCGCGGGCCTGGAGGTACGGCGACTCGGCGACGTCGGCCTCGACGAGCCCCTCTCCGGAGTAGTCGATGCGGCGTACGTCCTGGGCCGTCCGCGCGGGCTGGCGGGGCGGCTCGTCCGCCGACGCCACGGGGTGGGTGTCCATGAGCCCAGACTAGGGTTGGCGGCAGGAAGGCCCGCACGAGCGTCAGGCCACGGCGCGCGCGGGCCCAGCGAGAGCCCCGGCCGGCCCGGGGCCGTGAGGAGTCGGACGATGGCAGGCAAGGGAAAGCTCGTGACCCAGACCGTCAAGCTCGGGATCAAGTACGGCCCGCAGATCTGGGTGGCCAGCCAGGCGCTTCGTGAGCCCGCCAAGGAGGCCGCCAACAAGGCGATCTCGAGCGAGCGGGCCCGCCGCCAGGCGATGGCGCACGCCAGGTCGCTCGCCGACGGCAGCATCCTCAAGGTCTACAAGGGCGACGCGGCGCACTGGGTCGTGTTCAGCGGCGACGAGCCCGTCGCGGTCCACCCCGCGACCGACATGCCGCTCTCCATGCTCGTCGAGCGCTCCGACCTGACGAAGCGCATCCGGCCGCAGGACAAGGTCAAGGCCACCGAGCGCGCCAAGGACGCCGCCGCGGCCGCCCTTCGCCGGGGCAAGCCGAACCAGATCAACTGACCGCCCCGCTCCCACCCCACGTTCTCTCCCCCGGTTCGATGTATGTGCGCGGCCCCTGGGCCGCGCACATACATCGAACCGGGGGTCGGGTCGGTCGGGTCGGGTCGGGTCGGGGTCGGTGGAGGGAGGGTGGCCTCAGTCGGCGACGACGATGCCGAGCTCGGCGGCGAAGGCGTCGGCGAGGTCGATGACCTGCGAGCGGCTCAGCGTCGCCCCCTTGAGGCCGGCCAGCCCCACCGGCGACCTCAACGATGCGCCCGAGAGGTCGAGGCCGGCATACGTTCCACGGCCGAAGGACGGCTGCTGGAGCGTGCAGCCCTCGAAGGTCAGCCCGTCGACCACCGCCTCCTGCAGGTCGAGCTCGACGACGACGCAGTCGACGAACGCGACGTCCTTGAGCCTGGCACCGCGCAGATTGAGGAAGTCGACCTTGCCGCCGACCACCGTGACATCGCGCCACGTCGAGCCCCAGGCCGACACCGCCGCGAGCCGGCAGCCGTCGATGGTCGTCTCGACCAGGCTCGCCTCGACCAGGCCCACCCCGACGCCGTGGACCCGCTCCCACTCGCACTCCGACCAGCGGGATCCCGCCAGGTGCACCTCGTCCAGAGTCGCCCCCACGAGCGTGCACTCGAGGAACGACGCGCCCTCCGCGTGCGCGCCGGTAAAGTCGGTGCCCTCGAACCGGACGGCGTCCTGGTGGAGGTCTCGTGTGGCGAACACGGCGTCACGAAACACGGTCCGGTCGGCGGCTGACGGCATACGGTGAAGTCTGGCAGCCACGACCCACGCCCACTCCGGCCCTCGACGGCTGCTGGCCTCCACACCGCGGTGGTACCGCCTGCACAGCAAGGACGCACATGGCAGACAGCACGCCCGACCCCGACTTCAAGCCAGGACTCGAGGGCGTCATCGCCTTCGAGTCGACCATCGCCGAGCCGGACAAGGAGGGCGGGGCGCTGCGCTACCGCGGGGTCGACATCAACGACCTCGTCGGCCACGTCGACTTCGGCCACGTCTGGGGGCTGCTCGTCGACAACGAGTTCGACCCGGGCCTTCCTCCCGCCGAGCCCTACCCGCTGCCCCTGCACACGGGCGACGTACGCGTCGACGTCCAGTCGGCCCTCGCGATGCTCGCACCGGTCTGGGGTTTCAAGCCCACCCTCGACATCGATCCGGAGGAGGTGCGCGACAACCTCGCCCGGGCCGCCGTCATGGCGCTGTCCTTCGTCGGCCAGTCGGCCCGCGGACTCGACAAGCCGATGGTGCCGCAACGCGAGGTCGACAAGGCCACCACCATCACCGAGCGGTTCATGATCCGCTGGCGCGGCGAGCCCGACCCGAAGCACGTCGAGGCCGTCGACGCGTACTGGGTCTCCGCGGCCGAGCACGGCATGAACGCCTCCACCTTCACCGCACGCGTCATCACCTCGACCGGCGCCGACGTCGCGGCCGCCCTCTCGGGTGCCGTCGGGGCGATGTCCGGGCCGCTGCACGGCGGCGCGCCGTCCCGCGTGCTGCACATGCTCGACGGTGTCGAGCAGCAGGGTGACGCGACGGCCTACGTCAAGGGTGTCCTCGACAAGGGCGAGCGCCTCATGGGCTTCGGTCACCGCGTCTACCGCGCCGAGGACCCCCGCGCCCGCGTGCTCCGGGCGGCCTGCGAGCGCCTCGGCGCCCCGCGCTACGAGGCCGCGGCCGCGCTCGAGAAGGCCGCCCTCGACGAGCTCCACGCCCGCCGGCCCGACCGCGTGCTCGCCACCAACGTCGAGTTCTGGGCCGCGGTCATCCTCGACTTCGCCCAGGTGCCGCCGTCGATGTTCACGCCGATGTTCACCTGCGCGCGCACCGCCGGCTGGTCGGCCCACATCCTCGAGCAGAAGCAGACCGGACGCCTCATCCGCCCGTCGTCGCGCTACATCGGCGAGGGCCCGCGCAAGCCCGAGGACGTCGCCGGGTGGACGGCCGACATCGTCCACTGACCGTCCGGGTCGGCTGACGAAGACCCACCACGTATGCCGCCGGGCCCGGTCGCGTGACCGGGCCCGGCGGCATACGTGCTCGGTGACCGGTCTCGGTGTGGGTCTCGGTGAGGGCTCGGTGAGGGCTCGGTGAGGGCTCGGTGAGGGCTCGGTGGCCGCTCGGTGACCGCCCGATCTCGGCGCGCGAGGTGGCGCGCGCACGCGTAGCCTCCCGAATGGGAGCAAGTGGGACACCGAGTCGGGAGCCAGCATGGTGCAGCGTCTGCGAGTCCGAGGATCGATCGCCCTGGCGGGCGCCCTGCTCGCCGGAGCCGCGCTCGCTGCGGAGCAACCCGCCGCCGAGGCGGCGCCCACGGTGCGGGTCACGACGATGGTGTCGGGCCTCAGCAACCCGTGGGACCTCACGTGGGTCGGCGGTCTCATGCTCTACGACGTGCGCGCCGGGCAGGTCTGGAGCAAGCGGGGCGCGGATTCCCCACGGAGAGTGAGCATCTCGGGCTTCCCGTCGATCTTCGCCCAGAGTGAGGGCGGCCTGCTCGGCATGGTCGCCGACCCCGCCGCCACGACGAACAAGCGCTTCTACACGTGCCAGTCGGTCCGAGACTCCGCCGGCAACCCGCTCGACGTGCGCGTGCTGCGCTGGCGTCTCACGAGCGACACCACGGCGGTCTCCGACGGTGCCCCGGTCGTGACCGGTTTGCCCCTGACGAGCGGTCGACACTCGGGCTGCCGGCTGCGGTTCGGCGGCGACGGCCGGCTCTACGTCGGCACGGGCGACGCCGCCGTCGGCACCAACCCGCAGAACCTCGGCTCGCTCGGCGGCAAGGTGCTGCGGGTCAACTGGGACGGCAGCATCCCGACCGACAACCCCTTCTACTCCCGCGGGGGCAACGCCCGCTACGTGTGGAACTACGGCCACCGCAACATCCAGGGTCTCTCGCTGCGCCCCGGCACGACCGAGCTGTGGTCGGCCGAGCACGGCTCCGACCGCGACGACGAGATCAACCTCTCGGTCCGCGGCGGCAACTACGGCTGGGACCCCGTGCCCGGCTACAACGAGGCCACGCCGATGACCGACACGACGAAGTTCCCGAGCGCGCGCCGGGCCATGTGGAGCTCCGGATTCCCGACCGTCGCGACGAGCGGGGCGACCTTCGTGCAGGGCGCCGCCTGGGGTGAGTGGCAGGGCGCGCTCGCCGTCGGGCTGCTCAAGGGCGAGGGCATCTACCTCATGCGGTTCGACCCGAGCCCCAGCCCGACCCCGGTCGCCCGCGTCATCCGCCTCCCCGGCGCGCAGGGCTTCGGCCGCATCCGCACGGTCCAGACGGGACCCGACGGCGCGCTGTGGTTCACGACGTCCAACGGCACGAACGACCGGATCGTCCGCGTGGCCCCCACCTCCACCCCGCCGACGGTGCGGCCGGGCTCGCTCGTGTCGCCCAGCGGGGTGGCGGCGGTGCGCACCGGCACCGAGATCTGGGCGTTCGTCCGGGGCGCGGGCGACGTCGTGCAGTACCGCCGCAGCCGTGACGACGGGGCGACCTGGTCGGCCTGGACCTCCGCCGGCGTCACGAGCACGGACGCGCCGTCAGCCGCCTCGGCGTCGGCCGGACGCGTCGACCTGTTCACCCGCAACGCCTCTCGGCAGGTCGTGCACACGTGGTTCACCGGCGGCGTACGACGCGGCTCGACGCTGCTCGGTGGCGGCGTCATCGCCCAGCACGGCAGCTCGGTCGGCGGCGGCACGCTCGACGTCTGGGGTGTCGCCCCCAACGGCACCGGCTGGCGCAACCACCACGACGGCACGCGCTGGTCCGGCTGGCGGCAGGTCGGCGGGATCTTCACCTCGGGGCTCTCGGCGTCGGCCGACCTGACGACCAAGGTCACGACGGTCTCGGGCCGCGGCAACGGGCCGACCACCTACGAGCGCACCTTCACCGCGAGCACCACCGGCACGAGCGGCTGGGTCGCGCGCGGCGACGGCCTGTCGGCCTGGTCGTCGCGCGCGATGGGCGACACGACCGGGGGCCAGGCGCGGATCGCCGTCGCCACCGGGCCCGACCGCCAGGCCGTCGTCCAGCGGGGCGCCCTGCAGATCGGGGTCACGACGATGTACACCTCGGCCACCGACGTGGTCAGCCGGCCGAACGGCACGTTCGTGATGTTCGGCCGCGGGAGCGACGGCACGCTCTGCTACTACGACGGCAGGCCCGGAGGCTACGTGAACCGGTCGCTCGGCGGCGTCGTCCGCTGACCTCTCCCGACGCGTACGCCCTCGGCTGAGAGTGTGGGCAGCCTGCAGAGGTGAGCCGCTCCGGCAGGAGTGCGCCGTTCCGGCAGGAGTGGTCGGTGCATCGTGCACCCGTGAAGGCAGCGCGCAGCCGTGCGACCATCCACCACCCGCGAGGGAGGCGGTCACGCGGCGGCCCACCGTCGCGAGTCGATGATCGCCTGCTCGGCGCGGGCGCGAATCAGCGCGATGTCGTCGAGCTCGCTCCAGACGTACCGCGCGAAGAACCAGCCCTTCCTGCGCATCGCGTCCTCGCGCCGCTTCTCCTGGAACGCCGCACCGCCCTCGCCGTACTTCTGTGCGCCGTCGAACTCCACGAGGACGCGGGTGCCCTCGATGCGGAAGTCGGCGTAGCGCGTGCCCAGGTCGGTGTCGACCGCGAACTGCGGGTCGAGGACGTGGCCGAGCGCACGCAGCCGGTGCCCGATGATGCTCTCGCCCGGTGACTCGATGCGGGGGTCCGCCTGACGCAGGATCGCCCGCACCGGACCGATGCCCCGGCACCGCGCGAGCAGAACGCACGCAGCGTCCAGCTGCTCGGGCGTCACCAGCTCGCGGTGGAGCGCGGCATCGGCAGCGACGAGCGCACTGAGCGGTACGCCCTCCAGACCGGCCTGGACGATGCCGACCGCGGTCGGCACCCGGTCCGGCAGCGGCGACGACAGCCCGGCAGGGAGGTCCGGCAGGGGCCGGTGGACCTTGAGGCCCGGCCCGTTGCGGGTCTGACCCGGGCCGCGGCGAGTCAGGTGCACCGTGGAGAGATCGAGCCGGTGGTCGGGCAGGTTCTGGGCCAGGAGAAGCGACTGGTGGCTGATCAAGGCGCGGCCTCGATATCGCCGCCACGCTGCGACGGTGCGCAGCCAGTGGAGGTCGCGGGCGTCCCGAGGCGGGCGGACGGCATACCAACCCCGGAGCAGCGGGACGAGGACGCCGGCACGCACGGCGGCAGCGATCTCGGCGTCCGGGTGGCCGGCCGTTGTGAGCACGGCGGTGCTGACGACGTCGTCGCGTGCGAGCTGCTCGAGGTCCATCGGCCCATCGTGGCCCGAGGGCCGGCGGTGGCGTCGGAGCACCTGTGGACAACGGTGCAGCTCGAGCGCGCAGGTGCGGGCTCACCTCGCAGGTGGCCGGTGCATCGCGCACCTGCGACGGAACCGCGCACTCCTGGTGCGCGTGTGCACCTGGCCGCCCAGCACCGCACGACGGTCCACGCACCGAGAGACGGTGTCCAAGGGGTGGGCACGTGAGGTTGAATGGGGCCCGGTGACAACGGCGTCATCCGACCTCAACACGCCCGCCGCCTCCTCGTGACGTGGCCGCATCCGCAAGGTGGATCCGTGACCGAAGCCCCCGCCGCGACCCAGCCCATCACCATCCCGGCCGAGCTCCTGCCGGCCGACGGACGGTTCGGCTCCGGACCCAGCAAGGTCCGCCCCGAGCAGGTCGAGTACCTCAGCTCCCTCGGACGCACGATCCTCGGCACCTCGCACCGCCAGGCACCGGTCAGGAACCTCGTCGGCGAGGTCCGCCAGGGCCTGCGCGACCTCTTCTCCCTGCCTGAGGGCTACGAGGTCATCCTCGGCAACGGCGGCTCGACGGCCTTCTGGGACATCGCCGCCTTCGGACTCGTGCGCGACCGCGCCCAGCACCTCGCCTTCGGTGAGTTCTCGAGCAAGTTCGGCAACGTCACCAAGGCTGCCCCGTTCCTCGGCGAGCCGACGATCGTCAAGGCCGACCCGGGCACGCTCGCCACCGCGCACGCCGAGGCGGGCGTCGACGTCTACGCCTGGCCGCACAACGAGACCTCGACCGGGGTCATGGCTCCGGTCCAGCGGGTCGAGGGCGCTGACGCCGACGCGCTCGTGCTCATCGACGCCACGTCGGGTGCCGGCGGACTGCCCGTCGACATCACCGAGTCCGACGTCTACTACTTCGCGCCGCAGAAGTGCTTCGCCTCCGACGGCGGCCTGTGGTTCGCAGCCTTCTCCCCCGCCGCCCTCGCCCGCGTCGACGAGATCGCCGCGAGCGGCCGCTGGGTCCCCGACTTCTTCAGCCTGCCCACCGCGATCGACAACTCGCTGAAGAACCAGACCTACAACACGCCGGCCCTGTCGACGCTCGCGCTGATGAAGAGCCAGCTCGACTGGATGAACGGCAACGGGGGCCTCGAGTTCACGACCGGCCGCACGAAGGACTCCTCGACGCGCCTCTACACGTGGGCCGAGCAGACCGGCTACACCACCCCGTACGTGGCCGACCCGGCCGCCCGCTCCCAGGTGGTCGGCACGATCGACCTCGACGACGCGATCGACGCCGCCGCCGTGGCGAGCACGCTGCGCGCCAACGGCATCGTCGACGTCGAGCCCTACCGCAAGCTCGGCCGCAACCAGCTGCGCGTCGCCATGTTCCCGGCCGTCGACCCCGAGGACGTCACGAAGCTGACGCAGGCCATCGACCACGTGGTGTCGAAGCTCGGCTGACCTCCGGCAACATCGGCAGAGCGATCCGTCCCCTTCGCGCGAAGGCCACCTCCGCGCAGAGGCGGGCGGATCGCTCTTTCGGTCGCTGAAACGCCACGTGACCTTTGCGCCGGCGGCTCGTTGATCCGCACAGAACCGCCAATGGGGGCGGCTGTCGTCCAAGGAGTCACCATGGTCCGCATCGTCCGCGCGGGCACGTCCGCGCGCAGGGTCGCTGCAGCCGTGCCCGTCATCGCCCTGGCCACGGCCGGCATCGCCTTCGCCGCCACGCGGGGGGCCGAGCAGCCCGCCGCGGCCGCGACGTCGATCACCGTGCCCGACACCGCGATCGCCGAGGGCAGCCCGACCTACCCGCAGGCCGGGCCCGCTCCGGCGCCGATGCAGCTGCCCCCGATCTACCAGACCTTCACCCAGGACTACGCGCGCGTGGCCGTGCCGTCCGAGGCCCGCGCCGCGATCTCGGCCATCGGCTCCTTCGCCCCGGTCCGGCTGGACGCGAACGGCATACCGTCGGTGGCCGTCGCCGCCTACCAGCGCGCCGCCGGCGTCCTCGGCGGCATCAAGCCCGGCTGCGGTATCGACTGGGCGCTGCTCGGCGCCATCGGCCGGGTGGAGAGCAACCACGCCCGCTTCGGGGGCAACGTGCTCGACGCGAGCGGCATCGCCCGCCCCGGCATCATCGGCATCCCCCTCGACGGCTCGCGCGGCACGGCTCGCATCACCGACACCGACGGCGGCGCCCTCGACCGCGACACGATGTTCGACCGAGCCGTCGGCCCCATGCAGTTCATCCCCACCTCGTGGGCGATGGCGGGCCGCGACGGCGACGGCGACGGCGTCGCGAACCCGCAGAGCCTGACCGACGCCGTCACGGGCGCCGGGGTGCTGCTGTGCTCGGGCGGCACCGACCTGCGCCGGCCCGGCGCCGCCTACCAGGCCGTCCTGCGCTACAACCACTCCGACTCGTACGTCCGCACCGTGCTCTCGATCGCCGACGCCTACCGGCGTGGCGTCACGGTGCTGCCCATGAACGCGCTGCCCGCCGCCCGCCCCGCCTCCGGCACCGGTTCGGCCACCCCCGAGGGCTCGGGCTTCGCGTATGCCGGTGCGCCGGCTCCCCGTTCGACGGCTTCGCCGAGCGCCCGCCCCACACCGGGCGCTTCGGCGAAGCCGTCACCGGCACCGGCCGGAAAGCCCAGCCCCTCATCACCCGAGCCGGCGCCGAAGCCCACACCGAAGCCCGCGCCGAAGCCGGCACCGAACCCCGGGCCACTTCCCGACAAGCCCACGCCCGGCCTGCCGCTGCCCCTGCCGAAGGCGCCCGGTGTGCCGCTCCCATCGGTGAAGCTGCCGAAGCCGCCGGTCGCGCTGCCGACCCCCACGCTGCCCGCCGAGGTCGTGCGCCTGCTGGCGCTGCCGCACCTGCCGCTGCTGGCCGGCGACCCCCAGGACCTCGTGCGCGTCCTCGACCCACTCAAGGGCAAGGTGGTGTGCCTGCTCGACGAGAAGGTCGTCACCTGCCCCGCCGGTGGCCTCCTCGGCTGACTCCCCCACCCAGGCCGAGCCCGAGCCACCACCCAGGAGCGGTCGCCCGTCACAGGGCGGCCGCTCCTGTGGCGTGCCGGAGGCGGGAGGGTCAGCGCTTCACGAAGGCGGCGACGACCGCGATCGCGATGAAGAGCACGAGCGCCGCGACCGTCGCCCGGTGACGGAACTTGAAGTTCACTTCGTCACCTCGGGGGCCGTCGGGACCGCCGACGCGAGCTGGATGCGCAGGTGGGGGTGCCGCTGGGTCTGGATGGTCACTGCGACATTCTGCCGACGAGCGAACCACAGGGCCACCGCCACGAGGCTGAGGCCCACGGCGATGGTGCCGATGGCGATGGTCCAGCGCGGACCCCAGACGTCACCGATCCACCCGATCATCGGGGCACCGACCGGCGTGCCGCCCATGAAGATGGCCATGTAGAGCGCCATGACGCGCCCGCGCATGACGGGGTCGACGCTCACCTGCACCATGGCGTTGGCCGTCGTGAGGGCGGTCAGCGCGGACAGCCCCGTGGGCACGAGGAACACGGCGAAGAGGAGGTAGCTCGGTGCCGTCGAGAGGAGCGCCGTCGAGACCGTGAAGCCGAGCAGCGCCGTGAGCAGGACCCGCAGGCGCGGGCGGGCCCGCCGGGCGGAGAGCAGGGCGGCCGCGAGCGAGCCGACGGCCATGATCGAGCCGAGCAGGCCGAACTCCCCCGGCCCCTTGTCGAAGACCTTGGTGGCCATGAGGGCCATGGTGACCTGGAAGTTCATACCGAAGGTGCCGAGCACGAACACGAGCGCCATGATGAGCACGAGGTCGGGGCGGCCCCTGACGTAGCGCAGACCCGCACGGATCTGCCCCTTGCCCCGGGCCCGCGGCGAAGGCGTGAGCAGCTTCGTGTCGAGACGCAGCAGCGCGACGAGCACGAAGACGAAGGTCGCGGCGTTGATGTAGAGGGCCGGCGCGATGCCGAACCACGCGATGACGAGACCAGCTGCGGCGGGCCCGACGAGGCGACCGAGGTTGAACGAGGCGCTGTTGAGGGCCACCGCGTTGGGCAGGTGCTGGGTGTCGACCATCTCCGACACGAATGTCTGGCGAGCCGGGTTGTCGACGGCAGTCGCGACGCCCTGCAGGAAGGCCAGCGCGTAGACGTGCCAGAGCTCGACCACGCCGGTGGCCGTCAGCACGGCGAGCAACAAGGCCGTGACGAGCAGCGCCGTCTGGGTCATGAAGAGGATGCGGCGCTTGGGGAACCGGTCGACCACCATCCCGGCGAACGGCGCGAGGACGAGGAACGGCAGGAACTGCAGCCCGGTGACGAGGCCGAGCGCCGTGGCCGAGTGGTCGGTGAGGACGGTGAGCACGAGCCAGTCCTGCGCGACTCGGCCCATCCAGGTGCCGACGTTGGAGACGATCGCGCCGGACGCGTACACGCGGTAGTTCGGGATGGACAGGGAGTGGAAGGTCGGGCTCACTTCGTGGCCACCTTCGCGAGGACCGCGGCGGCTTGCTGGAGCAGCTCACGCTCCTCGTCGGTGAGCGTCTCGAAGCGAGCGAGGAGCCACTCGTCACGGTGCCTGCGGATGCGGCGCAACGCCTTGCGGCCCTCGCCCGTCAGCGACAGGATCACCTGCCGCCCGTCGGTGGGGTCGTCGGCGCGCGCGACGTATCCGGCCTCGACGAGCGCGCTGGTGGTGCGCTTCATGCTCGGGGCCGACACCTGCTCGATCTCGGCGAGCTCGCTGTTGGTGCGTGGGGTGTCCTCGAGCCGGGCGAGCACGGAGAAGTGGTGCGGGGGGAGCTCGCGGTCGGACTCGAACCGGACCCGGCGCGAGATGCGCATGCAGGCCAGTCGGATGTCGTTGGAGAGGGAGACGAGCTCAGCCCTGGAGAGCGGCGTCGTCGATGTCTTGGTACGCAAGGGGCGGGTCCTCGGAAGTGCTGTCTGGTGATGCTTAGCCTAACTCATTACCTCGGCTAACCATTCCCCCGGTGTCCAGGGTTGCGGGTCCGGGTTGCGGGTCCGGGGTTGCGGGTCCTGGGGTCGGGGTCCTGGGGTCGACGCACGAAGGCCCCCTCCCGAGCGGGAGGGGGCCTTCACGGCATACGTGCTCGGGAGAGCAGGCTCTCTGCGGCGGGGCTCAGGTGAAGAGCGCCTCGAGCGGGGTCTTCGCGAAGTAGAGCACGAAGAGGCCCGAGACGACCCAGAGCAGCGGGTGGATGCGGCGCGCGTGTCCCTTGGCGATCTTGACCAGCACCCACGCGATGAAGCCGGCGCCGATGCCGACGGTGATGTTGTAGGTGAACGGCATCAGCACGATCGTGAGGAACGCCGGAAGGGCGACCTCCATGTCATGCCAGTCGATGTTCGTCACCTGGGTCATCATCAGGAAGCCGACGATGACGAGCGCCGGCGCCGCGGCCTCGGACGGCACGACCGCGAAGAGCGGCGCGAGGAACGTCGCGAGCAGGAAGAGGATGCCGGTGACGACCGAGGCGAGACCGGTGCGAGCCCCCTCCTCGACGCCCGACGCGGACTCGATGTACGAGGTGTTGCTGCTCACGCCGCCGGCGCCACCCGCGATGGCGGCGACGGAGTCGACCACGAGGATGCGGTCGGTGTTGGGCGGGTTGCCCTCGTCGTCGAGCAGCTCGGCCTCGGTGCCGATCGCGACGACCGTGCCCATCGTGTCGAAGAAGTCGGCGAGCAGCAGCGAGAAGACGAAGAGCGACGCGGTGATGATGCCGAGCTTCCCGAAAGAGCCGAGAAGGCTGAACTGGCCGAGGATGCCGAGGTCGGGCGTGTTGGTGACAGAGCTCGGCAGCGCCGGGACCGTCAGCACCCACGTGTCGGGGTTGGTGAGCACGCCCTTGTCGTAGACGCGCGGGCCGAGCTTGAAGATCGCCTCGATCACCATGGCCAGCACCGTCGCGGAGACGATCCCGATGAGGATGGCGCCCTTGACCTTGCGGATGAGCAGGATCGCGATGAGGAAGACCCCGACGACGAAGACGAGCGTGGGCCAGCCGGTGAGGCTGCCGCCGATGCCCAGCTCGCTCGGCACCGACCCGGGGGTGGTGGGCCGCCGCGCGAAACCGGCGTCGATGACGCCGATGAAGGCGATGAACAGGCCGATCCCGACCGAGATGGCGACCTTCAACGGCGGCGGGATCGCCTTGAAGACTGCCTTGCGGAAGCCGGTGAGCACGAGCACCAGGATGATGACGCCCTCGATGACGACCAGGCCCATGAGGTCGGCGTAGGTGATCTTGTCGGACGCGTGCGTGATCACCATGCCGGTGATCAGTCCGTTGATGCCGAGACCCGCCGCGAGCGCGATGGGGAAGTTCGCGAAGACCCCCATGGCGATCGACATGACTCCCGCGACCACTGCAGTGCCGACGGCGACGAGCAGCTTGCTCTCCGCGAGGTCGGTGGTGCCGCCGATCATGCTGCCCGAGCCGTCGACGACCCCCGAGAGGATGATCGGGTTGAGTACGACGATGTAGACCATCGTGAAGAAGGTGACGACGCCGCCTCGCACCTCGCGCGCCACGGTGGAGCCGCGCTCGGTGATCTTGAAAAAGCGGTCGAGCCCGGATGCCGTGTCGGGGCGTGTGGTGGTATCGGCTGACATGCCGCACACCTTAGTGGTGCCGCGTTTCGGGCCGCGTCGCAGACCGTAGGCTGACGGGCGTGACCGACCCGTCCCCCACCCCACACGCTGCACCCGAGCAGATCGAGCCCCTGCACGTGCCGATGCTGCGCATCATCGAGGTCGGGCTGGCCGCGTGGGTCGTCGCACTGGTCGTGACCCTCCTCGTGCCCGCCCTGCACGAGGGCGACCGCGACTGGTGGCCGTGGGCGTGCGTCGCCGGCTTCGTGCTCGGCGGCATCGGGTGGGCCTACGTACGCCGGGGGCGCGGCAACGCACGCGACGCCGCCTGAGCGGGTCCGAGCGACGGGGCTGGGTCAGTCGGTGACGGGATCGTCGGAGCCGTGCTGCCCCGGTTCGTCGACCTGGGTCGCCTCGTCGGCTGGCTGCTCCTCGACGGCCGCCTCGTCGGCTGGCTGCTCCTCGACGGCCGCCTCGTCGGAGGGCTCCGTCCCGGACGGCTCCGTCTCGGACGGCTCGACGTCGACCGCGAACTCGTCGACGATCGGGTCGCCGACCGACGTCGGCTCAGGGTGCTCGAGGTCGGTCTCGGAGTGCGCGCCGCAGCCGTGGTCGAGCGAGACGACCCGCCCGTCGGACGGGCTCCACTCGTTGGCGCACACGCCGAACGTGACGCGCAGCGCGCCGGCCATCGGCAGGAAGTAGCCGCACGTCGTGCACCGCGCCGTGGCCTTGGTCGCCACCTCGGCAGTGGGGCCGTTGTCGCCGGAGTACCACCGGGTGGCTGCCGCCTCGCGGCCCTCGGCCGACAGGACCCGCGGCCGTCCGAGGCCGAGCTCGAAGAAGGCCATCTGGTCGACGTCCTCGTCGCCCGTCGCCTCGAAGCCGGCCTCGAGGTTGGGGTCGTCGGGGCGGAAGGGCAGCACGTCGCCCGCGCCGAGGTCGCCGGGGGCGAGCCGGTCGGCATACGGGAGCCACTCGGGGGCGAGCACCGACTCCGGGCCGGGCAGCAGGTTCGTCTCGCAGACGGTCGCGACCTTGGCGCGCGGCACGCGTGCGACGCTGACGCCCCACCGCCACCCGCGGTAGCCCGCGGAGGTGCACTCGAACCAGTGCATGCCGAGGCGCTCCTCGAGCGCGTCCATGCCGAGGTGCGCGCCGACGGTGCCCGGCTCGGCGACTCCCTCGAGGGCGGCCCGGGCGAGGTCGACCGCCGCGAGCAGCACGGCGTCCTGCTTGGTCGACGGGGTGACGGTCACGGTCATCGGGTCACTTCTCCAGCTCGTCGGCGAGGCCGCGGAGGGCGCGCGCGAGGTTCGAGGCGAGCTTGCGCTCAGGACGGCGGCCGGCACGGTAGACGTTGCTCGCGCCGTCGAGCAGCTGGACGACGTCCTCGATGATGACGACGAGCTCCTCGGGGGCCTTGCGCTCACGCGCGGACTTGTTGGCGACGACGGACTGGACCGGGTCGAGCACCTTGACCGCGAGCGCCTGCGGCCCCTTGCGACCGTCGACGATGCCGAACTCGACGCGGGACCCGGGCTTGACCGTGACGCCCGTCGGGAGGGCGTTCGCGTGCAGGAAGACGTCGGCACCGGACTCCTCGGTGATGAACCCGAAGCCCTTGTCGGCGTTGTAGAACCTGACCTTGCCAGTCGGCACAGCCCACCTCGTTGCATGTCGTCGGTCGCGCATGTGACGGCACGACTCGATGGCGCTCCTTGCGCTCGTCCCAAGCCTAACGGCTCGGGGCAAGCCGGACTCCCGCCCTCAGGCAGGGCTGATGCCCCAGGTGCCGGTCCACTCCTCGCCCGGCTCGAGCACCACGAGCCCGTCTCCGGAGTTGAACACGTCGGCGGGGCAGGTCATCGGCTCGGCCGCGATGCCGACCGCACCCTTGCGGTCCTCGGCGATCGCGGTGAAGACCTGCAGCCACGGGAAGGCGGCGTCGGCCCAGAGCGTGGCCGAACGGTCGGCGGCGCCCACCGTGCACCGCCACATGCCGTCGTCGTCGCGCAGCACGTCGGTGTAGGCGGTGTCGAGGCGCACGTCACCGACCCGGCGCGGTTCGCGGAAGTCGAGGGGCTCGCCCTCGACCGGGTGGGTGGCGCTCGGCAGCATCCGCTCGTCGACCTCCAGCCAGGTGCGGGCCGGGATGGTCAGCTCGACGTCGGGCAGCAGGGTGTCACCGATCGCGAGGTAGGGGTGGGCGCCGTAGCCGAAGGGGGCGGCCGACGGCCCGACGTTGCGCGCCGCTGCGGTCACGACGAGACCGGAGTCGTCGATCAGGTAGGTGGTGCGCAGGTCGAGGAAGTGGTCCCAGCCCGGCTGCGGGTGCAGCCGGTAGCCGACGGTGACCATGTCGTCCTCGATCTCGACGAGCTCCCACAGGGCCCACCGCACGAGGCCGTGGCTGGCGTTGCCGCGCGGCACCTCGGTGATCGGGAGCTGGTGCTCGGTGCCGCCGAACGTGTAGCGGCCGTCGCGGATGCGGTTCGGCCAGGGCATCAGCTGTTGTCCGCGGCCCGACGCGCACGTCTCGTCGGCGGCATACCCGGCGACGACGTCGACGCCGTCACGGGTCAGCGTGCGCAGCCCGCCCCCGACCTCGACGACGGTCGCCTCGAACGGACCGTGCCCGATGGTCCACTGCTGCCCGGTGGGCTGGGCCGATGCGGCACCGGCTGCGGACGCGGGCGAGAGCGCGCTCATGGGGGCAACGCTAGCGGCCTGCGCACGGCCGGCGCACGGCGGTGCGCGGAGGGCCGACGAGACGGGCACTAGGTTGGGAGGATGGCCACCTCGAGCCGCAGCCTGGCCGACGACATCCGCGGGCGCAGCGACGCCGAGCTCATCGACCTCGTGCTCGCGCGCCCCGACCTCGCGCGGCCGGCACCCGCCGACCTGACCTCGCTCGCGGCGAGGGCCGGCACACGAGCCAGCATCCAGCGCGCGGTCGAGGCCCTCGACCGCGGGCACCTGCAGGTGCTCGAGGCCGTCGTCGTCGCGGGTGACGCCGTCGAGCGGCCCGCCCTGCTGCGGCTGCTCGGAACCGAGGACGCCGCGATGGTCGAGGCCCTCGTGCAGGACCTCTGGCGCGCCGCGCTCGTCTGGCGCGGCAGCGACGGTCACCACGTCGTGCGCACGGTGCCGGAGGTGCTCGGCACGTCGATCGCCGGGCTCGGGGCCCCCATGCGTGAGCTGCGCCCGTCGGCCCCGGCCGAGCAGTTCTCTCCCGAGCACATCGCGGCCGCCATCGCCGCGGCGCCCGACGACTCGCGCACGATGCTCGAGCGGATGACGTGGGGTCCGCCGTTCGGGGTCCTGCCGACGGCGACGCCCGGGCGGAACACCGCGCGCTGGCTGCTCGAGCACCACCTGCTCGTCCCCGTCTCCGCCGACCGGGTCGCGCTGCCGCGCGAGGTCGGCCTCGCGCTGCGCGATGGTCGCCTGCACCGCTCCCCGGAGCTCACGCCACCGGCCCTGGAGGCACGCTCGGTGTCGCTCGTCGACGCCGCGGCCGGGGGCGCCGCGAGCGAGTGCCTCACCCACCTCGACGAGCTGGCGGCGGCGTGGGGCGCCGAGCCGCCGCGCGTGCTGCGGGCAGGCGGCCTGTCGGTCCGCGACCTCCGCCTGGCCCAGACGGCGCTCGACCTCGATCCCGAGCACACCGCCTTCGTGGTCGAGCTCGCGTATGCCGCCGGGCTCGTCGCCGACGACGGCGAGGTCGTGCCGGTGTGGGCGCCCACGTCGGAGATCGACGAGTGGAGCTCGAGCGAGGCAGGCCACCGGTGGGCCACGCTCGCGCTGGCCTGGCTCGCGTCGACACGCGCCCCGCACCTGGTCGGGGCGCGAAGCACGGGCACCGGGCCGGCCAACGCGCTCGGCCCCGACGTGCAGTGGCCCGCCATCCGCGGCATCCGTCGCGAGGTGCTGCGTGAGCTCGCGTCGCTCGACCCCGGCAGCGCCCCGGCGCCCGGGTCGCTGCGCGAGCGCCTCGCCTGGCGGCGCCCGAACCGCTCGGCGGGCGTGCTCGACGAGGCCGTCGAGGCGGTGCTGCGTGAGGCCGAGTGGCTGGGGATCACCGGTCGCGGCGCGCTGTCGGAAGCCGGCCGGGCCCTCGTCGCGGCGCGGCCCGACACGACGGCGCACGCGGCGTCCGGTGCCGAGGCCGAACGCGAGCCGACGCCGTTGCTCGACCGGGCCGCTGCCGCCATGTCGGCCCACCTGCCCTCCCCGGTCGACCACATCCTCGTCCAGGCCGACCTCACCGCCGTGGCGCCCGGCCCGCTCGTGGGTGGGCTCGGGTCGTTCATGCGCCTCGCCGCCGACGTCGAGTCCCGCGGCGGCGCGACCGTCTACCGCTTCACCCCCGAGTCGGTGCGCCGCGCGCTCGACGCGGGCTGGACCGCTGCCGACTTCACCGAGACGGTCCGCCGCTCGAGCCGCACGCCGCTTCCCCAGCCCCTCGAGTACCTCGTGTCCGACGTCGCGAGACGGCACGGGCAGACGCGCATCGGCGGCGCGGCGGCATACATCCGCTCCGACGACGAGTCGGTGCTCGACACGATGCTGGCATCGCGTGAGCTGGCGCCCCTGCGGCTGCGGCGCCTCGCCCCGACCGTCCTCGTGTCGTCGGCCGACCCGCGGGTGCTCGTCGACCTGCTGCGCGACAACGGTTTCGCGCCGGTGCACGAGGGCCAGGACGGCGCGGTGGTGCACGCCGAGACGCCTCGTCGCCGCGCCGGCACGCGCCGCCGTGGTCCAGGGCCATCGGTGTCACCGGTCGACCGCGCCTACACGCAGACCCTCGTCGACGGGCTGCGCGCCGCCGAGGCCACGGCAGACCAGCGACGTGCCGAGGACGAGTCGCGCCCCGGACCGCGCATCCAGACCATGGACCCCGTCGTCACGCTGTCGCTGCTGCGCGACGCCGTCGCCGACCGCCACGGCGTGTGGATCGGCTACTCCGACGGCCACGGCGCGACCAGCCGCCACCTCATCCACCCGCAGCGTGTCGAGGGCGGCCGGGTGCGCGCCACCGACGAGTCCGGCCACGAGAAGTCCTTCTCGGTGCACCGCATCGTCGGCGCCACGCTCGAAGGCTAGGCGCCGGCCAGGGCGCGCACGACGTTCGACGGGCTCGGTCGCCCGAGCCGCCCGGCCATCCAGACCGACGTCTCGACGAGCGCGTCGAGGTCGACGCCGGTCTCGACGCCGGCGCCGTGCAGGGCCCAGACGAGGTCCTCGGTGGCGAGGTTGCCCGTGGCTGACTTGGCGTAGGGGCAGCCACCCAGGCCGCCGGCCGCGGCGTCGACGACCGTCACTCCGTCGCGCAGCGCGGCCATCGTGTTGGCGAGCGCCTGGCCGTAGGTGTCGTGGAAGTGCACGGCGATGCGGTCGGTGCCGATGCCGCGTGCCGCGAGCGCCTCGAGGAGCCGGTGCACGTGGCCGGTCGTGCCGACACCGATGGTGTCGCCGAGGCTCAGCTCGTGGCAGCCGAGGTCCATGAGCCGCTCGGCCGTGTCGACGACCTGCTCGACCGGCACCGGCCCCTCCCACGGGTCGCCGAAGCACATGGAGACGTACGCGCGCACCCACATGCCGTCCTCGAGCGCGCGCTTCACGACCGGCTCGAACATGGCGTACTGCTCGGCGACCGACCGGTTGAGGTTCCTCTGCGCGAAGGTCTCGGTGGCCGAGCCGAAGATCGCGATCGCCGAGAGGCCCAGCTGCTCGGCACGGTCGAGGCCGCGCTCGTTGGGCACGAGGGCCGGGCGGCGACGGCCGCGGCCACCCTCGCCCAGGGCGCCGAGGACCTCCTCGGCGTCACCCATCTGCGGCACCCACTTCGCCGGCACGAACGAGGTCGTCTCGATGGTTGCGAGCCCGGCAGCCTCGAGCCGCCGGATGAACTCGACCTTCGTCGCGGCCGGCACGACCGTCTTCTCGTTCTGGAGGCCGTCGCGCGGACCGACCTCGTAGATCGTCACCTGGGGCGGCAGCCCCGTCGCCGCCTCGACCTGTGGGGATCGCATTCGCCCATACTGTCACTACGCCACACGACGCCCTCCGACGCCGGTTCGATGTATCCGCGCACGGCGGGGGCCGCCGGAATACATCGAACGGACAGCGGGGTTGTGCACAGACGATGAATGACGGACCCCTGATCGTCCAGAGCGACAAGACCCTCCTGCTCGAGGTCGAGCACCCGCGCGCCGAGGAGGCGCGCCGTGCGATCGCGCCCTTCGCCGAGCTCGAGCGCGCCCCCGAGCACGTGCACACCTACCGGATCACTCCCCTCGGCCTGTGGAACGCCCGGGCCGCGGGTCACGACGCCGAGCAGGTCGTCGACGCCCTGATGACGTTCAGCAGGTATGCCGTCCCGCACGCCCTGCTCGTCGACGTGGCCGACACGATGGACCGTTACGGCCGCCTGACCCTCGAGAAGGAGGGCTTCGCCGACTCGGAGGACGGCACCCGGCTCGTGCTGCGCACGACAGACCGCCCGGTGCTCGAGGAGGTGCTGCGGCACAAGAAGATCAAGCCGCTCACAGGCGAGCGCATCGACGACCTCGCCGTCACCGTGCACCCCAGCGAGCGCGGCACGCTCAAGCAGGAGCTGCTCAAGGTCGGCTGGCCCGCCGAGGACCTCGCCGGCTACGTCGACGGCGAGGCGCACCCGATCGGCCTGCAGCAGGACGGCTGGTCGCTGCGGCCCTACCAGCAGCACGCCGTCGACGGCTTCTGGCACGGCGGCTCCGGCGTCGTCGTGCTGCCCTGCGGCGCCGGCAAGACGCTCGTCGGTGCGGGTGCGATGGCGGCGGCGAAGGCGACCACCCTCATCCTCGTCACGAACACGGTCAGCGCGCGACAGTGGAAGGACGAGCTGCTGCGCCGGACCACCCTGACCGAGGACGAGATCGGCGAGTACTCCGGCGCCCGCAAGGAGATCCGCCCCGTCACCATCGCGACCTACCAGGTGCTGACGACGAAGCGGAAGGGCGCCTACGCCCACCTCGACCTGCTCGACGCGCGCGACTGGGGACTCGTCGTCTACGACGAGGTGCACCTGCTCCCGGCGCCGATCTTCCGCATGACCGCCGACCTGCAGGCCCGCCGCCGTCTGGGCCTCACCGCCACCCTGGTGCGCGAGGACGGCCGTGAGGCCGACGTCTTCAGCCTCATCGGCCCGAAGCGCTTCGACGCCCCGTGGAAGGACATCGAGGCCCAGGGCTACATCGCTCCCGCGGACTGCGTGGAGGTGCGGGTGACGCTCCCCGAGGGCCAGCGCATGGCGTATGCCGTCAGCGAGCCCGACGAGCGCTACCGCCTCGCGTCGTGCACCGACGCGAAGCTCGGCGTCATCGAGAAGCTCGCCGCCAGGCACCCGGGCGAGCCGACGCTCGTCATCGGCCAGTACCTCGACCAGCTGCACGAGGTGGCCGAGCGGCTCGGTGCCGACGTGATCACGGGCGAGACCACCGTCAAGGAGCGCCAGCGGCTCTACGACGCGTTCCGCTCCGGTGAGATCAGCACCCTCGTGGTGAGCAAGGTCGCCAACTTCTCCATCGACCTGCCCGAGGCGAGCGTCGCGATCCAGATCAGCGGCACGTTCGGGTCGCGGCAGGAGGAGGCGCAGCGCCTCGGCCGCGTGCTGCGTCCCAAGGGCGACGGGCGCACGGCGCACTTCTACACGATCGTCAGCCGCGACACCGTCGACGCCGACTTCGCTGCGCACCGTCAGCGCTTCCTCGCCGAGCAGGGGTACGCGTACCGGATCGTCGACGCGGACGACCTCTGAACCCGCGGCGTCGGGGTGCTTCCGGCGACATCGGGCCCGGTCCGAAAGGGCCGGTCAGGCCCGGAGCGCCTCGGCGCCCACGACCACGGCGAGCACCGCCAGGAACAGCGCGAACGCGCGCAGCAGCACCGGGCCGCCCGCGCGACAGGAGACCCGGCTGCCGAGCCACGTGCCGGCGCCGGTCCCCAGCGCGAAGGTCACGACGAGGTCCCACGGCACCTGGCCCACGCCGCCGCCGAGCACCCGGGTCACCAGGGCGGCCGACGCGTTGACGGCGATGACCACGAGGCTCGTCGAGGTCGCCACGACAGCCGGCAGCCGCATGACGACCGCGAGCGCGGGCACGGTGACGAAACCGCCGCCCACGCCGAAGAACCCGGTCAGCGCACCCACCCCGAAGGCGGTGGGCACGAGCTGGGTCAGCGACACCTCACCGGCGCCCTCCCCGCGTGCCTCCGGCCGACGGGCGTGCAGCCACGTGAGCACACCGACGACGGCGAGCAGCACGGCGAAACCGGCCAAGAGCACTCGGGGGTCGAGGAGCACCGACCACCTCGAGCCGAGGACCGACCCGCCGAGGCCGAGGCCACCGAAGACCAGACCCGTGCGCCAGTCGACCCGGCCGGTGCCACGGAGGCCGACGAGCCCGACGACGGCTCCGAAGAGCACCACGACCAGCGAGACCGTCGTCGCCTCGCGCACCTGCTGGTGGAGCAGGTAGACGAGCACCGGCACCGAGACGACGGCGCCCCCGCCGCCGAGCGCGCCCATCACCAGCCCGACGAGCAGGCCGAGCAGGGGCGCCAGCAGCAGGACGGTCATCGGCGCTCACGCTAGGACACCCTGATCTCCCACCCCGCCGACGGGTGATCGTGCCGGTCACGACGCAGGGCCCCACCCGACTGGATGAGGCCCTGCGTGACACCTGCGGCGGGGGTCAGTCGTCACCGCCGTGGTCGTCACCGCCCTGGTCGCGCCCCTGTCGGTCGTCGCTGCGGCCGCTGTCGTGGGAGGAGCCGTCGCCGCCCCGGTGGTCGGCCTCCTCGGCCTGCTCCTGGTCGTCGGCATCCTCGCCCTGGTCGTCGGCGTCCTCGCCCTGGTCGTCCGCCGTGTCGGAGGCATCGTCGGAGGCCTCACCGGCGTCGTAGCCCCGGTCGGCGGCGTCGTCGCCCTGGTCGTGGGCGCTGTCGCCGCGCTCGGGCGCGTCGTCGGCGTGCTCCACCGGCTCGGCCGGCTCGGCGGGGTCGGCGGCGTCGTCGTCCGAGGCCGCCTCGAGGGCAGCGCGGGCCGCCCGCTGCTGGGCTGCCCGCACCTCGGCGGCTCGCTCGGCGGCCGCCCGGGCCTGCACGGCCCTGCTGACATCGGCGGCGATGGCCGCCGTGAGCTGCGTCAGCTCCCGGCCCCGTGCCGTGGCCAGCGCAGCGGCGCCCGACCCGAACGCGTCGAAGGCCGGTGCCGCCGCGCTCTGGGCCGATGGCGCCGTGCCGAGAGCGACCGGATGCTGTGGCGTCGCCCCGGCGGCGGGTGCGAACGCCGAAGCACCGACACCACAGGTGACGACGACTGCGCCGGTGGCGAGGAGGGACGTGATCCTGCTGCGATTCATGCGGTTCTCCTGCGTCGAACCCCCCGAGGGATCGTCTGTCCAGTTTGTCCCTTTCCCGAGGTTTGCGCCATCGTTCGGCACTTCTTCGCCATGATCCGAGCGGACTTCCAGCCAACTCCCAGCAAACCTGCCGACACTGGCACCGTGGACACCCAGACAGCACCCGCGCCGGAGGCACGCCTGCTCGTCGTCGAGGACGAGCCGAACATCCGTGAGCTGCTCGCGACGTCGTTGCGTTTTGCCGGTTTCGAGGTCGAGACGGCGGGCGACGGCACCACCGCGCTCGCGATGGCCGCGGAGTCCGAGCCCGACCTCGTCGTGCTCGACGTCATGCTCCCCGACGTGGACGGCTTCGAGGTGACCCGTCGACTGCGCGACCGCGGTCGCCAGCAGCCGATCGTCTTCGTCACGGCCCGCGACGCCACGGGCGACAAGATCCAGGGACTCACCGTGGGCGGCGACGACTACGTGACGAAGCCGTTCAGCCTCGAGGAGGTCATCGCCCGCATCCGCGCGGTGCTGCGCCGCACCCGGGGCCAGGTCGACGACGGCGCGACCCTGAGGTTCCACGACCTCGAGCTCAACGAGGACTCCCACGAGGTACGCCGAGGTGGCCGGGTCGTCGACCTGTCCCCCACCGAGTTCAAGCTGCTGCGCTACCTGCTGCTCAACCCCAACCGGGTCCTGTCGAAGCTGCAGATCCTCGACCACGTCTGGGACTACGACTTCCGTGGCGAGTCCGGCATCGTCGAGTCCTACATCTCGTACCTGCGCCGCAAGATCGACGCCGACGGACCGTCACTCATCCACACCAAGCGCGGCGTGGGTTACGTTCTGCGAGTGCCTCCCGAGCTGACCACACCCTGACGCGGAGCCCGACGTGACGTCACGGACGGCCTCCTCGCCAGCGACCGCCCGGCGGTCCCTGCCGCGTCGGCTGGGCGCGGTGCCGCTGCGCTGGAGGCTGCTCGGCGTCACGCTCGGCCTCATCGCCGTGGCGCTCGCCATCACCTCGATCGTCGTCGGCGCGCTCCTGCGCGCCTACCTGCTCAGCCAGACGGAGCAGGAGCTCGAGGTCTACTCGACGAGCCTCGCCTCGGTCGAGCTCTCCGAGCTCGTGCAGCTGACCGGCTCCCGCCTGCCGACCAACTTCACCGCCCGCGTGGTCGACCTCTCGACCGGCAGGGTCGAGTCGCTCGGCGAGGCCGTGCTCGTCGAGGCGGCCAAGGCCGACATCCCCACCCCACGCGCCACCGACCCGAACGTGGTCACCGGGTCGACGTTCCAGGTCGGCTCCGAGAGCGGCGAGGGCCAGTGGGTCGTGCTCGCGAGGCTCAACGACGACCGCACCGCGATCGTCGTCGTCGCCCTGCCCGTGAAGCCGCTCGACGCCACCGTCACCCAGTTCCTCCTGTATGCCGCCGGCATCGGCGCGATCGCGCTGCTCGCCACGGCGCTGCTCGGCTGGTTCCTCGTGCGACGCACGTTCCGGCCGCTCACCCGCATCGAGGACACTGCGGCCAAGATCGCCGTCGGTGACCTCACCCAGCGCATCGAGGTCCCCGACAGCGACGACGAGGTCGCCTCCCTGTCGCGGTCGCTCAACGCGATGCTCGCCCGCATCGAGCAGAGCTTCGCCGTGCGCGAGGCCAACGAGGCCAAGATGCGCCGCTTCATCGCGGACGCGTCGCACGAGCTGCGCACGCCCCTCGCGGCCGTCGGCGGCTACGCCGAGCTCTACCGCCAGGGCGCGCTGCCGACCGCCGACGCCGTCACCGGCGCGATGGGCCGCATCGAGTCCGAGGCCACCCGGATGAGCGGCCTCGTCGAGGACCTGCTCACCCTGGCCCGGCTCGACGGTGAACGCCCCCTCGAGCTCCAGCCCGTCGACCTCGCCGTGCTCGCGGCCGACGCGGCGCAGGACGCCCGCACCATCGCGCCCGGCAGGCACATCGTCGCCACCGGCATCAACGGCCCCATCGAGCCCACCGAGCTGCGCGCCGACGAGCAGCAGCTGCGCCAGGTGGTCACGAACCTCGTCACCAACGCCCGCGTGCACACCCCCGACGGCACCCCGATCGAGATCCTCGTCGGCCGGGTCGACGTGGGTCACGTCGCGCTCCACGTGCGCGACCACGGTGCCGGCATCCCGGAGCAGGACCGCCAGAACGTCTTCGAGCGCTTCTACCGCGCGGACTGGTCGCGCAGCCGCGGCAAGGGCGGCGGCAACGGCCTCGGGCTCGCCATCGTGCAGGCCATCGTCGCGGCGCACGGCGGGGACGTACGCGTGCAGGAGACCGCGGGCGGAGGGGCCACCGTCGTCGTGGAGCTGCCGCGACGGCTCGGCCCGGAGAGTGATGCGGTCGGGTCCCGCACGGGGCGTCAAGGCACAGCCGATTCTTAGGAACGGCACAACGCGGTCCAAAGCTGGGTAGATGTCATGGAGGCAACAGCCCAGATCGAGGAGGAGCCATGACCCTGGCACCCGAGGACCGCACGCAGCAGATCCCGCAGGCCGACTACTACAGCCAGGCCGCGCCCACCGCTCCCCCGGCGCCGCCCTCCACGCCCACGCCGCCGCTCGGTGAGGGCAGTCGTCCCGCCCCGAAGCGTGACCGTCGTCTCGGCCAGACGGTGGGCGTCGCCCTCCTGGCCGCCGTGCTCGCCAGCGGCGGCACGTACGCCGTCACCCAGCTCGACGGCCAGGGCACCTCCACGACCACGACGCCCACGGCGACGACCAGCTCGAACCAGAACTCGTCGCCGACGGTCGTGCAGGGCAACGCGACCGCGCCCGACTGGGGCGCCGTCGCGGCGGCCGTCGCGCCCAGCGTCGTCAGCATCGACGTCACGACCCAGCAGAGCTCGGGTGCCGGCTCGGGCGTCGTGTTCGACAAGAGCGGGCACATCCTAACGAACAACCACGTCGTCGAGGGCGCCGGCAGCAACGGGTCGATCACCGTCACGCTCAGCGACGGCCGCACCTACGACGCCGCCGTGGTCGGCACCGACCCCTCGACCGACCTGGCCGTCATCAAGCTGACGAACGCGCCGAGCGACCTCACCCCCATCACCCTCGGCGACTCCGAGGCCCTCAAGGTCGGCGACCCGACCATGGCTGTCGGCAACCCGCTGGGCCTGTCGGGCACCGTGACCACAGGCATCGTCTCGGCCCTCAACCGGCCCGTCAGCACCGGCACGTCGAGCCAGTCGCCGTTCGGCCAGCAGTCCTCGGGCAACGAGGTCGTCACCAACGCGATCCAGACGTCGGCGGCGATCAACCCCGGCAACTCCGGCGGTGCCCTCGTCAACGCCAAGGGCGAGCTCATCGGGATCAACTCCTCGATCGCCTCGCTCGGCCAGGGACAGGGCAGCCAGAGCGGCAACATCGGCATCGGCTTCGCCATCCCGGTCAAGGAGGCCAAGTCGATCGCCGACCAGCTCATCAGGAGCGGCAAGGCGCAGCACGCCTTCCTCGGCGTGAGCACCCGCGACACGGTCGTCACCGACGGCTCCGCCAAGCGTGCCGGAGCCCAGGTCGTGTCCGTGAGCAACGGCACTCCCGCGGCGAACGCCGGCATCAGGACCAGCGACGTCATCATCGCCGTCGACGGCCAGCGCGTCGACTCCGCGACCGCCCTCGTGGGCCAGATCCGCGAGATGACGGCCGGCGAGAAGACGAAGCTGACGATCATCCGCGGCGGCTCCCGCCAGGACGTCGAGGTCACGCTCGCCGTCAAGCCGGACAGCACGAGCTGACCGTTCCCCGATCCTTGCGCCGGGGACGTGCGGGGGTGTCCACCGCCCCCACGTGACCCCGGGCGAGGCCAACCATCCCGGCGGGTACGCCGTCGGGCCGCCTCCGTCGCCAGCCACCACGCTCCCGGTGGCTGGCGACGATGCCGTCCGGGACCGTGCGGTCGGCTGCCGGCGCCGGAGCCGGCGATTCGGGAAGCACCCGGCCCCACGCGTACCCTTGCGCGGTGAGTGAGACCGAGACCGAGCTGGACCCCGCTGCCGTCGTGCGCCTCGACCCCGAGGACGTCGCGACCGCCGTTCGGGTGCTCGCCCTCGCGCCGTCGCTCGATCTCGACGACCCGGACTTCGAGACGCTGAAGCGCGCGGCGAGCCTGATGTACAAGCGGCTCAAGAAGGACCGGCGCAACGCGAAGACGTGGGCCGAGCGCAAGGCCGATCGCCAGGTCATCGCGTCGACGGCCACCGGGTCGCCGATGCGCATCGACGACGAGACCAAGGGAATCCCTTTGGTGTCCAATGTTTCTGGCGCCTTCGCGGGCGAGCTGGTCAACCCGCGCGGCTGCTACATCTGCAAGCGGGACTACACGCTCGTCGACGCGTTCTACCACTGGCTGTGCCCCGACTGCGCCGCGCGCAGCCACGCCAAGCGCGACCAGCGCACCGACCTCAGCGGCAAGCGCGCGCTGCTCACCGGCGGTCGGGCGAAGATCGGCATGTACATCGCGCTGCGACTGCTGCGCGACGGCGCCCACACGACGATCACGACGCGCTTCCCGAAGGACGCGACGCGCCGGTTCGCCTCGATGGACGACTCGGCCGACTGGATCCACCGGCTCAAGGTCGTCGGCATCGACCTGCGCGACCCCACCCAGGTGGTCGCCCTCGCCGACGAGGTCGCTTCCGCAGGGCCCCTCGACATCCTCATCAACAATGCCGCCCAGACCGTGCGCCGCTCGCCCGGGGCGTACGGCAACCTCGTCGAGCTCGAGTCGGCGCCGCTGCCCGACGGGCTGGCTCTGCCCGAGATGGTGACGTTCGACCGCATCAGCGAGGCCCACCCCGCCTCGATCGCCGGCGCGCTGGAGACCCACGCGGTCGCCCACCACGACGGCGAGACCGTCGAGCACGCGGTCGCGGCCCACACGGCCGCGTCGATGACGGCCCTCGCGCTCGAGGCGGGTCACGCGAGCCTGGAGGCGCACCTGGCCGGCACCGCCGTCGACGCCGGCGGCCTGCTGCCCGACCTCCAGCGCAACAACTCGTGGACGCAGAAGGTCGAGGAGGTCGACCCGCTCGAGCTGCTCGAGGTGCAGCTGTGCAACTCGACCGCGCCGTTCATCCTCGTCTCGCGGCTGCGCCCGGCGATGCGGGCCGCCATCGCGGCTGGTGCCCGACGCGCGTACGTCGTCAACGTGTCGGCGATGGAGGGGCAGTTCTCGCGTCGCTACAAGGGACCGGGGCACCCGCACACCAACATGGCCAAGGCGGCGCTCAACATGCTGACCCGCACGAGCGCCGGCGAGATGTTCGAGTCCGACCGCATCCTCATGACGGCCGTCGACACGGGCTGGATCACCGACGAGCGCCCGCACGACGAGAAGCTGCGCATCGCGGCCGAGGGCTGGCACGCGCCGCTCGACCTCGTCGACGGGGCAGCGCGCGTCTACGACCCGATCGTGCGCGGCGAGGCCGGCGAGGACCTCTACGGCTGCTTCGTCAAGGACTACGAGCCGAGCCCGTGGTGACGCCGGGGGCGCACGGCGGCTGAGGACGCCTGCTGCGACGCAACCGCACAGCCGCGGCCCGCGGTTCGGAATCCAAGACGGGACGAAGTCGCACCCGATGGGTACAGGCTGACCAGGGCGTCGGGTCAAAGAGCGGCCCGGCGCCCGCAAACCGTGGACGCCGGACGGCGTAACGTCCGGGTCATGATCACCGCCGTGCACAACCTCGTCTACTCCGACGACGCCGCAGCCACCCGCGCGTTCTTCCGTGACGTGCTGCGGTGGCCGTTCGTCAGCGACGACGCCACCAGTCCGCACGCGGCCGGGGCCGATGCCTGGCTCATCTTCGGCACCGGTCCCAGCGAGGTCGGGGTGCACCCCACCCGAGGGCCCGAGGGCTCGGACTGGAGCGCACCGCGGCACCACGCGATCTCGCTGATGTGCGACGACCTCCCCGCGACCATGGCAGACCTCGCCTCGCGGGGCGCGGTCTTCACCACGGAGCCTGCAGACCACAGGTACGGCCTCGTCGTCATGATGGCGGTGCCCGGGGCCGACGACATCCAGCTCTACGAGCCACGGCACGCCACGGCATACGACCGCTGACCGCGACGCCTCCACGCCTGCCGGGCACGACCCCGGCAGGATGGGCCCTGTGCGCCGACTGACCCACGACCTCGACCCGGACGTCGTCCGACAGATCGACGCGCGCCTCGCCGGGGTCGCCGAGGAGCACCGGGTCGCCGTCCCGTGGGCGATCGAGAGCGGGAGCCGTGCCTGGGGCTTCCCGTCGCCAGACAGCGACTACGACTGCAGGTTCTTCTTCGTGCGGCCGCGCGACGACTACCTCGACCCGTGGCCACCGCGCGACGTCATCGAGACACCGCTCGACCCGGTGCTCGACGTCAACGGCTGGGACCTCGTCAAGGCGGTGCGCCTCGTGGCGAACGGCAACGCCACGGTGAGCGAGTGGCTGCGCTCCCCCATCGTCTACAGCGGCGATGCCGACTTCCGCGACGCCCTCCAGGTCGTGTGCGACTCGCTCCTCGACCTGCAGCTCGTCGGCCGGCACTACCTCCACGTCGGCGAGGGCCAGTGGGCCCGCAGCGGCGCACCCGACGGCGGGGACGTCGTGCTCAAGCGTGTCTTCTACGCCCTGCGTCCCGCGGCGGCGCTGCACTGGATGGCCGTCCACGGTTCGGCGACACCCCCGATGAACCTCGGAGACCTCTTCGCCGCCGCGTCACCGCCCGCGCAGGTCGTCGAGGCCGTCGACCGCATGGTCGCCGCCAAGGCGGTGACTCGTGAGCTCGGCACGGGCCGCGTCGACCCAGCCGTGGCCGAGTGGGTCACGGGCCAGTTCGCCGAGGCGGCAGAGCGCTACGACCAGCCGGCCTCCACGCGCTCGGCGCGCCGCGAGGCCGCGGCTGCCTTCCGCGACCTCGTCGAGGCCTGGTCGCCGCGCTGACCTGACGCGCTGCCGCCGCGCTGCCGCCCCACTGCCCCGGCGGCCGGCCGGCCCGTCACTCGCCGTCAGGCGGAGCCAGGTCCTTGGCGTACCAGACCTCGGCGTACGGACCGTCGCTGAACGCCGGGACCTCGACGTAGCCGTGACGCAGGTAGAGGGCCCGGGCCTCCACGAGGTCGAGCCGGGTGTCGAGCCGCACCGTGGACACGCCCCAGACGCGAACGATCTCCTCCGCGCACAGCAGCAGCGCCGTCGCGAGCCCTGCCCCGCGGTGTTCCGGCCGCACGTACATCCGGCGCAGCTCGGCCACCCGACGCCCGCCGTCGTCTCGCAGCCGTCGCAGCCCCACGCAGCCGCCGAGCGCGGCTGGGTCGTCGGGGCGCCGGGCCACGACGAACTCGCCCGTCGGGGGCGCCAGGTCGTCGCTGCGCATCCGGGGGAAGCCGTGCTCGACCTCCTCCGGCGTGGAGTCGCGCCCGTGCCGGAGCCGGTACCACCGGTCGCTTACGTCGACGTAGTAGTCGCGCAGCAGCGCCTCGCAGGCCTCGGTGCCCACGTCGGCCAGCTCGATGACCCAGGGGCCGGCTCCGGCGCCGGTCATGTCGCGGACGGGTCGGGCCCGTGCGGTGGCTCGTGCGGTGGCTCGTGCGGTGGATCTGGCGTTGTCCCGGGCGATGGCCCGGACCGCGCCAGGCCGTCGGCGATGACCTCGCGCATCAGGGCGACGAGGTCACGGCGCCTGCGGTCGGGCTCGGCGGCATACGTCGACGGGTCGTCGGGACGTTCGCGCACCCGCAACGCCTCCTCGAGGATCTCCCGATGGGCCGGGTAGGCCCCGATGGCCCAGCGGCCCGCGCCCGACTTGGACGTCGGTGTGCCGGTGACGAGCAGGTGCACGAGACGCGGAGCCCCCAGCGCGCCCCACTCCGCGGCCTGGGGCAGGGCCGCCTCGCGCGGGTGGTGCTCCATCGCCTCGAGCTGCGAACGCCAGTAGGTGTCGAGGTTGTCGCGGGTCGCCCGGCGCAGCGCCTCGTCGTCGCTCCAGACCGTGAGGTCACCAAGAGGCTTGCCGCGCAACGTGACTGCGTGGTCGCGCAGCTCTCGCCAGGTGATGTGCGTGACGTCGGCGTGGGTGCCGACGTCGAACCAGCCGTGCAGCACGCCAGGCACGTCGGGCACCAGGTCGGGACTGCCGGCGAGGTCGGCGGCGAGGACGTAGAAGCCGTCGTACGCGGGCGCCGGCCACTGCTTGTCGATGTCGGCGTGCACCTTGCGGAGCACCTCGTGGTCGGCCTCGGTGGGGCGCCGGCTGGTCACCGCGACGAAGTCGACGTCGCTGCCGCCGTGGAACTCGCCGTCGAAGCCGATGGAGCCGTGCAGGTGGAGCGCGTCCAGCAGTCCGGGCAGCCGCTCGTCGAGGAGCCCAGCGTGGGCGTCGCACAGCGCGACGACCCTCGGGGGCAGGTCGGCGAGAGTGGGCACCGCCACGACGGTCAGACCGCCGCGCCGAAGGTCGCCCGCGACGCGAGGGCCTCACGCAGCTCGGCGTCGGCGTCGACGAGCGAACGACGCACGGCCGGCGTGAGGTCGTCGCGCGAGATGGCCCGCGCGCTGAGCCGCGCCGTCTCGTCGGTGAACACCTTCGGGAACGCGACGAGGACGACGCGCGAGAGGGCGTCCTCGCCGACCCAGCCGGACATCGCGGGCACGTCGGTGAAGTAGCGCGACACGTAGTCGGCGACGAGGTCGTCGTCGGGCGCAGCCCAGAAGCCGCGCGCGAGGTGGATCATCTCGTAGTTGGAGCGGCCCTCACGGCCGGTGAGCTGCTGCCAGGCCCAGGCCTTGGCGTCGGCCTCGGGCAGGCTGGCCCGGCACATGAGCGCGTTGAGGCTGCCCTGCAGCGTGTCGTCCTTGGCCCTGAAGGCCTCGATCTCGTCGGCGCCGACGAGGCCCCGCGAGGCGAGGTTGCGCACGACGATCCAGCGGAAGTCGCCGTCCTCCTCGAGACCGGCGGGCAGGCCGTGGCCGTCGGCCCAGGCGCGCAGGAGCACGGCGTCGTCGCTCGTGCCGGCGACCAGGCGGGCGGCCGCCAGCGACTCCGTGGTGCCCGCGCCGGACCGCTCGAGCAGGCCGGAGCCGGCGCGGTTCAACCGGTCGAGGGCGTCGTCCTGCGCGGGCCGGGGCACGAACCAGGGCACGACACGGTGCTCGGCGTAGGCCGCGACCCGGGTCAGGATCGAGGAGTTGGACTCGTGTGGCCACGAGGCGTCGAAGACGTCGAGGAACGTGTCGGGAGACACCGTGGCGCCGTGCACGCCGTCGATGAGCGCCGACCACACGACCGCCCGGGCCTGGGCGTCGGGCACCTGCGCGAGCTGCGACGGCAGGGCCGCCACCGTCGAGTCGGAGAGGCGCACCCGCGCCCACGTCAGGTCGGACGCGTTGGGCACCACGACAGCCGGCTCCGGGGTCCCCTCCAGCCCGGCGAGCGTCGTCTCGGGCCCGGTGACGGTCACGGACGCGCGGGCGACCTCGCGGCCGTCGGTCCAGCCGGCGACGTCGAAGGCGTGCGGCCGGTCGGCGGGACGGTCCGCGGGCGACTCGCGCCGCACGACGGCGGACTCGACGACCCCGCCCTGCTCCTCCAGGTCGACGGAGAGCGTGTCGCGGTCGGCCGTCAGCAGCCAGGCGCGCGACCACGCCTCGAGGTCCTTGCCGCTCGCCGTCTCGATGGCGCCGAGGAAGTCGGCCAGCGTGCCGTTGCCGTAGGACTTGTCGGTCAGGTACGCGCGGACGCCGGCGATGAACGGGTCGTCGCCGACGTACGCGATGAGCTGGCGCAGCGTGGCCGCGCCCTTGGCGTACGAGATGCCGTCGAAGTTCTGCAGCGCGCTCTGGGCGTCGAGCGCCTCGACACCCGCGACGGGGTGGGTGGACGGTGACCGCTCGGCGCCGTAGCCCCAGACCTTGCGCACGATCGAGGAGTCGACCCAGGCGTCGGTGTACTCGGTCGCGTCGACGAGGGCCCGGTGCGACATGTACTCGGCGAACGACTCGTTGAGCCAGAGGTCGTCCCACCACCTCATCGTGACGATGTCGCCGAACCACATGTGCGACATCTCGTGGCTCACCGTGTTGGCGCGCGTGAGCAGCTCGTCACGGGTGGCCGCGCCGCGGTAGAGGTACTGGTCGCGGAACGTGACGCAGCCCGGGTTCTCCATCGCGCCCGCGTTGAACTCGGGCACGAACACCTGGTGGTACTCGCCGAAGGGGTAGCGGATGCCGAACAGCCCGTGGAAGTAGTCGAAGGACCGCTTCGTCACGTCGAAGAGCTCGGCCGCGTGGCGCTCGAGCGGCTCGCGCAGCGAGGCCCGGGCGTGGATGCCGAGCGGTATGCCGTCGTGCTCGTCGCGGACGGAGACGTAGGGGCCGGCGCAGACCGTCACGAAGTACGTCGCGAGCGGTTTCGTCGTCGCGAGGACCCACGTGCCGGGGGCCGTACGCGTCGCGGCGCCGTTGCCGATCACCGTCCAGTCGAGGGGGGCGCGCACCGTGACGTCGTAGGGGGCCTTGAGGTCGGGCTGGTCGAAGCAGGCGAAGACGCTCGGCGCGGCGTCGAGGAACAGGTGGCCGTAGACGTAGTCGAGGTCGTCGGCAGGGTCGGTGGCCCGGTGCAGCCCCTGACCGTCGTGGCTGTAGGCCATGGTCGCAGCGACGACGAGCTCGTTGTCGGCCGCGAGCCCGCTCAGCGCCAGGCGCCCGTCGGAGACGCGGTCGGGGTCGATCGGCTCACCGTTGAGCGAGACGGTCTCGACCGAGTGCGCCTTGAGGTCGACCCAGGTCTCGGCGCCGGGCTCGGCGCAGGTGAACCGCGCCGTCGTGTGCGAGCCGAAGACCTCGGCCCCCTGGTCCAGGTCGAGCTCGACGGCGTACGAGGTGATGGTGATCAGCGAGGATCGCTCGCGGGCTTCGGCCAGGGTGAGACTGCGCATAGGGGCGAGCCTGCCAGATCGGCAGGCTCCCCGTCGCACTGGTTGCGTGCCCGTTCCGGGACGCACCTCCGGTGCCCTTGTCAGCGCCGGTGGGGCCCACCCGCCATGTTCTCGAGCCGCGCGATGCGCTGCTCCATCGGCGGGTGCGTCGAGAGGAAGCGCGTGACGTCCTGGGCCCTGAAGGGGCTGGCGATCATCATGTGGCTCGCGTTGACGATGTCCTGCTGCGGTGCCAGCGGAGCCCTCGCGACGCCCGACTCGAGCTTGCGCAGCGCGGAGGCGAGGGCGAGGGGGTCACCGGTGAGCTTCGCGCCGTCCTCGTCGGCGTCGTACTCGCGGGTGCGGCTGATCGCCATCTGGATCATCATCGCGGCCATGGGCGCGAGCAGGCTCATCGCCAGGAGCGCGATGGGGTTGGGGCGGTCGTCGTCGGAGCTGCCGCCGCCGAACATGCTCGTGAACATGAGCATCTGGCCGATGGAGGTGATGACGCCGGCGATCGCGGCCGCGACCGAGCTGGTGAGGATGTCGCGGTTGTAGACGTGCATCAGCTCGTGACCGAGCACGCCGCGCAGCTCTCGCTCGTCGAGGAGGCCGAGGATGCCCTCGGTGCAGCAGACTGCGGCGTTCTGCGGGTTGCGTCCCGTCGCGAAGGCGTTGGGCGCCTGGGTGGGGCTGATGTAGAGCCGCGGCATGGGCTTGCCTGCGGCAGTGGAGAGCTCGCGCACGATGCGATACATGACCGGCGCCTGCGCCTCGCTCACCGGGTAGGCGTGCATGGCGCGGATGGCGAGCTTGTCGCTGTTCCAGTAGCCGTAGAAGGTCGTCGCGACACCGATGAGCGCGAAGAGCCAGATGAACCGCCCACCGCCGACGAGCGCGCCGATGCCGAGCAGCAGGGCCCAGATGCCGCCGAAGAGGGCAGCGGTCTTGAGCCCGTTGAAGTGGTTGTGCATGCCGGTTGAACGAGCGGTCGGGGACAACTGTTCCCAGCCGGGACCCAGACAGGAGCCGGCGGCAAGGAGCCCGCGAGAGGCTGTGACGCACATCTCTGTCGTTTGGCCTTTCAACTACTACATATAGTAGTAGTTTGGAGGTGACGGGAGGACCGACACCCCCCCACCGACGAAAGAAGAGAGCGATGCGCAAGACACTCGACCAGCTGATCTCCTGGACCGGCCTCATCCTCGCGGCCGTCCTCCTGGTCGCCGGAGGCCTCCTGACCTACGCGAGCAGCTTCGTCTCGAGCAACGTCGAGCAGCAGCTCAGCCAGCAGGACATCACGATGCCCGCGGCGGCAGCCCTGCAGACCCAGGACCAGAAGGACGCGCTCCTGCAGTACGCCGGGCAGAAGATGACCACGGGAGAGCAGGCCAAGGCCTTCGCCGACCACTACATCCTCGTCCACATGAACACCGCCTCCGAGAACCGCACCTACGAGGAGGTCTCGGGCGAGTTCATGGCCCTGTCGAAGAACCCGAACGCCGACCAGGCCAAGCTCGCCGAGCTCGGCCAGCTGCGCCAGACCCTCTTCATGGGCAACACGCTCCGTGGCCTGCTCCTCAACGCCTATGCCTTCGGCACCATGGGCACGATCGCCCTCTACGCCGGCGTCGGCGCCTTCGTCGGGGCAGCGATCTTCCTGGTGCTGGGCCTGCTCGGCCTGCGGCACGCGAGGACGGTGGCCGGCTTCCCGGCCGTGGCACAGCGGGTCCCCGCGACCGCCTGACTCTCCTGGGGGAGAACGAAGGGGCCGTCCAGGTGCGGGCGGCCCCTTCGCCCGTGCCCCGGCCCCGGCCCCGGCTCAGCCCAGCAGGCGCAGGAGCAGGTCGGGCTGCACGCTGACGACGACGAGAACCGCCGCGGACAGGGCGAGGCCGGCGACGACGACCGGTCGGCGCACGGCCACGCCCCCGCGCCCGGTTTTGTCAGCGCCGTCGGCCACGGCCGGCTGCGGGGCCTCGGGCTCGGTGATGACGCCGCGCAGCCAGCGCAGGTAGACGGCGACACCGATGACGGCGTTGACGGCCGCGATGACCGCGAGCCACACCCAGCCTTCGGCGACGACGGGGCGCAGGGCGGTGACCTTGCCGACGAGTCCGATGACGCCGGGCGGCAGCCCCGCGAGGGAGGTCAGCGCGAGCACGAGTGCACCGGCCCGCCACGGGCTGCGGCGCCACAGCCCGTCGTACGCCGCGATGGTGCGGCCGCCCGCGCGCTGGTCGCGCAGCGTCACGGCCACGACCGCGAACGCCACGAGCGTGGCGACGACGTAGGTGAGCAGGTAGGTGGCGCTGGCAGCGACGCCGAGCGCCGAGATGCTGACGAGCGGCAGCACGACCCAGCCGGCCTGCGCCACGGTGGACCAGGCCAGCAGGCGCACGACGTCGTCCTGGCGCAGGGCCATGACGTTGCCCAGGGTCATGCTCAGCGCGGCCAGCACCGCGATCGCGAGCACGCCGGGGGTCCCGAGGACGGCCACGGCACGCAGCACGACAAGGAGCGCGGCGAGGGCGGCCACCTTCGAGACCGTCGCGAGGAACGCCGCGACGGGCACCGAGGAGCCGGCGTACGCGGTGGGCGTCCACGCATGGAACGGCACGAGCGAGAGCTTGAAGCCGACCCCGGCCATGACGAGCACCGTGGCAAGGGACACGAGGCCAGAGGACACGGACGGCAGCACGACGTCGGACGGCCCACCGGTCGCGGCGAAGGAACCCGCGGACGACAGGGCGGCGTCGGGGGTCAGGAACGGGCTGCCCGTTGCGGCGAACCACAGGGCGACGCCGAGCACGAGCAGGGCGAACGAGACGAGCGAGGTCACGAGCAGCTGGGTCGCACCGGCGGCGGCCGACCGGCGTCCGGACAGGGCGACGAGTGCGATGACGGGCAGGGTCGCGAGCTCGAGCGCGACGAGCCAGGTGCCGACGTCGCGGCTGGCTGCGACGACGACCGTGCCGGCGAGGGCGGCGAGGAGCAGCACGGCCTCGACGGGCTCACGCGTGCCCCCCTCGGGGCGACGCCGCCCGGCGCGCGGCCACGCGAGGGCGATGCAGACGACGGCCGAGAGCGCGGCCGCGAGCTGCAGGGTCGAGCCCAGGGCGTCGGCCTGCCAGAAGCAGACCTGTGGCAGGCCCTCGACCCGGGGCAGCGAGCCGCCGGCCGCCGTGCCGGCGGTGAGACAGAACGACTGGCGGGTGGAACCCCCACCGAGGGCGAGCCCGGGCAACGTGGCTGCCGCCGAGCCGAGGGACGCGAGGCCGGCGACGGCCCACGGGAGCCGGCGCCCGCGCGGGACGACGAGGTCGGCCACGAGCACGACCACCAGCCCCGCGACGGGCAGCAGCGCCGGAAGCAGCACGGCGTAGTCGATGGTCAGGCCCTTCACGGAGCCACTCCCAGCCCGGAGAGCAGCCCGGTCGTCGCGCTGTCGGACAGACCGAGCAGCAGGTGGGGCAGCACGCCGAAACCGACGACGGCCACGACGAGCGCCATCACGACGACCCACCGGGTGCCGCGCGCGTCGCCCACCGGCTCTGCGGCGGCGCCCTCCGCCTTCTCGCTGCCCTCGCCGGCCCACACGATGCGGGCGACCCGCAGCGCGTAGGCCGCCGCGAGCGCGAGGCCCACGGCTCCGAGCACGACGCAGGCCCGCAGCAGCGCGACGGGACGTCCGGGCGCGGGCGACCACGCGGCGTACAGGGCGAGGAACTCACCCCAGAAGCTGACCAGGCCGGGCAGCCCCAGAGCGGCCGCGAGGCCGACGACGAGCGCAAGCCCGAAGCGGGGGGCCTTGTCGCGCAGAGCTGCCCGCGCGACCCGCAGGTCGGCCGAGCCCCACTGCTCCTTGAGGTCACCGACGACGAAGAAGAGCAGCGCCGCGACGACGCCGTGGGCGATGTTGCCGAAGAGGGCTGCCTGGAGACCGGTCTCGCTGCCGGAGGCGATGGCGAGCGCGACGAAGCCCATGTGCGCGACGGAGCTGTAGGCGATGAGGCGCTTGAGGTCGCGTTCGACGAGGCAGGCCAGACCTCCCCAGAGGATGCCGACGACCCCGAGGAGCGCGAGCAGCGGGCTCAGCTCGGCGACGCCCTTGGGCACGGTCGCGACGGCGAGACGCACGATGCCGTAGGTGCCCATCTTGAGCAGCACCGCGGCGAGCAGCACCGAGCCCGCGGTCGGGGCGATGGTGTGTGCGGACGGCAGCCACGTGTGCAGCGGCCAGAGGGGGACCTTGATGCCGAGTCCGAGCAGCAGCACGGCCGCGGTGGCGACCTGGAGGGGCCGCGACAGCCCGGCGCCGTGACGCTCGGCGAGGACGGTGAGATCGCTCGTGCCCTGGTGGTGCACGAGCAGCAGGATGCCGACGAGCATCAGGGTCGAGCCCAGCACGGTGAACAGCACGAAGCGTCCGGCCGCGTCGGCGCGGGCCTCGTCGCGCACGTGGTCGTCGCCGAACCGCCGCACGAGCACCCACATCGGCACCAGGACGACCTCGAAGGCGATGAAGAAGAGGATGGCATCGCGGGCCAGGAACGTCGCGAGCGCGCCCGTCTCGACGAGCAGGATGCAGCCGAGGAACGTCGAGCCGCTGCCGCCCTTCGGGATGGGTCCGGACAGTGCATGGGCGACGACGGCCACGGTGAGCAGTGCGGTCATCAGCACGAGCGCCGCGGAGATGCCGTCGACCCCGAAGTGCCAGCGCACCCCGAGGGCGCGGATCCACGGGACGTCGACCTCGTGACGTCCCCACACGACGACGACGGCGAGCACGGCTGTGGCGACGGTGGCGCCGAGGGCGAGGGCACGCTCCACGCGCGTCTCGCCGGGGATGGCGATGAGGGCGATGGCTCCGAGCAGCGGCAGCAGGAGCACGAGCGTCAGCGCCATGCGGTCACCCCCAGGATCGCGATGACGACGACTCCGCTCAGCAGCCCGAGCAGCGAGAGCGAGGGGACGGCCCGGTGGCTGCGCTCCCCCGCCCGCCCGGCCGCCCGCGCGACGGCCGCGGTCGCCCGCGGGTAGGCGTCGACGACGTCGCGGTCGAGCGTCACGACGAGACGTGCGAGCGCGGTGACGGCCCGGCCGACGCCGACGTATGCCGTGTCGGCGCCGAAGCCGCGCACCGCCCGGTCGCGCAGTCGGCCGGGCACGCGGTCGGCGACGTCGAACCGGCCACGGTCGCTCGCGACCCAGACCGCGGCCGCGGAGCCCGCGACCAGCAGCACCGACAGGAGGGCGCTGAGCAGGCCCACGTGCACGCCGCCGCGCAGGCTCGCCAGGAACAGGGTGCCGACGACGGTGAGCACTGCCAGCACGAGGACGACGAGCGCGGCGGAGAACGTGACCGGTGTGTGCCCGTGCGCGTGGACCCGCTCGACCTCGGCGTCGTCGGCGCTGTCGGCGACGGTGACCACGGCGACCTGCTGCTCGGGGACGACCGGGTCGGCCTGCGCCGCAGGCGAACCGGACGAACCGAGTGACGAGCCGGGTGACGAGCCGAGTGACGAGCCGGGTGACGAGCCGGATGACGAATCGAGTGACGACGCTGACGTCCGCTCGGGCCAGGTGGCGGGCGTCGTGTCGGCGGGCGGGTCGACGGCCAGCGGCGTGTCGAGCAGCAGCCAGGCGCGCGTGCAGTAGGCGGCCGTCAGGGCCACCGTGACGAGCAGGGCGACGGTCACGACCACGGGACCGGCCCCACTGCCCTCGAGGGCGGCGTCGATGACGGTGTCCTTGGTGAAGAAGCCGACGAGGGGGGGCACCCCGGCCAGGGAGGCGAGGCCGATGCCGGTCGCCCAGCGCAGCGCTCCGGTGGGTCGCAGCCGACCGCGCAGCGCCGCGAGCGCCGTTCCCCCCGCGAGCACCGAGAGCCAGCCTGCGGCGAGGAACAGCAGTGCCTTGAAGAAGGCGTGGCCGAGCAGGTGCGAGATGCCCGCAACAGGCCCGAGGTCTGCCGGCGCGGCAGCCAGGGCCGACAGCATGATCGCGACCTGGCTCAGCGTCGAGTACGCCAGCATCCGCTTGAGGTCGGTCTGCACGAGAGCGAGCAGGGCGGCGTACACCATCGTCACGGCGGCGAGGACGGCGAGCAGCAGGCGGGGTCCGTCGTGCTGGGCGTAGAGGTTGAAGAGCCGGGCGATCAGGTAGGTGCCGGCCGCGACCATGGTCGCAGCGTGGATCAGGGCCGACGCGGGGGTGGGACCCTCCATGGCGTCGGGCAGCCAGTCGTGGAACGGGACCAGACCCGACTTGCCGGCCACGCCGACGGCCACGCCGACGAGACCGACGACCAGGGCGGTGTCGTGCCCCGACACCGTGAGCACGGCCATGAGGTCGGTGCTGCCGGCCCGGACGGCCAGCGCCACGAGTCCGACCACCATGCCGATGTCGGCGACTCGCGTGACGAGGAACGCCTTGTAGGCGGCGCGGCGTGCGGCCGGGCGTTCGCTGTCGTGACCGATGAGCAGCCACGAGCACCAGCCCATGATCTCCCAGCCGACGAGCACGAGCACGAGGTCGCCCGCCTGCACGAGGAGCAGCATGCCGGCCGCGAAGAGCGAGACGGTTGCGGCGAACCTGCCGTAGCGGGGGTCGTCGCGCAGGTACCAGACGGTGAAGACCTGGATCGCGAGCACGACGAGCGCGACGACGAAGGAGACGAGGCCTGAGACCCGGTCGGAGAGCAGGTGCAGGGGCACGGCGAGGCCACCGCCCAGCGGGAGGCTGCCGAGCGTGTCGATGTCGGCCGTGCGAGCGGGGGCGACCCACTGGGTCAGTCCGAGCACCGTCACGTACGCCGAGACCGAGACGGCGACCGCGGCGGAGACGACGCGGCGACGGTGCACGGCCAGCCCGACGAGTCCGGCCAGGGCCGGCAGGACGACGATCATCCGCACGATCCAGCTCACGGCGCCCCCTCCCCCGACCGGGCGGGCTCGGGCGCCTCGTCGCTGCCGTCGACGTGGTGCGGATCGTCGGAGTCGTGCGGGTCGTCGGGGTCGTCCGTGAGGTCCGGCACGGCGGTGAGGTCGATGTGCCCGGCCCGGCGGAACAGCACGAGGATGATCGCGAGGGCCACGGTGACCTCGGCGGCCGCGATCGTGATGACGAAGAGGGTCAGCACGGCACCGGCCGCGAAGGGCGATCCGGGTCGTGAACCTGCCGTGACGAGAAGCAGGTTCGCGGCGTTGAGGATCAGCTCGACACCGATGAGCACGAGAACGGCGTTGCGGCGAGCGAGCACACCGTAGACCCCGATGCCGGCGAGCAGGGCCACGAGGGCACCCGGGAGCGCGAGGTGGATCACCGGCGGGCACCTGCACTTCGGCGGGCGGCGGCCTCGGCTGCGGGGTCCTCGCGGTCTAGCACGAGACGGGACACGGCGAACGCGCCGACGAGCGCGACGAGCAGGAGCACCGACAGCAGCTCGAACGGCCAGACCCACGTGCCGAAGACCGCCTGGGCGATGCGAGGCGTCGTGGCGTCGGAGGCGTCGAGGTCGACGGTCGCGCCCGAGAGGAGCGGCAGCAGCAGGCTCGCGAGCAGGACGGTGGTGGCCGCCCCGAGCACCGCGCCTGCCGCGCGCTGCCACCAGGGAGTGTCGATCTCCGCGTGCGGGCCGATGGGTGCCCGCGTGAGCATCAGGGCGAAGAGCACGAGCACGACGATCGCGCCGACGTAGACGAGCAGCTGCACGAGGCCGACGAGCTCCTGACCGAGCACGAGGTAGGCGCCGGCCAACGAGCCGAGCGACACGAGCAGCCACAGGGCGGCGTGCACGACGTGCTTCGTCGTCACGGAGAGCAGGGCCGACAGGGCGGTCACGACGCCCACGGCGACGAAGACGAGGTCGCGGGTCGTCACTCGCGACCCTCCTCGTCGGGCGACGCCTCGGGCGACGCCTCGGTCGACACCGCGGGCAGGACCTGCGTCGAGTCTGCTTCTGCGCCAGGGCTGTTCGGGTCGCCGACGGCCGGCATGGGCTTCGTCGGGTCGACGGCCTCGGCGTCCGGTGCGGCACTCCCGGAGGCGGGCCGGTCGGACCCCGTGGCACCCCTCTCGGGGCGCACCCGGGCTGGGCGGGTAGCGGGGCCGTCCGCCCGCGTACGGCCTGGTGCTCCTGCGGCTCGTGCACCGGGTGCCGCGCCTGCGCGCGGACCCGCACCCGCAGCCCCGCGCGGCGGCTTGGCCGCAGCGGTCACCTCTGCCGGGTCGACGCTGGCGGGGTCGAGGGCCGGCGGCGGGGGCACGGTGGCCATCCAGGCGCCGAGCCGGTCCTTCTCGTGCAACAGGTCGCGGATGTCGACCTCGGCGTACTCGAACTCCGGGCTCCAGTGCAGCGCGTCGAACGGGCACACCTCGATGCAGATGCCGCAGTACATGCACAGCGAGAAGTCGATCGCGAAGCGGTCGAGCACGTTGCGCTGGCGGGCGCGGCCACCGGGCGTCGTCGGCGGCAGCTCCTCCTTGTGCGAGTCGATGTAGATGCACCAGTCGGGGCACTCGCGCGCGCACAGCATGCACGACGTGCAGTTCTCCTCCGTCAGCGCGATGACGCCGCGCGAGCGCGGCGGCAGGGACGGCGCGACGTCGGGGTACTCGGCCGTGTGCGTGTGCCGCGTCAGCGACCTCGCCGTCGTCGCCAGGCCCTTGACCAGCCCGGGCAGGATGCCGTCACCCACGTCCACACCTCGCCATCTCTCCCCCACCGTCGAGTGGCCAGCCGTGACCGCTCCTGCACCGTCGAGTGGCCACCTCTGGCCGCCTCCACCGAGTCGAGTGGCCAACGCTCGTCGACCGGTGCACCCTGCCGGCATCGGCGCGCTCGGCCGGGCGGAGCCCGTCGCCGGCGGCCACACGTGGCCAATCGACGGTCGAGACGGAGTGGGGGGTCATCTCGAGAACACCACCACTCCGACGGCGGTGAGGGCGAGCTGGAGGAGCGCCAGCGGGACCAGCCAGACCCAGGCGAGCCGCTGCAGCTGGTCCTCGCGCATGCGGGGCCACGAGACGCGCAGCCAGATCACGACCACCGCCACGAGGAAGCCCTTGAGCAGGGTCCACACCCAGCCGACCCACTGCTCGAAGGGGCCGTGCCAGCCGCCGAGGAAGAGCACCGCGAAGAGCAGCGACATGACGACGATGCCGGCGTACTCGGCGAGCAGGAAGAAGGCGAACCGCAGCCCGGTGTACTCCGTGAAGGCCCCGAAGACGATCTCGGAGTCGGCGAGCGGCATGTCGAACGGCGGCCGCTGCAGCTCGGCGAGCGCCGAGACGAGGAAGACGACGGCGCCCGGCAGCTGCCACAGCAGCCACCACGGGTGCCACGCGTTGCCGATGCCGACGAGAGACAGCGTGCCCGCCGCGAGCGCCACCGAGGCGACGGCCAGCACCATCGGCAGCTCGTACGACACCAGCTGGGCGGCCGCTCGCATCGCGCCGAGAAGGGAGTACTTGTTGGCCGAGGCCCACCCGGCCATGAGGGTACCGACGATGCCGACGCCGATGACCGCGAGCACGAGCACGACGCTCGCGTCGACCGACGCCCCGACGACCTTCGGCGACAGCGGGATGACGGCGAGCGCCACGAGGTACGGGATGAGGGCGACGAACGGAGCGAGCCGGAAGACCTGGCGGTCGGCGCGGGCCGGGGTGATGTCCTCCTTCTGCACGAACTTCACCCCGTCGGCGACGAGCTGCGCCCAGCCGTGGAAGCCACCGGCGTACATCGGCCCGAGACGGCCCTGCATGTGGGCCATCACCTTGTGCTCGGTCTGGCCCACGAGCAGGGGCAGCACGAGGAAGGCGACGAGGACGGCGGCGGCGCGGAGGACGACCTCGAGCCACGGTGCGAGGACGAGGCTCATCGCGGGCCCCACTCGGGACCGGGCACGCCGGGTGCCTGGACGCGTCTCCGGCCGGGTGCGCGGGCCGAGTCGTGTCCCTCACCCGGCTCCTTGGCGCCGGGCCAGGCCTTCGACGCACGGGCGGCGAGCACGAACGACTTGCGCAGCGGAGTGCCCTCGAAGCCGTCGGGCAGCAGCAGCGGTCGCAGCCCGAGACCGGTGCCGTCGTCGAAGCCGTCGAAGTCGATGCCGAACATCTCGTGGGTCTCGCGCTCGTGCCAGGCGGCACCCCGGAAGACCGGGGTCAGCGACGGCACCGGCAGGCCCTCGGGGGCGCGGGTGCGGACGAGGACCGACGGCAGCCGGCCCGGCACGCGGGTGTCGATGAGGTGGCAGACGACGTCGAAGCCGGCCGCGTCGCGCTCGTCGGCCGAGTCGGCGTCGCCCGAGCCCTCGCGGTCGGTCTCGTCGACGGCGGTCAGCCAGTCGAAGTACGCGTAGCCCTCCTCGCGGAGCGCGAGCACCGTGCTCGACCACTCGCCGAACGGGACGTCACGCACCTCGGTGACCCTCATCGGTCGCCGGTCCCGGCCATGGCGCCGCGCCGCAGCAGGGGGCGGCGGACGTCGCCGGCGCTCCCGACCCGCGTGCCGGCATACCTGCCCTTGAGCTTCTGCGTCGACAGGCGCTCGCTCGCGATCTGCTCCTGCAGGCGGATGATGCCGTGCAGCAGGGCCTCGGGGCGCGGCGGACAGCCCGGCACGTAGACGTCGACGGGCACGACCTGGTCGACACCCTTGGTGACCGAGTAGGAGTCCCAGTAGGGGCCGCCCGAGTTGGAGCAGGCGCCGAACGAGATGACGTACTTCGGCTCGGGCATCTGGTCGTAGAGACGGCGGATGGCGGGCGCCATCTTGTCGGTGACCGTGCCCGACACGACCATGAGGTCGGCCTGCCGCGGGCCGGGTGCGAACGGGATGACGCCGAGGCGGATGAAGTCGTGGCGCCCCATCGACGCGGCGATGAACTCGATGGCGCAGCAGGCCAGCCCGAAGTTGAAGACCCAGAGGGAGTAACGCCGGCCCCAGTTGAGAACGACCTTGACCGGCTTGGGCGCGTGCCCACCGAGCACGCCCATGGACGCCGGCCCGACGGTGGGCATCGGCAGGCTGACGGGCTGGCCGGCGGTGGGCCGGGACGGGCTGGGATCGCTCGCCATCACACCCACCTCAGGAGTCCGCGGCGGGCGGCGTGGGCCAGGCCCAGGACGATGACGCCGATGAAGACGGCCATCTCGACGAGGCTGGCCCGGCCGAGGTCGGCGTCGCGGATCACGGTCGCCCACGGGAAGAGGTAGACGGCGTCGACGGCGAAGACGACGTAGAGGAAGGAGAAGACGAAGTAGCGGACCTTCGTCTGGGCCCAGCCCTCGCCGACCGGGTCGACCCCTGACTCGTAGGTCGTCAGCTTGGCCGCGTGCGGGGCGCGCGGGGCCAGCAGGCGCCGGGCCACCATTGCGGCCGTGACGAGCAGGACGCCTGCCCCCAGCACCGCTGCGACGGCGAGGTACCCGGACATGTCGGCCAGCCTATCCATGCCCGGTGCCCGTGTGCCGTGCGGTGGCGGCTGCCGGCGCCGTCACATCACGTCACTGACTCGGTGCGGGCGGGCTGACCGGGCGCCGCCACACCGTGATGTCCACGTGATGACAAGTGCGCAAAGTTGAACAAGGCACGAACTAGCATGGAAATTGCCCGCCGCAAAGGGCCCCGGGCAGTGAATCGTAGGGAAGTTCGAGGACGTCTCAGAGCATGAGCACCAAACTGGTCCAGAAGCTCGATCGCGTGGTCATCCGGTTCGCCGGGGACTCCGGCGACGGCATGCAGCTGACCGGCGACCGCTTCACGTCGCAGACCGCCCTGCTGGGCAACGACCTGTCGACGCTGCCGAACTTCCCTGCTGAGATCCGCGCACCCCAGGGCACGCTGCCGGGCGTCTCGAGCTTCCAGCTGCACTTCGCCGACCACAACGTGCTCACGCCGGGCGACGCCCCCGACGTGCTCGTCGCCATGAACCCGGCTGCGCTCAAGGCCAACCTGCGCGACCTGCCGCGCGGCGCGACGATCATCGTCAACACCGACGAGTTCACCAAGCGCAACCTCTCGAAGGTCGGCTACGCCGAGAGCCCGCTCGACGACGGCTCCCTCGAGAGCTACCACGTGCACCCGGTCGCGCTGACCTCGATCGCCGTCGAGGCGCTCGCGTCGTTCACCGACCTGACCCGCAAGGAGAAGGAGCGCGCCAAGAACATGTTCGCGCTCGGGCTCCTGTCGTGGCTGTACACGCGGCCCATGGACGGCACCGAGGTGTTCCTCAAGGCGAAGTTCGCCGACAAGCCGGTCATCCTCGAGGCCAACCTCGCCGCGCTGCGGGCCGGCTTCAACTACGGCGAGACCACCGAGGACTTCTCGGTGTCCTACGAGGTCGCCCCGGCCACGATGGCGCCGGGCACCTACCGCAACGTCACGGGCAACGTCGCCCTGTCGCTCGGCCTCGTCGCCGCCGCGCACCGGGCGCACCTGCCGCTCTTCCTCGGCTCCTACCCCATCACGCCGGCCTCCGACATCCTCCACACGCTCGCGGGCCTCAAGCGCTACGGCGTCGCGACGATGCAGGCCGAGGACGAGATCGCCGGTGTCGGCGCGGCGCTCGGTGCCAGCTTCGGCGGCGCGCTGGGCGTCACGACGACGTCCGGCCCGGGCCTCGCGCTCAAGGCCGAGACGATCGGCCTCGCCGTGTCGCTCGAGCTGCCGCTCATCGTCTGCGACATCCAGCGCGGCGGCCCCTCGACCGGACTGCCCACGAAGACCGAGCAGGCCGACCTGCTCCAGGCCCTCTTCGGTCGCAACGGTGAGTCGCCGGTCGCGGTCGTCGCGCCGTCGACGCCCGCAGACTGCTTCGAGATCGCCGTCGAGGCCGTGCGCATCGCGACGACCTACCGCACGCCGGTGATCGTGCTCTCCGACGGCTACCTCGCCAACGGCTCCGAGCCGTGGCGGCTGCCGCGCACGGCCGAGCTGCCCGACATCACCGTCGAGTTCGCGACCGAGCCCAACGCGACCGACGACAAGGGCGAGCCGGTCTTCCACCCGTACCTCCGCGACCCCGAGACGCTCGCGCGGCCGTGGGCGATCCCGGGCACCCCCGGCCTCGAGCACCGCGTGGGTGGCATCGAGAAGGCCGACGTCACCGGCAACATCTCCTACGACCCCGACAACCACGACCACATGACGCGGCTGCGCCAGGCGAAGATCGACGGCATCGCCGACACGATCGCGCCACTCGAGGTCGACGACCCCACCGGTGACGCCGACGTGCTGGTGCTCGGCTGGGGCTCGACGTTCGGGCCCATCGCCGCCGCGGTGCGGCTCGCCCGCATCGCCGGTGCCCGCGTCGCACAGGCGCACCTGCGCCACCTCAACCCCTTCCCCGCCAACACCGGCGAGGTGCTGCGCCGCTACGAGCGCGTCATCGTGCCCGAGATGAACCTCGGCCAGCTCGCGCTGCTGCTCCGCGCCAGGTACCTCGTGGACGTCGAGTCGCACACGTCGGTCCGCGGCCTGCCGTTCCAGGCGGGCGAGCTCGCCGACGTCATCGCGACCGCCGTCGCGTCGCTGAGCGACGCACACCTGAAGGAGACCGCCCAGTGACCACCGACCTCGGTATGCCGCTCAGCCCGTCGGGCGCCCCGGGTGCCACCGGCACCGCCGGTGTGCCGCGCCTGGCCGACGGCACCGCCCTGACGAAGAAGGACTTCACGTCCGACCAGGAGGTGCGCTGGTGCCCGGGCTGCGGCGACTACGCGATCCTCGCCGCCGTGCAGGGCTTCCTGCCCGAGCTCGGCCTCAAGCGCGAGAACATCGTCTTCGTCTCGGGCATCGGGTGCAGCTCACGCTTCCCGTACTACCTCGACACCTTCGGCATGCACTCGATCCACGGCCGCGCGCCGGCCATCGCCACCGGGCTCGCCGCCACGCGCGAGGACCTCTCGGTCTGGGTCGTCACCGGCGACGGTGACGCCCTGTCGATCGGCGGCAACCACCTCATCCACGCGCTGCGCCGCAACGTCAACCTCAAGATCCTGCTCTTCAACAACGAGATCTACGGCCTGACCAAGGGGCAGTACTCCCCCACCTCGCACGTCGGCCAGGTCACCAAGTCGACGCCGCTCGGCTCGCTCGACACGCCGTTCAACCCGGTCTCGCTCGCGCTCGGGGCCGAGGCCAGCTTCGTCGCGCGCACCATGGACTCCGACCGCCAGCACCTCACGTCGGTGCTGCGCGCCGCGGCCGAGCACCGCGGCTCGGCACTCGTCGAGATCTACCAGAACTGCCCGATCTTCAACGACGGCGTCTTCGACGTGCTCAAGGACCGCACCGAGGCCGCCGCGCGCATCCTGCACCTCACCGACGGCGAGGAGGTCGCCGCCGGCGACAACGTCGTGGTCCGTGACGACCGCGGCTCGCTCGACGTCGTGCCCCGGGCCGACGCCGACCCGTCCCGCATCGTGCGGCACGACGTGTCCGCCGCCGACCCGTCCGCGGCGTTCGCGCTCTCGCGCCTGGACAGCCCCGACCTCGGCCACGTGCCGATGGGCGTCTTCCGCAACGTCCAGCGCCCCACCTACGACGACGGTCTGCGCGAGCAGATCGCCTCCGCCCAGACGAACGAGATCACCGACGCCGACATCGACGCCCTGCTCGCCGGGCGCGACACGTGGACGGTCGGCAACCCCGCGGGTTCGTGACCTCCACCGAACAGTCCTCCACCCGCGCCCCGGCCTCCCGCACCCTCGCGAGCGCACCCCACGCCGAGGCCAGGCGCGGCACGCTGCTCGCCTTCACGGCATACGGCGCCTGGGGGCTCTTTCCCCTCTACTTCGACGCGCTCAAGCCCGCGGGTGCCTGGGAGATCCTCGCCCACCGCATCCTCTGGACCCTGCTGTTCTGCATCGTCGTCCTGCTCGTCAACCGTGACCTCGGATGGGTGCGACCGCTGCTGCGCCGGCCCCGGCTGCTCGCCGGCACGGCGATCGCGGCGGTGCTCATCGCCGTCAACTGGGTCGTCTACGTCGGCGCGGTGACGTCGGGCAACACGTCCGAGGCAGCGCTCGGCTACTTCCTCAACCCGCTCGTCACGGTCGCCCTCGGGGTCGTCGTCCTCGGTGAACGGCTGCGCTGGATGCAGTGGGTCGCCGTCGGCATCGGCTTCGTCGCGGCCGCCTTCCTCGGCATCGTCGGCGGACGCGTGCCGTGGGTGGCACTGGCGCTCGCCTGCTCGTTCGCCCTCTACAGCCTCACCAAGAAGAAGATCGGCGCCAGCCTCGACGCGGTCCACGGGCTCACGGTCGAGACGGTCGTGCTCGCGCCGGTCGCGGTCGTCGTGCTGCTCGTCGTGTCGGCGCAGACCGGCCTCGAGTTCGGCCGGCACGGCGGCGTGCACACCACCCTGCTCGTGCTCTCCGGGGTCGTCACCGCCCTGCCGCTGCTGTGCTTCGCGGCCGCGGCGCGCCGCATCCCGCTCGTCACGATCGGCCTCGTCCAGTTCTTCACCCCCGTGATGCAGCTGCTGTGCGCCGTGTTGCTGCTCGGGGAGCACATGCCGCGGGAGCGCTGGATCGGCTTCGGCATCGTCTGGCTCGCGCTCGTCGTCCTCAGCGTCGACTCACTGGTCAGTCTCCGGGGTTCCCGGGCCGCGCGGCGCGACCTGCCGGTCGACGACTGCCCGCGCTGAGGGGTCTTCGGGTGCCGCGCCCGTGCGGGTGACACACTGCTGAGGTGAGCGACCTCGCCCTCGACTCCCGCGCCGGACGGTTCGTCATCGCGGCCGCCGTGCTCGGGTCGGGGATGGCCCTGCTCGACGGCACCGTCGTCAACGTCGCCCTCGTGCGCATCGGCGAGGACCTCCGCGCCGGCATGAGCGACCTGCAGTGGATCACCAACGGCTACCTGCTGGCCCTCGCCTCGCTCATCCTGCTCGGCGGCTCGCTCGGCGACCGTTTCGGCCGTCGCCGGGTCTTCGTGGTCGGCGTCGCGTGGTTCACCCTCGCCTCGGCGGCGTGCGGGCTCGCGCAGTCCCCGACCCAGCTCGTCGTGGCGCGCGTCCTGCAGGGCGTCGGCGGAGCACTGCTGACGCCGGGCAGCCTCGCGATGATCCAGTCGTCGTTCCGTCCCGGCGACCGCGGCAAGGCCATCGGCGCGTGGTCGGGGCTCGGTGGGATCGCCTCTGCTGCTGGGCCGTTCGTCGGCGGGTGGCTGGTCCAGTACGCCAGCTGGCGGTGGGCGTTCCTCGTCAACGTGCCGCTCGGTGTCGCGACCGTATGGATCGCCCAGGTGCAGGTGCCAGAGACCCGCGACGAGGGCGCGGACCACCACTTCGACGTGCTCGGCGCCGTGCTCGCCACGCTCGCGCTCGGCGTCACGACCTTCGCCCTCATCCAGTACGAGGAGCTCGGCCCCCGGGCGACGGCCGGCGTGCTCGTGCTCGGGCTCGCCGTCGGGGCGGCCTTCGTCGTCGTGGAGCAGCGCCGGCCGCACCCGATGGTGCAGCCGTCGCTCTTCGCCTCACGCCAGTTCAGCGCCGCGAACGCGATGACCCTGCTCGTGTATGCCGCCCTCGGCGCGGTGTTCTTCTTCCTGACCCTCCAGCTGCAGACGGTGCTCGGCTACGGGCCGATGCTCGCCGGCATGGCGTCGCTGCCCGTGACGATCCTCATGCTCTTCCTCGCCTCACGCGGTGGCGAGCTCGCGTCGCGCATCGGCCCGCGGCTGCCGATGACCCTCGGGCCGGTCGTGTGCGGTGTCGGCACGGTGCTGCTGGCGGGCGTCGGCTCGGGGTCGAGCTACTGGCTGGGCGTGCTGCCGGGCATCACCGTCTTCGGCCTCGGGCTGGTGCTGCTCGTCGCGCCGCTCACGGCAACCGTCCTCGCGGCGGCACCCGACCGGTATGCCGGTGTCGCCAGCGGCGTCAACAACGCCGTCGCACGCGCGGGGAGCCTGCTCGCCGTGGCCGCCCTTCCCGCCGCGGTCGGCCTCAGCGGCACCGACTACGCCGACCCGCGGGCGTTCTCGTCGGCCTACCGCGCGGCGATGCTGCTCTGCGCTGTGCTGCTCGGCGCCGGCGGGGTCGTCTCGTGGCTGCTCATCCGCAACCCCGAGGTCGCGCCGGCCGAGCCTGTCCCTGCCCACGAGGCACCCGAGGAGGCCCGCGTCGCGGTGGCCGCCGGACGGCATACGCGGTCGGTGCAGGCGGGCTGGTCGTGTGCCGGCTCCGAGGGCTGCCCGGGCACGAGCCACCACCACGACGACCTCGCCTCGACCCCGCGCCCCTGACCCGCCGCGACAGCACCCGCCACCTCGCCAAGCACTTCCGTCGCGACCGGCCCGAGAAACCCCGCCAACTGCGCCTTGGCGGTTCCGGCGCGGCACCAGAGGCGGCTGGGCGCGCATGATGGGGACATGAGCGACGGCGCAGCAGCAGGCTTCCGGACCGAGCACGACTCGATGGGCGAGGTGCAGGTGCCCGTCGACGCCCTCTGGGGCGCCCAGACGGCGCGGGCCGTCGAGAACTTCCCGATCAGCGGCCGGCCGGTCCCCGCCGGAGTCGTCCACGCGCTTGCCCAGCTCAAGGCAGCCGCGGCCGAGGTCAACGCCGACCTGGGTGTGCTCGACGCCGAACGAGCGGCCGCGATCGCCTCGGCCGCTGGTGAGGTCGCCGACGGTGACCACGACGACGAGTTCCCGGTCGATGTCTTCCAGACCGGTTCGGGCACGTCGACCAACATGAACGTCAACGAGGTGGTGGCCCGGATCGCCCACCTGTCGAGCGGCCTCGACATCCATCCCAACGACCACGTCAACGCGGGCCAGTCGAGCAACGACACCTTCCCCAGCGCCCTGCGCATCGCGGCCACGACCGCAGCGGTCTCCGACCTCGTGCCGGCCCTCGAACACCTGGCCACGGCTCTGGGCCGCAAGAGCGCCGAGTTCACCGACGTGGTCAAGCCGGGTCGCACCCACCTCATGGACGCCGTGCCGGTGACGCTCGGCCAGGAGTTCGCCGGCTACGTGCGGCAGGTCGAGCTCGGCGCGAGCCGGGTGCGCAGAGCGGCCGACGCGACGAGCGAGCTGCCGCTCGGGGGCACCGCCGCCGGGACCGGGCTCAACGCGGCACCGGGCTTCGCGCGCAAGGTGATCGAGCGCGTCGCCGGGGTGACGGGCATCCCGTTCCGCGAGGCCGTCGACCACTTCGAGGCGCAGTCCGCGCAGGACGCCGTCGTCGAGCTGTCGGGCGCGCTCAAGGTCGTCGCCGTCAGCCTGACGAAGATCTGCAACGACCTGCGCTGGATGAGCTCCGGCCCGCGCACCGGTCTCGGCGAGATCCACCTGCCCGACCTGCAGCCCGGGTCGAGCATCATGCCCGGCAAGGTCAACCCGGTCGTGCCCGAAGCGACCCTCATGGTGTGCGCGCAGGTCATCGGCAACGACGTGACGATCACGACGGCCGGCGCCGCGGGCAACTTCGAGCTCAACGTGATGCTGCCGGTCATGGCCAAGAACGTGCTCGAGTCGATCGGGCTGCTCGCGGCGACGTCACGGCTGCTCGCCGACCGCTGCATCGACGGCATCACCGCCGAGGTCGACCACGCCCGCGCGCTGGCCGAGGGTTCCCCGTCGATCGTCACCCCGCTCAACCGCTACATCGGCTACGAGGCTGCGGCCGCGGTGGTCAAGCAGGCGGTCAAGGAGCGCCGGACCATCCGCGAGGTCGTCATCGAGCAGGGCCATGTCGGGGACGGGAAGCTCACGGAGGAGCAGCTCGACGAGGCTCTCGACGTGCTCTCGATGACGCGGCCCGAGGGCGGGTCGTGACCTCGAACCCGACCACGTATGCCGCCCAGCCGAGTGGCCCACGCGCCCAGTGACGCACGCGCGGAGTGACGCGGGCGCCCCGGGTGAAAGCCACGGCGCACGTGAGACGCCCGCGTGGTGCAGCAGCGGTCAGCCGAGGAACTGGCTGGCCGTGAAGACTGCGCCCTGAGGGTCACGGACGACGGCCGTGCGCGTCCAGTCGTTCTCGGCGGTGCGGACCACGGTCGCACCGAGCTCGACCGCACGGGCCGCGGTGGCATCGCGGTCGGCGACGGTGAAGGTCACCTTCCATCCGGCGACGTCACCCGGCGCGACGGGCGCGAGCCAGCCGATCGCGTCGGCGAAGCCCGCCGGGACGCCGACCCCTGACTGGCGCTCGTGGATGTCGGGGTCGACGGTCGAGGCCAGGTGGTCGCCGTAGCCCGGCACCCGGATCATCGTCGCGAACCCGACGTCGGAGAACTCCCACCCGAAGACGTCCGAGTAGAACGCCTGGGCGCGAGCGGGATCGGCGGTGTGCAGGTCGCTGAAGTTCCAGGCGCCCGGGGCGTTGGTGAGCTGGGCACCGAGGCGTCGCTTCGCCTCCCAGAGCCGGATCTCCAGGCCCTGCGGGTCGAGGGCCACGACGGAGCGGCCCCCCTCTCCGGCGACCGTCGGGGGGTGCACCACGCGGCCGCCGGCCTGCTCGACCCGGCGGGCCGCCGCGTCGGCGTCGTCGACGGCGACGTAGGTGTTCCACGAGGCGGTGTGCTCGCCGTCGCTGCCGACTCGCCCGGATCCGCCCTGCTGCCCGATCTGCGACGGTCCGCTGATCGCACCGACATCGCGACCGTCCAGCTGGGCTACCACGTAGCGGAAGGGGGCACCCGGCGGTGTCGCCTCGTCGAACGTCCAGTCGAGGAGGCCGCCGTAGAACTCCGTCGCCGCCTCGACATCGGGCTGCTCGGTGTCGACCCACGAGGTCACGCCCTGCGGGTAGGTCCTCTGCTCGGTCACGGCGTCCTCCTGGCGGCGGTGGGCATCTCGTCCACCGTAGGTCGCGCCGCCGACAGTCGCCCGAGCGAGCACCTGCCTCACCGGCCCGGGTCGCCTGACGACTCGACGCACAGTGGCGTGACGGCGCCGCCCACAGGGCTCCGAGCCGAACCGGCCTCCCCCGGCCGAGCTAGTCTCGGCCCATGACCCTCGACGAGGTGGAGGCATACCTGCTCACGCTCGAGGGTGTCCGCGCGCGACGGGTCGACGGCCGCCGGGCCTGGTACGTCGGCGGCCTCCTCGTGGCGCGCGCGGACGCTCCCGGCACCCTGCTCGTGCGCCTGGGTGGCGCGGAGCGCGAACGTCTCGTCACGGCACGTCCCGACACGTTCGGGGTGCCACCGCGCTGGGAGGCGCACGCCAAGGTCCAGGCAGACCTCTCCGGCGACGCCGCCACCCTCCGCGACGCGCTGCACCGGGCGTGGGACAGCCAGCGCCGCGTCCGCGCGTGAGTCAGGCGCCGAGCACCCGCTCGAGGTAGGGGTTGCCGAAGAGCCGGTCGGGATCGACACGGTCGCGCACCGCGACGAAGTCGTCGAAGCGTGGGTAGACCGAGCGCAGGTAGTCGGCGTCGCGGGTGTGCAGCTTGGCCCAGTGCGGGCGACCGCCGTGCTCGGTCGCGATCGCCTCGAAGGCCTCGAAGTACGCCCCCCTCTGCTGCCGGTGGTACTTGTGGATCGCGACGTAGCAGCTCTCACGCTCGTGGGCCGTCGAGAGCCACACGTCGTCGGCCGCCGCGACCCGGCACTCGACCGGGAACGAGATGTGCTCGTCGTGCGAGTCGACCCACGCGCGCAGCTCGAGCAGCACGTCGCGCAGGGCCGACCGTGGGAAGGCCCACTCCGACTCCATGAAGCGCACCTCGCGCGCCGTCACGAACACCTTGTGCGAGCTGTCGGTGAACTGCCGCTCGCTGAGGGCCCGCGACGCGATGGCGTTGATGCCTCGCGTCGAGCGGGGCAGTCGGGTCGCGACGCGGTTGGTCAGCTCGAAGAACCGGTTGCTGAGCAGGTCGTCGTCGAGCCTCTCGCGCCAGGCCGGCAGCGGTCGCCTGGCCGTGCCCGCGGGCACGCGGTTGTTGCGCTTCGTCAGGGCCCGGTCGGTGTGCGGGAACCAGTAGAACTCGAAGTGGTCGTTGGCCTCGGCCGAGACGTCGGCGTGCTCCAGCACGTCGAAGAGCGACTCGGGCCGCTCGACGGCGTGCAGCAGGAACGCGGGGACCACGGCCACCGTGATCTCGGTGACGATGCCGAGGGCGCCGAGCCCGAGCCGTGCCGCCTGGAAGAGCTCCGGTTCGCGGGTCGGTGAGCACTCGACGACGGACCCGTCGGCGCGGACGAGCCGCAGCGCGCGGATGCCGGCCGAGAGGCCGGTGAGGCGCAGGCCCGTGCCGTGGGTGCCGGTTCCGGTCGCCCCGGCGAGGCTCTGGCGGTCGATGTCGCCGAGGTTGGGCAGGGCGTAGCCGAAGGCAGCGAGCTCCTCGTTGAGCACGTGCAGCGGCGTACCGGCCCGGACTGTGGCCTCACCGCGCGTCGAGTCGATCGACGTGACGCCGGTCAGGGCGCCGAGCCGCAGCTGTACGCCGTCGGTGACGCCGACACCGGTGAAGGAGTGCCCCGCCCCGATCACCTTGACCCGCAAGCCGTTCGCACGCGCACGGCTCACCTCCTCGATGACGTCGGCCTCGCTGCGTGGTGTGGCGACGCGGGCGAGCCTCGAGGTCTCGGTGCCGGACCAGTTGGTCCACTCGATGCTGCGGACGACGCTGCCCTTTACCGTGCTCACGCTCTCAGCCAAAACACTGCCCTTCACCACGATAGGTTGCCGCCCGTCCGACGACCCGGTCGCCGCTGTCGCTGCTGTCGCTGCTGTTGCCGCTGACGAGCGCGAACTCGGTGAACCGCTCGGCCAGCTCCCCTGCCTTGGCGTGCCGGAACCATATCCGATCGCCCAGTGAGAGCCGGTCGGCCGCAGGTCCGCTGAGCGGCGTCTGCACCTCGCCGGCGCCCTCGCGGCGCACCAGGGACAGGTCCTGGTCCGGCAGCGGGCTCGGCACGCGGGACCAGCCGGGCCGGCCCGACGCGACGTAGCCTCCGCCGTATGCCGCCACCATCCCCTCGCCCGGGCGGCGCACCACCGGCGCGGCGAAGTACGCCGCGGGGCGCAGGTGGAGGTCGTCGTAGCCGTCGAAGAGGGTCGGGGCGAACAGTCCCGAGCCTGCCGCGAGCTCGGTGAGGGCGGGGTCGAGATGGGTGACGTGCAGGCTGCCGGTGCCGCCGCCGTTGACGACCTCGAGGTCGGCCAGCGCCCTGGCCGCCGCCACGACCTCGCTGCGGCGCGAGAGCAGCTCCCTGGCCGAGACCTTCTTCATGCGGCGCACGGCCGGCGAGGAGTCGGGCAGACCGGCGATCTGGGCGTCGTAGAACATCAGGCCGGCGACGACGAGTCCCCGCTCCTGGGCTCGCCGCACGACGGTCTCCACCTCGTCAGGGGTGCGGGTCGGCGAGCGTCTGACACCCATGTGGGCCGGGCCCAGCCGCAGGGAGGCGTCGACGTCGACGGCCACGCGCAGGCCCTCGTGACCCGCGACCTCACGGGCCAGGAAGTCGACGTGCTCGACGCTGTCGATCATGAGGATCACGGCGCGCGTCAGCGCGGGGTCCGAGGCGAGCTCGGTGAGCGCCGGCACGTCGACGCTGGGGTAGGCCACGAGGAGGTCGTCGTGGCCGTCGCGGGCCCACCACAGCGCCTCACGGACGGCATAGCACATGAGTCCCGCGAAGCCGTCGTGCGCAAGGGCGCGCTCGACGAGCGGCCGGCAGCGCAGCGACTTGGTCGCGATCCGGATCGGCAGCCCACCCGCCAGCGACACGAGGGTCCTCGCGTTCTCGTCGAAGGCGTCCAGATCGACGACAGCGAGGGGCGCGGGCAGGTCCGCGGTCGCCGCGGACAGGCTTGCCGCCGTCCGCGTCGGAGAGGTGCGACGTGGCATTCCCGCACCCTACCGAGCGTCACGTCTCGGGCGGGTCGGCACTCCCCGTGCCGATCGACACAGCACCGCGTCCCGGGACCCCGATCGAAAGAGCACCCCGTCAACGGGACCCCGGTCGCGCCGAATGGTGACGGAGTGCTCCTTCGAATGCGCGGGTCTCGTGGGTGTCAGCCGACGCGGTCGACGACGCTGAGCGCGAGGGCCTGCAGTGCGGCCTTCGCGTCGCTGTCGGGCAGCGGGTCCAGCAGGGACTGCGCCTCTCGCGCGACGGCATACGTCTCCTCGCGGGCCTGCTCGAGCGCCGGGTGCGCGCGCAGCAGCCCCAGGGCCTCCGAGACGGCTGCGTCGTCGGCCGACAGGTCGCCGTCGAGCAGCTCGAGCAGCCGGGCGTCCGTCTCGACGGACGGGTCGGCCATCGCGCGGAAGCGCAGCACGGCGAGCGTGTCGACCCCCTCGCGCAGGTCGGTGCCGGGCACCTTGCCGCTCGCGTCGGAGTCGGACGCGATGTCGATGAGGTCGTCGGCCAGCTGGAAGGCGATGCCGACCTTCTCCCCGTAGGCCCGCATGATCTCGACCGACTCGGGCGAGCCACCGCTGAACATCACGCCGTAGCGACCTGCGGTCGCGATGAGCACGCCGGTCTTGTCGGCGAGCACACCGAGGTAGTAGTCCACGGGGTCGACGCCCTCGGGGCATGCACGGTCGTCACGGATCTGGCCCGAGCACAGCCGCACGAACGTCTGGGCCTGGATCAGGACTGCCTCGGCGCCGAGCCCGGCGACGAGCTCGGACGCCTTGCCGAAGAGCAGGTCGCCGACGAGGATCGCCGTCGAGTTGTCGTAGGCGGCGTTGACCGACGCCACTCCCCGGCGCACGGTCGCCTCGTCCATGACGTCGTCGTGGTAGAGCGAGGCGAGGTGCGTCAGCTCGACCCCGGCCGCGGCTGCCACGACCTCGTCGTTGACGCCGTCACCGAGCTCGGCGGCGAGCAGCGTCAGCAGCGGCCGGAACCGCTTGCCGCCGGCCTCCACCAGGTGGGCCGAGGCGCGCGCGATGAACGGGTCGTCGTGGTCGACGACCTGGGTCAGCAGGGCGTCGACCCGTGCGAGCCCGTCGCTCAAGCGGGCCGACAGCTGCGCGGTGGCCCCGGGGATCCCGAGGACCGGCGGCGTGGCGTGCGTCGTCATCGCACCCCGAGCCCGGACGCGGGCACGGGCACAGCAGTCGCGAGAACCACAGTCATCATCGGACGAACTGCGAGGCCCGGTCGGCCAGGTCGAGCAGTGCCGAGGGCAGGACGCCGAGCGCGAGCGTGACGAGCGTCCCGATGGCGATCGAGAAGGTCGTGGACACCGACGGCGTCACGACCTCGACGGCGTCGTCGGGCGCGTCGCTGAAGAACATCAGGACGATGACCCGCGCGTAGACGAACACCGTGATCGCGCTGCACACGACACCGACGACGGCCATGACCGTGCCCGTGGCGCCACCCGTGCCGACGGCCGCCGAGAAGACCGCGAACTTCGAGACGAAGCCCGAGGTCAGCGGGATGCCGGCGAAGGCGAGCATGAGGAACGCGAACGCGCCGGCCACGACCGGGTAGCGCTTGCCGAGCCCCGCCCACTGCGACAGGTGCGTCGCCTCGGCGCCGTTCTGGCGCACCAGCGAGACGATGGCGAAGGCAGCGATGGTGGAGAAGCCGTAGGCGACGATGTAGAAGAGCACCGCACCGACGGCCTTGCGGTCGAAGGCGAGCACGCCGACGAGGATGAAGCCCGCGTGGGCGATGGACGAGTAGGCGAGCAGGCGCTTCAGGTCGGTCTGGGTGACCGAGAGCACCGCTCCGACGACCATCGTCAGCAGGGCGACGAGGACGAGCGCGTTGGTCCACTCCCAGCGGCCGGTGTCGAGACCGACGTACGCGAGGCGCAGGATCGCGCCGAACGCCGCGGCCTTCGTGCACGCCGCCATGAAGCCCGTGACCGGGGTCGGGGCACCCTGGTAGACGTCGGGCGTCCACGCGTGGAACGGCACGGCGCCGACCTTGAAGAGGAGGCCGACGAAGACGAGGAACGCGCCCGGCACCAGCAGGCCGTTCATCGCGAGCGGGCCGCTCGCGATGGCCTTGCTGAGGTCGCCGAAGTAGACCGAGCCGGCGTAGCCGTAGAGCAGGGCCGTACCGAAGAGGAAGAAGGCCGAGCTGAAGGCGCCGAGGAGGAAGTACTTGAGCGACGCCTCCTGCGAGAGCAGCCGGCGGCGACGGGCGAGGCCGGAGAGGATGTAGAGCGGCAGCGAGAGCACCTCGAGCGCGACGAACATCCCGATGAGGTCGTTCGTCGTCGGGAAGAGCATCATGCCGAAGATCGCGAACATCGTCAGCGGGAAGACCTCGGAGGTCAGCGCGCCCGCCCGGGCCGCAGCCGTCTCGTTCGCCGACCCCGGCGTCGACGCGCCACTCGGCGTGAACGCGTCGGGACCGGTGCCACCGAAGCGCTCGGCCATCGTCAGGACGCCGAGCACGCCCATGAGCAGGATCGTGCCCTGCATGAACAGGGCCGGGCCGTCGACGGCCAGGGCGAACATCTGCCGGTTCGTCGAGCCGTCGGCGAGGCCCATGGTGACGCCCTGGTGGCCGGCCGCGGGGATGATCGCCGCCGCGGCGCCGAGCAGGCCGACGACCGCGAGCCCGACCTGGATCGCGTGGCGGCGCTCGCGCGGTGCGAACGCCTCGACGAGCACCCCGACGAGCGCCACGCCGAAGACGATCAGCAGCGGCAGGATCGCGAGGTAGTCGACGTTCGACGGCTGGAACGCTGCGGGCAGCGCCAGCGGAGCGACGGCGGTCACTTCGAGCTCCCTTCGGCCACGGTGCCGGCCGGGTTGAGGTTCGGGATGGCTTTCTGGACGTGCGACAGGGTCTGGTCGACGGCCGGGTTGATCACGTTGAGCGCGAGGTTCGGCAGGAAGCCGAGCACCACGAACGCCGCGATCAGGGGCGCGGCGACGAGCTTCTCGCGCGTCGTGAGGTCACGGACCGCGGTGAGGCCGCGGCGGGCGGGCTCGTCGAGCCGGGCGTGCTCTCGCGTGCCCACGAGGCCCTCCGGCTTCGGGCCCGTCATGACCCGCTTGTACATGAGCAGGATGTAGAGCGCCGCGAGGATGATGCCGGCCGTCGAGATGACGGCGGCCACCGGCTGGGTCGGGAAGCTGCCCACGAGCACGGTGAACTCGGAGACGAAGCTCGCCAGACCCGGAAGGCCGAGGCCCGAGAGGCCGGCCACGAGGAAGATGCCGGCGAGCGCGGGCGTGACACGCTGCCAGCCGCCGAAGTCGGGGATGCGCTTGCTGCCCCGACGGCGGACGAGCATGGCGGCGAAGAGGAACAACGCAGCGGTCGAGAACCCGTGGTTGACCATGTACAGCGACGAGCCGGCGTGCCCGACGTTCGTGAAGGCGAAGATGCCCAGCACGATGAAGCCGAAGTGGCTTACCGAGGTGTAGGACACCAGGCGCATCATGTCGGTCTGGCCGATGGCGAGCAGCGCGCCGTAGACGACCGAGATGACGGCCAGTGCGACGACGACCGGCGTGGCCCACTCGCTCGCCTCGGGGAAGAGCTGCAGGCAGAAGCGGATCATCCCGAACGTGCCGACCTTGTCCAGCACGCCGACGAGCAGGGTGGCCGTGGCGGGCGTGGACTCGGTGGCGGCGTCGGGCAGCCACGTGTGGAACGGCACCATCGGCGCCTTCACCGCGAAGGCGAAGAAGAAGCCGACGAAGAGCAGCCGCTCGGTGGTCGGGTCGAGGGAGAGGCCCGTGAGGCGCTCGATGAGGAAGCCGTCGGTGCCACCGGGGCCCTGCAGGTAGAGGGCGATGACGGCGACCAGCATGATGAGGCCGCCGGCGAGGGAGAAGAGCAGGAACTTCATCGCGGCGTACTGCCTGCGCGCACCGCCGAAACGGCCGATGAGGAAGTAGACCGGGATGAGCATCGCCTCGAAGAAGACGTAGAAGAGGAACACGTCGGTAGCCGCGAAGACTCCCACCATGAACGTCTCGAGCACGAGGAGCAGTGCGAAGTACGTCTTGGTGCGCTGGGCACCGCCGGGGCCGGCCTCCTCGGGCACGTCGCGCCAGGCCGCCAGCAGGCAGATGGGCGTGAGGACGAGCGCCATGAGGATGAGCACGAGGGCGATGCCGTCGACCCCGAGCGAGTAGCTGACGCCGAGCTGCGGGATCCACGAGTGCTGCTCACCGAGCTGGAACTGGGTGCTGCCACCGCGGTCGAACTGCGTCGCGGCGGCGATGCCCACGACGAGCGCGACGAGGGAGAACCCGAGCGCCATCCGCTTGGCGTTCTCGGCGCTGCCCGGCACGAAGGCGACGAGGAGCGCGCCGACGAGCGGGATCAGCCCCAGGATCGTCAGCCACGGGACGCTGGACATGGTCGTCATCAGGAGATCACCCACAGTGCACCGAGGATGGCGACGACACCGGCGAGCATCGTCAGGGCATAGGAACGCGCGAAGCCGTTCTGAAGCTTGCGCAGGCGCGAGCTCGTGCCGCCCACGAGGGCGGCGAGGCCACCAGCGGCACCGTCGACGCCCTTGCCGTCGGCGAAGACGAGCGATCGCGTGAGGTGGATGCCGGGTCGCATGAGGAGGGCCTCGTTGACCTGGTCCTGGTAGAGGTCGCGTCGGGCGGCCTGCGTGAGCAGGTTGCCGGCCGGCGCCGTGACCGCGACCTCGTCGCGCCAGTAGCGCAGCCACGCGAACGCGGCACCACCGGCGACGAGGACCAGCGTGAGGGCCATGAGGACCGGCACCGGGATGACCGGGTGGGCACCCTCGGGCTCGGCGCCGGTGACCGGCTCGAGCCACGAGGTGAACAGGCCGGTCGGGCCGACGATGAGGCCGAGGAAGGCCGAGCCGACGGCGAGCACCATCATCGGCACCGTCATGAGGCGGCCCGACTCGTGCGGGTGCACGTCGTCGGTCCAGCGCTTCTTGCCGTGGAAGGTCATGAAGAACAGGCGCGACATGTAGAACGCGGTGATGCCGGCGCCGATGAGCGTCGCGAGACCGAAGACCCACGGACGCCAGCCCTCGCCGATGAACGCGGCCTCGATGATCTTGTCCTTGGACCAGAAGCCCGAGAACGGGGGCACGCCGAGGATCGCGAGCCAGCCGAGGCCGAAGGTCGCCCACGTGATCTTCATGGCGCCCGACAGGCCACCGAATCGGCGCATGTCGACCTGGTCGTTCATGCCGTGCATGACCGAGCCGGCGCCGAGGAACATCCCGGCCTTGAAGAAGCCGTGCGTGAGCAGGTGGAAGATCGCGAACGCGTAGCCGACCGGGCCGAGACCCGCGGCGAGCATCATGTATCCGATCTGGCTCATCGTCGAGGCCGCGAGGGCCTTCTTGATGTCGTCCTTGGCGCAGCCGACGATCGCACCGAAGAGCAGCGTGATGGCGCCGACGATGACCACGACGAGCTGTGCCGTCGGGGCCGCCTCGAAGATCGGCGCGGAGCGCACGACGAGGTAGACGCCGGCGGTGACCATGGTCGCCGCGTGGATCAGCGCCGACACGGGCGTCGGGCCGGCCATGGCGTCACCGAGCCAGCTCTGCAGCGGGAACTGCGCGGACTTGCCGCAGGCACCGAGCAGCAGCATCAGGCCGATGGCCGTCATGAAGCCCTGGTTGGCGTTGGTGCCGGCCGCACCGAGCACCGTGGCGAAGTCGACGGCACCGAAGTGGAAGAACATCAGCATGATCGCGATCGACAGGCCGAAGTCACCGACACGGTTGGCGACGAAGGCCTTGTTGGCGGCCGTCGCGTACGCCGGGTTCCAGTTCCAGAAGCCGATGAGCAGGTACGACGCGAGACCGACGCCCTCCCAGCCCACGTAGAGCAGCAGGTAGGAGTTGGCCAGGACGAGCAGCAGCATCGCCGCGACGAAGAGGTTGAGGTAGGCGAAGAAGCGCCGCTTGTCGGGGTCGTGCTCCATGTACCCGAGGGAGTACACGTGGATGAGCGAGCCGACGAAGGTGATGAGCAGCACGAAGGTCATCGACAGCTGGTCGACGAGCAGCCCGGCGCTCACCTTGAATGCGCCGGCGGCGACCCAGTCGAACATGTCGATGCCGACGGCGCGGTCCTCGGGGCCACGGCCGAGCATCGAGAGGAAGACGAGTGCGCCGACGACGAAGGCGCCCCAGGAGAGGCAGGTCGCGAGCACGGGACCGAACTTGTCGGTGCGGCGTCCGCCGACCAGGAGCACGGCGGCACCGAGCAGTGGCAGCGCGACGAGCAGCCACGCGTATGCCGTCACCCCGGTCGCGGCGTGCGCCTCACCTTCGTGCGCGGCGAGCCCCGCGGCATACGTGCTCAGCGTGCTCGGCGAGCTCGCGAGCGTCTGGACGAGAGTTCCCATTCTGGCCGGCGCTCCTTACAGCTTCAGCAGGTTGGCGTCGTCGACCGAGGCCGACCGGCGGGCGCGGAAGATCGCCATGATGATGGCGAGGCCCACGACGACCTCCGCGGCGGCGACGACCATGACGAACAGGGCCATGACCTGCCCGTCGAGGGCGCCGTGCATCCGGGAGAAGGTGACGAGGGCAAGGTTCGTCGCGTTGAGCATGAGCTCGACGCCCATGAAGACGATGATCGCGTTGCGCCGCGTCAGCACGGCGGCCGCGCCGATCGCGAAGAGCAGCACCGCGAGGTAGACGTAGTGCATGGGGCTCACTTGGACCCACCCTCCTCGATCTCGCGCGCCATGTGGCGCTCGACGTCCCTGAGCGTGTCGGTGGTCGCGACCTGGTCGCGGGCGACGAGCACGCGCGAGACGGACAGGTCGCTCGGCGTGCCGTCGGGCAGCAGCGCCGGGGTGTCGACCGCGTTGTGCCGGGCGTAGACACCCGGGGCGGGCAGGCCGGCGACGTTCGTGTTGTCGCGCACGCGCTTGGCGGCCCACTCGGCCTGCGTGATGCGCGGGCTGAGCCGCTCGCGGTGGGCGAGCACCATCGCGCCCAGGGCTGCGGTGATGAGCAGCGCGGAGGTGACCTCGAAGATCCAGACGTACTGGCCGAAGATCAGCTCGGCCAGACCGGTGACGTTGCCGGTCTCGGCGTTGCTCGCGACGAGCTTGTCCATGCCGGTCTGCACGGTCGTCTCGTCGATGACGGCCGCGCCGATGGCGAAGAAGAGCACGCCGGCGAGGCCGACGACGAGCAGGAACGACGCCCAGCGGTGGCCCTTGATCGTCTCGACGACCGAGTCGGACGAGTCGACGCCGACGAGCATGAGCACGAAGAGGAAGAGCATCATCACGGCGCCGGTGTAGACGAACACCTGCACGACGCCGAGGAAGTCGGCCTTCTGCATGATGTAGAAGACGCCGAGGATGCACATGACGAGCGCCATGCCGAGGGCGGCGTGGACGGCCTTCTTGGCGAAGAGCAGGCCCAGTGCGGCGATGACCGCGATCGGGGCGAGCAGCCAGAAGCCGACGGCTTCGGCGGTGGAGGTCACGGGTTGGCCCCTTCCCGGGTCTGCGGGGCGGTCGGGTCGGTGGTGTGGACGACGTCGTGCCGGCCCGGCCGGTCGGCGGCGACGTTGCCCGGCGCCATGGCGTACTGCGGCAGGTCGTCGCCGTCGTCGTCGGCGTCGGCGTCGGACCCGGCATCGCGCGCGGCGACGTACGCCTTCTGGCCGTCGGTCGGGCCGCCCACCTTGCCCTGGTAGTAGTCGCGTTCCTCGAGCCCGTCGGCCATCGGGAAGGGCGGGGGCAGCATGTCGCCCTGGAGGGGGGCGAGCAGCTGGTCCTTGGTGAAGATCAGCTTGCCGCGGTCGTTGTCGGCGAGCTCGTAGAAGTTCGTCATCGTCAGGGCGCGCGTCGGGCAGGCCTCGATGCACAGGCCGCAGAAGATGCAGCGCAGGTAGTTGATCTGGTAGACGCGGCCGTAGCGCTCACCGGGGCTGAACCGCCCGGTGCCACCCTGCGCGAGCGGGGTGTCGTCGTTGTCGGCGCCCTCGACGAGGATCGCGTCGGCCGGGCACGCCCACGCGCACAGCTCGCAGCCGATGCACTTCTCCAGCCCGTCGGGGTAGCGGTTGAGCTGGTGGCGGCCGTGGAAGCGGGGCGCCGTCGGGCGCGGCTTCTCGGGGTACTCCTCGGTCGCCACCTTGCGGAACATCGTCCCGAAGGACACGCCGAAGCCGGCCACCGGCGCGAAGAGCTCGGACAGGAAACCCTTGCCGCGGTCGTCGGAGCCGGATCGCTGCGCGCGCGGCGCACCGACCTCGGAGCTCGTGGACCGACCGGGCCCGGTCGGGGTGACGTCGTTGCCGACGGTGTCGTCAGCCATGGTCCTCCTCCTTGGCGGAAGTCGAGGTGCTGGCGGTCGAGAGGACGGGCTCCCGCGTCGCGCTGATGCGCGCGCCGGGTTCGGCCAGGCGCTGGCCCGGCAGCGGCGGGACGGGGTAGCCACCCGCGAACGGGTCGATCTCCTCCGGCGGCGCCTCGTCCTCGGCAGCGGCCCTGGCGGCGCGCTTGTCGTCCCAGATCCAGGCCGCGGCGAGCGCGATGACGGCGACGATGCTGACGATGACGACGGTGGCAACCGAGAGCTCACGGCCGGCGACGGTCAGCTTGCTGTCACCGAGGAAGCCGAGCTGGGCGCCACGGATGAAGGCGACGGCGACGACCCACGCGAGCGTGATCGGGATGAGGAACTTCCAGCCGAAGCGCATGAACTGGTCGTAGCGCACGCGCGGCAGGGAGCCGCGAAGCCAGACGAAGATGAACATGAAGGTCCACAGCTTGAGGGTGAACCAGAGCAGGCCCCACCAGCCGCCGCCGAACATGTTGTCGTTGATCGCCGAGATGATCGGCGGGGCCTGCCAGCCACCGAGGAACATCGTGGTGGCCAGGGCCGAGACGGTGAACATGTTGACGTACTCGCCGAGGAAGAACATCGCGAAGCGCATCGAGCTGTACTCGGTGTGGAAGCCGCCGGTGAGCTCGCCCTCGCCCTCGGCGAGGTCGAAGGGCAGGCGGTTGGTCTCGCCGACCATCGTGACGAGGTAGACGGCGAACGAGAAGAACGCCGGCAGGATGTACCAGAGCGAGCTCTGGGCCGAGACGATCGCCGACGTCGACATCGACCCGCTGTAGAGGAAGATCGCGACGAGCGAGAGACCCATGGCGATCTCGTAGCTGATGACCTGGGCCGTCGAGCGCAGGCCACCGAGCAGCGGGTAGGTCGAGCCGGAGCTCCAGCCCGCGAGGATGATGCCGTAGACGCCGACCGAGGCGACGGCGAGCACGAGCAGCACGGCGATGGGCACGTCGGTGACCTGGAGCGGCGTCTCGTGGCCGAACATCGAGACGGTGCCGCCGAGCGGGATGATCGCGAACGACACGAAGGCCATCGTCGCGGCGATGAGCGGCGCGAGCGTGTAGATGAGCTTCTCGGCGTTGGCCGGCGTGATGTCTTCCTTGAGCATCGACTTCATGCCGTCGGCGAGGGTCTGGAGCAGGCCGAAGGGGCCGTTGCGGTTCGGCCCCGGGCGCTGCTGCATTCGGCCGATGACGCGGCGCTCGAACCAGATGACGAGCAGCGTCGACAGGAGCAGGTAGACGAAGATGCCGACGGCCTTGATCAGCGCGACCCACCAGGGGGTGTCGCTGAAGTCGGCCGAGGGGTTCTCGGTCATGGGCAGCGCGGCGGCCACCCCGTATGCCGTCACGAGGCTCATGCGGCACCACCCTTCGTGACGTTGACGCGGCCGCCGGCATCGGTGCCGAGACCTGCGCGCACGGAACAGCTCTGGACGGCCCCGCGGGAGTTGGTCGGCAGCCACACGACACCGTCGACCATGCCGGGCGTGATGACCGCGGGCAGGGTGACGCTGCCGGCGGGGCCCGTGACGGTGACGGTGTCGCCCTCGACGACACCGAGCCCGGCGGCCGAGGCCTCCGACAGGCGCGCCACGGCGAGCGGAGCGGTGCCGGCGAGGAACGGCTCGCCGTCCTGCATGCGACCGGCGTCGAGGAGCGTGGCCCAGGTCGACAGCACGAAGTCGCCCTCGGACCAGGGGGCCCCCGCGGCGCGCTGGCCGGCGGGTGCGCTGGTGGGGCGAGCACCCATCCACGGGCCGAGCGCCACGAACTGGTCGCGGATCTCGCGCTGGGTGCGGGTCTCGAGGAAGAAGCCCATCTCGCTCGCGAGCATGTCGAGCGCACGGTGGTCGCTGACGGCGCTGCTCGTCAGGGCCTCCTCGAAGGCGCGGACGCGGCCCTCCCAGTTGACGTAGCTGCCCGACTTCTCGGACTGCGAAGCGACAGGCAGCACGACGTCTGCGACGGCGGTGACGGCCGACTCGCGCAGCTCGAGGGAGACCACGAAGGCCTTCTCGAGCGCGGCAGCCGCGGTGGGCTCACCGATGTCGGCAGGGTCGATGCCGCCGACGACGAGCGCCTGGAGCTCACCCTCCGCGGCCGAGGCGAGGATGCCGGCCGTGTCGCGGGCCGGGGCCTGCGGGAGGTGGTCGACGTCCCAGACCCGGGCGACGTCGGCCACGGCCGAGGGGTCCGACACCGGACGCCCACCGGGCAGCAGGGCACCGAGCGCACCGGCCTCGAGCGCACCGCGCTCCCCCGCCCGGCGCGGAACCCACGCGAGGCGCGCGCCGGTGCTGGCGGCGAGGTCGGCGGCGGCGCGGAGCGCACCGGGCGAGGTGGCGAGACGCTCGCCGACGAGCACGATGCCGCCGGCACCGAGGGCCTCACGCGCCTTCGCGCCGGCGTCGGTCGAGGTGAGGTCGCCGAGGACGGCGGCCTCCTGGCCGGGCACCGCCGGGATGAGCGTGCCCCCGAGCTTGATGAGCCCCCGCGTCGCGTGGGACGAGACGGCGTACACCTGCGTCCTGCGCTTGCGGAACGCCTTGCGCAGACGGAGGAAGACGATGGGGCTCTCGTCCTCGGGCTCGAAGCCCACGAGCAGGACGGCCCCGGCGGCCTCGAGGTCGGCGTAGGTGACGGCGCCACCCTCGGGACCGGTCGCGGCGACGTGCTCGGCGAGGAAGGCGACCTCCTCGGCCGAGTGCGGCCGCGAGCGGAAGTCGACGTCGTTCGTGTCGAGCACGACGCGGGCGAACTTGCCGTACGCGTAGGCGTCCTCGGTGGTGACGCGACCGCCGACGAGCACACCGGCCTTCTTGCCGGCGAGGCCGGCTGCCGCGGCGGCGAGGGCCTCGGGCCAGCCGACGACCTTCAGCTCACCGTCGGTGTCGCGCACCATCGGCAGCTCGATGCGGTCAGGGAGCGTGGCGTACGTGAAGGCCCAGCGGCCCTTGTCGCAGTTCCACTCCTCGTTGACGGCCTGGTCCTCGGCGGCCATGCGGCGCAGCACGACGCCGCGACGGTGGTCGGTGCGCGTGGCGCAGCCGCTCGCGCAGTGCTCGCAGACCGACGGCGTCGACACGAGGTCGAACGGGCGGCTGCGGAAGCGGTAGGCGGCACCGGTGAGCGCGCCGACCGGGCAGATCTGGACGGTGTTGCCCGAGAAGTAGCTCTCGAACGGCTTGTCCTCGTAGATGCCGACCTGCTGGAGCGCGCCACGCTCGACGAGGGCGATGAACGGGTCGCCGGCCACCTGGTCGGAGAAGCGGGTGCACCGCGCGCAGAGCACGCAGCGCTCGCGGTCGAGCAGCACCTGCGAGGAGATGTTGACCGGCTTCGGGTAGGTGCGCTTGACGTCCTCGAAGCGCGACACCGGGCGGCCCGCGCTCATCGCCTGGTTCTGCAGGGGGCACTCGCCGCCCTTGTCGCACACCGGGCAGTCGAGCGGGTGGTTGATGAGCAGCAGCTCCATGACGCCCTGCTGTGCCTTGTCGGCGACCGGCGAGGTGTTCTGCGTGTTGACGACCATGCCCTCGGACACCGTCATCGTGCACGAGGCCTGCGGCTTCGGCATCGGGCGGACGTTGCCCTCGCGGTCGGGCATCGCCACATCGACGAGGCACTGCCGGCAGGCGCCGACCGGCTCGAGCAGCGGGTGGTCGCAGAAACGCGGGATCTCGATGCCGAGCAGTTCGGCGGCCCGGATGACGAGCGTGCCCTTGGCGACGCTGACGGGCACGCCGTCGATCGTCAGGCTGACCTGGTCGGGCTTGGTCTCCGTGGGCGTGGAGGCGGTCGTCGTCATGCGGACACCATCCCGCTGGACTCCTTGGACTGGTTGGCTGCCGGGGCGCTGTCGGCCGGGGCGACGGGGAAGAGGACCGAGTGCTCCGGCGGGAACAGCTCGTGCGCCGGCGTGTGCATGCCGGCCTCGAACTCCTCGCGGAAGTACTTGACGGCCGAGGTGATCGGGCTGGTCGCCGCGTCACCGAGCGCGCAGAAGCTGCGGCCGAGGATGTTGTCGCAGATGTCGACGAGCTTGTCGATGTCGTCCTGCGTGCCCTGGCCGGCCTCGATGCGGTTCATGATCTGGCGCAGCCACCAGGTGCCCTCGCGGCACGGGGTGCACTTGCCGCAGGACTCGTGGGCGTAGAAGTCGGTCCAGCGGGCGACGGCGCGCACGACCGAGACGGTCTCGTCGAAGACCTGCAGCGCGCGGGTGCCGAGCATCGAACCGGCCGCGGCGACCGAGTCGAAGTCGAGCGGCACGTCGAGGTGCTCCTCGGTGAAGATCGGCGTCGAGGAGCCGCCCGGTGTCCAGAACTTCAGCTTGCGTCCGCCGCGCATGCCGCCGGCGAGCTCGATCAGCTCACGCATCGTGATGCCGAGCGGGGCCTCGAACTGGCCGGGGTTGGTGACGTGGCCCGAGAGGCTGAAGATGCCGAAGCCCGTGGACTTCTCGGTGCCCATGCCCTTGAACCAGTCGGCGCCCTCGAGGATGATCCCGGGCACCGAGGCGATGGACTCGACGTTGTTGACCGACGTCGGGCGGGCGTAGAGACCCGCCGCGCCGGGGAACGGCGGCTTGAGGCGCGGTTGGCCGCGGCGGCCCTCGAGGGAGTCGAGCAGCGCGGTCTCCTCGCCGCAGATGTACGCGCCGGCGCCGGCGTGCACGGTGATGTCGACCTTGACGCCCTTGCCCCCGACGTTGTCACCGAGGTAGCCCTCGGCACGGGCCTCCTCGACGGCGCGCAGCAGGCGGCGGTAGACGTGGACGACCTCACCGCGGAGGTAGATGAAGGCGTGCTCGCAGCCGATGGCGTACGAGGAGATGGCCACCCCCTCGATGAGCGAGTGCGGGTTGGCCATCATCAGTGGCACGTCCTTGCACGTGCCCGGCTCGGACTCGTCGGCGTTGACGACCAGGTAGCGCGGGCCGCCGTCGGGCGGGCTCATGAACGACCACTTCATGCCGGTCGGGAAGCCGGCGCCACCGCGGCCGCGGATGCTGGAGTCCTTGACGGCGTCGATGATCGCCTGCGGCTCCATGTCGAGCGCCTTCTTGAGGGCCTTGTAGCCGTCGTGGCGCTCGTAGGTCGCGAGGGTCCAGGACTGCGGGTCGTCCCAGAACTTCGTGAGGATCGGGGTCAGCGTGTCGGTCACTTCGAGCCGTCCTTCCCGTCGGAGCCCGAGCGCTGGGAGCCGTTGGCGCCGTGGGCACCGTTGGCACCGTTGGCAGCAGGGGCGACCCAGCCGTTCTCGTTGGCGATCTTCAGGCCGAGCAGCGAGGCGGGGCCGGCACCCACGCCTTCGTCGCCGCGCCCGTCGTGGAATCCCGCGAGCACCCGCGAGACCTCCTTGAAGGTGCAGACCTTGGCCGCGCCGCGCGTCGGGGCGACGTCCTTGCCCGCGCGGAGGTCGTCGACGAGGCCGATCGTGCTCTCGGGCGTCTGGTTGTCGAAGAACTCCCAGTTGGCCATGACCACGGGGGCGTAGTCGCAGGCGGCGTTGCACTCGAGGCGCTCGAGCGTGATCTTGCCGTCGGCGGTGGTCTCGTCGTGGCCGACACCCAGGTGCTCGGAGACCCGGTCGAAGATCAGGTCGCCGCCCATGATGGCGCAGAGCGTGTTGGTGCAGACACCGACCGTGTAGTCGCCGTTGGGGTGGCGCTTGTACTGCGTGTAGAACGTCGCGACACCGCTCACCTCGGCCTCGGTGAGGTCGAGCACCTCCGCGCAGAAGGTCACACCGCGCCCGGTGACGTAGCCGTCGACCGACTGCACGAGGTGCAGCAGCGGCAACAGCGCCGAGCGCTTCTGCGGGTAGCGCGCGACCACCTCGGCGGCGTCGGCGTGCAGCTTCTCGAGGACGTCGGCGGCATACGGCGCCTTGGACTCTGGGCTGACGTGCAGGTGGCCTGAAGCGTCGTGACCAGCGCTCATCGGTCCACACCTCCCATGACGGGGTCGATCGAGGCCACGGCGACGATGACGTCGGCGATCTGGCTGCCCTCGCACATCGCGGCCACGGCCTGCAGGTTGTTGAAGCTCGGGTCACGGAAGTGCGCGCGGTAGGGGCGCGTGCCACCGTCGGAGACGAGGTGGCAGCCGAGCTCGCCCTTGGGCGACTCGACCGCGACGTACGCCTGGCCGGGCGGCACCCGGAAGCCCTCGGTGACCAGCTTGAAGTGGTGGATGAGCGACTCCATCGAGCTGCCCATGATCTCGCGGATGTGGTCGAGGCTGTTCCCGAGGCCGTCGCTGCCCAGCGCGAGCTGCGCGGGCCACGCGATCTTCTTGTCCTCCACCATGACGGGGCCGTCGCTCTCCTGCAGACGGTCAGTGGCCTGCTCGATGATGCGCAGCGACTGGTACATCTCGTCGATGCGGATGCGCAGGCGGCCGTAGGCGTCCTGGCTCGTGCGCGTGATCACGTCGAAGTCGTAGGTCTCGTAGCCGCAGTACGGGTCGAGCTTTCGCAGGTCGTGCGGCAGGCCGGTCGAGCGGAGCACCGGTCCGGTGATGCCGAGCGCCATGCAGCCGGCGAGGTTCAGCACGCCGACGTCGACGGTGCGGCCCTTGAGGATGGGGTTCTCGTTGAGCAGCGCCTCGAGCTCACCCAGGCCGCGGCGGACCTCCGGCACCATCTCGCGCAACGCGTCGATCGAGCCCGGGGGCAGGTCGACGGCGACACCGCCGGGGCGGATGTAGGCGTTGTTCATCCGCAGGCCGGTCACCATCTCGATGACGCGCAGCAGCCGCTCACGCTCGCGGAAGGCGACGGTCATGACCGTCGTCGCACCCATCTCCATGCCACCCGTTCCGAGGCAGATGAGGTGGCTGCTGATGCGCGTCATCTCCATCATGAGGACGCGGATGTCGTTGGCGCGCTGCGGGATCTGGTCGGTGATGCCGAGCAGCTTCTCGATGGCGAGACAGTAGGCCGCCTCCTGGAACATCGGAGTGAGGTAGTCCATGCGCGTGCAGAACGTGACGCCCTGCACCCAGCTGCGGTACTCCATGTTCTTCTCGATGCCGGTGTGGAGGTAGCCGATGCCCGCGCGGGCCTCGGTCACCGTCTCGCCGTCGATCTCGAGGATGAGGCGCAGCACGCCGTGCGTCGACGGGTGCTGCGGCCCCATGTTGACGACGATGCGCTCCTCGTTGAGAGAGGTCGCCTCGTCGACGAGGTCGTTCCAGTCGCCGCCGGCGGCGTTGAAGACGTGGGCTCCCTCGCTGGCGGACTCGTCGGCCGCCGACGTGGCGTAGACGTCGTTGGCGCCCGGCTCGGGCACCTCGGTCTGGGTGAACTCGGTGTGCGTGCTCATCAGTTGTACGACCTCCGCTGGTCGGGCGGCGGGACGGTGGCCCCCTTGTACTCGACGGGGACGCCGCCGAGGGGGTAGTCCTTGCGCTGCGGGTGGCCCGGCCAGTCGTCGGGCATGAGGATGCGGGTCAGGGCCGGGTGGCCGTCGAACTCGATGCCGAACATGTCCCACGTCTCGCGCTCGTGCCAGTCGTTGGCCGGATAGATCGAGACGATCGAGGGGATGTGGCGGTCGTCGTCGGGGCAGCTGACCTCCACGCGGACCCGCCTGCCGCCGTGGGTGATCGACAGCATGTGGTAGACGGCGTGGAGCTCCTCGCCCACGCGGTCGAGGTAGTGGACGCCGGAGACCCCGGTGCAGATCTCGAACCGGAGCGACGCGTCGTCGCGCAGCACGCGGGCGACGGCCAGCAGGTGCTCGCGGCGCACGTGGAGCGTCATCTCACCACGGTCGACGACGACGCTCGCGATGGCCTCGGAATAGGACGCGGTGCCGCCGACGAGGCCGCGCTCGAGGTTGTCGGCGATCTCGTCGAAGTATCCGCCGTAGGGCCGCTCGGCGGCGCCCGCGACGAGGATCGGCCGCAGCAGGCCGGAGTAGCCGGTGGTGTCGGCGCCGCGGGTGGCTCCGAACATGCCCCGCCGCAGGCCCACGACCCGGGGCTCGGTGCCGCTGCCCCGCTGCGCGAGCTCGACCTCGCCGGGGGTGATGCCGGACGTCTGGTCCTTGGTGGTGTCGGCGTTGACCGCCGGCGTCGCGTCCTTCTTCTCGCCGTCGCTCATGCGAGCAGGCCCTTCATCTGGTGGGTCGGGGTCGCGGAGAGCGCAGCAGCCTCGGCGGCCTTGGCCGCCTCCTCGCGGTTGACACCCAGCGGCGAGGTCTGGATCTGCTGGTGCAGCTCGATGATCGCGTTGAGCAGCATCTGCGGCCGCGGCGGGCAGCCCGGCAGGTAGATGTCGACGGGGATGATGTGGTCGACGCCCTGCACGATCGCGTAGTTGTTGAACATGCCGCCCGAGCTCGCGCAGACACCCATCGAGATGACCCACTTGGGGTTGGGCATCTGGTCGTAGACCTGGCGCACGACCGGGGCCATCTTCTGGCTGACGCGGCCGGCGACGATCATCAGGTCGGCCTGGCGCGGCGTCGCCGAGAAGCGCTCCATGCCGAAGCGGGCGATGTCGTAGTCGGGGGTGCCGACGGCCATCATCTCGATGGCGCAGCACGCGAGGCCGAAGGTGGCCGGCCAGATCGAGGCCTTGCGCATGTAGCCGGCGAGACCCTCGACGGTCGAGAGCAGGAACCCGGCTGGGAGCTTCTCTTCGAGACCCATTGCTTACTCCTTACCTTTCCTGACGGACCCGGTGGACGCGTGCCCGCTGATGCAGGTGCTCACGTGCGGCAACGGGCGTCAGTCCCACTCGAGGCCACCGCGGCGCCAGACGTAGGCGTACGCGATGAAGACCGTGAGGATGAACAGGACCATCTCCACCAGCGCGAAGAGGCCGAGCTTGTTGAAGGCCACCGCGAACGGATAGAGGAAGATCGACTCGATGTCGAAGATGATGAAGAGCATCGCCGTCAGGTAGTACTTGATCGGCACGCGACCGCCGCCGGCCGCGTGCGGCGTCGGCTGGATGCCGCACTCGTAGGCCTCGAGCTTGGCGCGGTTGTAGCGCTTCGGGCCGACGACGAGCGAGGTGAAGACCGACAGCGCGGCGAACGCGAAGCCGAGCCCCAGCATGAACAGGATCGGGACGTAGGAGTTCATCCGAGGTCACGTGCCTTTCGGTCGTGCGAGACGTGCATTGCAGGGGCTCCGGGGCCGGAGATGCGCGGCGCACCCATCCTAGGGGCGCCCGAGACGATTGTGCTCGGCGTCACAATGGGGGTGGGCACCGGGGTCACGCCGGTGGTGGCCGTGGCGTCGGTCATGGCGTCGGTCATGGCGTCGGTCATGGACACGGGGCACGCGACGTTCATGCGCTCGGCGCCAGCCGCGAGAGGGCGTGGATGATGCGGTCGCTCGCGCCCTTGCTCCCGGGGTCGGCGAGGTTGGCCATGATCTTGAGCAGGAACGGCATGAGCTTCGTGCGCGGCAGGCCGTACTTCGTCGCGAGCCGCATGACCTCGGGGTTGCCGATGGCGTGGGCGAACCAGCGGCCCAGCGTGAAGTAGCCGCCGAGCTCGTCCTTCATGACCTTCGGGTATGCCGCCAGCACCCGCTCGCGCTCGGCGTCGCTCGGGCGCGCCATCGCCTGGGCGACGAGCTCGGCGCCGATGCGGGCGGCCTCGAGGGCGTAGTCGATGCCCTCGCCGTTGAAGGGGTTGACCATGCCGCCGGCGTCGCCGACGAGCAGCAGGCCGTCTCCGTACAGCGGCGTGCGGTTGAAGCCCATGGGCAGCGCGGCGCCACGGATCGGGCCGGCCGACTCGTCGTGCTCGAGCTGCCACTCCGGGTTGATGTCCTCGACCCAGCGGCGCATGACGTCCTTGAAGTCCGTCTTCTGGAACGCGGCGGTCGTGTCGAGCGTGCCGAGGCCGACGTTGGTGCGGCCGTCCTCGAGCGGGAAGAGCCAGCCGTAGCCCGGCATGAGGATGCGGTTGCCGGCGTCGTCGCGGGTCCAGAGCTCGAGGTGGCTCTCGAGGTAGTCGTCGCGCTTGGGCGTCGTGTAGTAGGCCCGGACCGCGATGGCCATGACGCGGTCCTCGCGCCTGGGCCGGCCGACGGCGGTCGCGAGACGGCTCGAGACGCCGTCGCTCGCGATGACGACCGGTGCGCGGTAGGTGACGGTCTCGCCGGTGGCGCGGCCCACGTCGTCGACCCGCTTGGCGCTGACGCCGGTGACGCGGCCGGAGCCGTCGCGCACCGGTGCGGTGACGCTCGTGCGCTCGTGCAGGCGGGCACCGCGCTTCTCGGCGTGGCGGGCCAGGCTCTCGTCGAGCTGTGCACGGGTGCGCACCATGCCGTAGCCGGGGAAGGCCTCGGACTCGGGCCAGTCGAGCTGCAGCGTGTGGCCGCCGCCCTTGATGCGCAGCCCCTTGGTGCGCTGCCAGCCGGTGGTGTCGACGCCGAGGGAGATGAGCTCCTTGGTGGCGCGCGGGGTCAGGCCGTCGCCGCAGATCTTGTCGCGGGGGAAGGCCGACTTCTCGAGGAGGACGACGTCGAGACCGTGGTCGGCGAGGTATGCGGCCGTCGCGCTGCCACCCGGGCCGGCACCGACGACGACGACGTCGGCCCGCTCGACGGGTGCACCGCCACCCCCGCGGGGGCTGGGCGCAACGCTCGAACTGGTCATCTCTCCTGCACGCTTCCGAACCGCTTGTGAAGATCTTCACGAACTCTCCGGGGAGTCTATTCCCGCAATTTCGCGCTTGTCAGATAAGGCATGCCTAACCCCAACCGCCGAGAGGCCGGTTCCTGCCGCCTCGGGCACGTCGAGAAGCCGGATTCTGCCGCCTCCGGCAGGTCGTGAGGGCACGTGTGACCGCGACCCCGCGGGACGGCATACGCCCCCGGTGGCGTCGGGCGTCAGCGCTTGGTGCCGTGGTGCAGCGCGACGATGCCGCCCGTGAGGTTGGTCCAGCCGACCTGCTGCCAGCCGGCGCCCTCGATGACGCCGGCGAGCTCGCCCTGCGGGGGCCAGGCGCGGATCGACTCGGCGAGGTAGACGTACGAGTCGGGGTTGCTCGACGTGCGACGGGCGACCGGCGGCAGCGCACGCATCAGGTAGTTCGTGTAGACGGTGCGGAAGACCTTGTTGACCGGCTGGCTGAACTCGCAGACCAGCAGGCGGCCGCCCGGCTTCGTCACGCGGAGGAACTCGCGCAGCGCGGTCTCGGGTTCGGCGACGTTGCGCAGTCCGAAGCTCATCGTGACGACGTCGAAGCTCGCGTCGGCGAAGGGCAGGCTCATCGCGTCGGCTGCGGTGAACGCCATGTCGGGGCGACGGCGGCGGCCGACCCGCAGCATGCCGAGCGAGAAGTCGGCGGGCACGACCTCGATCTCCTCGTTGGCCCACGGCTCGCTGGAGGTGCCGGTGCCGGCGGCGATGTCGAGGATCCGCTCCCCCGGACGTGCGTCGACGGCCTTGACGACGGCGCGGCGCCAGAGCCGGTCCTGGCCGAGGGAGAGCACGTCGTTGGTCACGTCGTACTTCTCGGCGACGGTGTCGAACATCGACGCGACGTCGACCGGCTTCTTGTCCAGCTGCGCACGGCTCATGCGCTCATCCTCGCACCGGCGCGTGTGCGTTCGGTCGCACGGGCGGCCGTGTGGCGGCTGTGTGGCGGGCACGGCGGCGGGGGCGGGGGCGCGTCGGCCGTATTGTTGCAACCGATGTCCACGCTTCCCGCCCCCGAAGCGCCGTCCCCCACCGCGGGGCCGACGGTCGTCGTCCGCACCGTCCCCCTCGAGTCCGCGGACCCCCTCCTCGCCTACCTCCCCGCCGACCGTGAGCACGACGACCTCGTCTCCTGGGTGCGCCGTGGCGACGGCCTCGTCGGCTGGGGCACCGCGCTCACGTTCGAGGCGCGAGCTGAGGGCCGCTTCCGCGAGGCCGAGGCCTGGTGGCGCGAGATCAGCCGGCACGCCGTGGTGCGTGACGAGGTCGGCCGGCCCGGCAGCGGGCTCGTGTGCTTCGGGTCGTTCCCCTTCGCGGACGACTCGGCCGAGTCGGCGCGGCTCGTCGTCCCCTCGACCATCGTCGGGCGCCGCGACGGCCACACCTGGCTCACCACCGTCTCGCTCGACCCGCAGCTGACCCTCCTCGAGCGGCCCTCTGTCGCAGCAGATCCCGAGCCGCCCCGCGGAGTTGCGTTCGCCGACGGCTCGGTCTCCCCCGCCGACTACGCGCATGCGGTCGCCGAGGCCGTGGAGCGCATCGGCGCGGGCGAGGTGGACAAGGTCGTCCTCGCCCGCGACCTCGTCGCGACGGCGTCCGGACCCATCGACCCCCGCTGGCTGCTGCGCCGCCTCGCCGAGCGCTACGAGAACACCTGGGTCTTCGCCGTCGCCGGTCTCGTCGGTGCCACACCCGAGCTGCTCGTGCGCCGCGACCAGGGCCTGATCACCTCGCGCGTGCTCGCCGGCACGATCCGCCGCACCGGCGACGACGACAAGGACACCGCGCTGGCCGGCTCGCTCGCGAGGTCGTCGAAGGACCTGGAGGAGCACGAGTACGCCGTGCGCTCGGTCGCCGAGGCCCTCGCGCCGCACTCGTCGTCGATGAACGTGCCCGAGGCGCCCTTCGTGCTGCACCTGCCCAACGTCATGCACCTCGCGACCGACGTCGCCGCGGTCAGCGCCGACGACGCCTCGTCGCTCACGCTCGCAGCGTCGCTGCACCCGTCGGCCGCCGTCGGCGGCACGCCGACCGCGCGCGCCGTCGAGCTCATCGCCGAGCTCGAGCACATGGACCGCGGCCGCTACGCCGGGCCCGTCGGCTGGATGGACACCCATGGCGACGGCGCGTGGGGAATCGCCCTGCGCAGCGGTGCCTTCGCAGCCGACGACCCGTCGCAGATCACCCTGTATGCCGGCTGCGGCATCGTCGCCGGGTCCGACCCCGAGTCCGAGGTGGCCGAGTCCAACGCCAAGCTCATCCCCATGCGCGACGCGCTCGCGAGCGACTGACCGGCCGTCGTGACCGCTGCCCGCACGGCCTCGGAGCTCGCCCTCCGGCTCGTCCAGTCCCTGTGGCTCGGCGGGGTGCGCGACGTCGTGCTCGCCCCGGGGTCGCGGTCTGCGCCACTGGCCCTGACCCTGCACGCCGCAGACCGCGCCGGTGACCTGCGCCTGCACGTCCGCGTCGACGAACGGTCGGCCGCCTTCCTCGCCCTCGGTCTCGCCACGGGTTCACGGCGACCGGTCGCGGTCGTCACCACGTCGGGCACGGCCGTCGGCAACCTGCTGCCCGCGGTCATGGAAGCGCACCACACCGGGCGGCGCCTGGTGGTCGTGAGCGCCGACCGGCCCGACCGGCTGCGCGGCACCGGCGCCAACCAGACCACCGAGCAGGCCGGCATCTTCGGGGTCTTCGCCGATTGCGACGACCTGACGGCCTCTGACTCGGGGTACGAACTGGATGCTGTTGTGGCGCAGGCCTGCTCGAGGCAGGGCCCGTCGCAGCTGAACGTCCAGCTCGACGGCGACCTGCTCCCGGCCGACCCCGACCCGACCACCTGGTGGCGGCACCCGGCTCCCACCCCCCCACAGCCCGCCAACTCCGCCGTGGCGCAGCTCCGTGCTGAGTCGGGGTCAGGATCCGTCCCACAGCGCGCCATGGCGCACGTCGCGTCGCCCGATGCGAATGTCGAGGCGTCGGTGTCGGTGCCCGACGACGGCGAGGTGCTGCCGCTCGGGCCACGCACCGTCGTCGTGGCCGGTGACGACGCGGGTCCTGCAGCACGGTTGCTCGCCGAGGCGGCGAACTGGCCCATGCTCGCCGAGCCGACGTCCGGCTCCCGCATCGGGCGCCAGGCGCTGCGCACGGGCCGGCTCCTGCTCACGACCGACCTACGGACCCAGGTCGAGCGGGTCGTGGTCGTCGGCCACCCCACCCTGTCGCGTCCGGTCACGACCCTCATCAGCGACCCGGCCCTCGAGGTGCTGGCCGTGCGCGGCCGCGACGGCGTCGCGACCGACCCGGGCCGTGTCGCGCGGGTGCTCGACGTCGTCCCCCGGGCCGAGGGTCCTGACGATGCCGTCTGGTTCGCCGCCTGGCGCGACGCCGACGCCCGCCTCTCGGCGGCCATCGACGCGGGCCTGTCGGCAGCACAAGGAGATCCGCAGCGCGCACCGGGTCTCGATGCCGGCTTGTCCCCACTCTCCGTCGCCGCCGTCGTCGCCTCGGCCGTTGAGGCCGACACCTCGCTCGTCGTCGGCTCGTCGAACGCCGTCCGCGACCTCGACGTCATGGGGGCGCCCTGGCCACCGCTCCAGCACCGCTTCGTCGTCGGCAACCGCGGGCTGGCCGGCATCGACGGGATGGTGTCGACGGCGATCGGCATCGCGCTGGGCCGCCCCCGCGCCGCGCGCACCATCGCCTACCTGGGCGACCTGACCTTCCTCCACGACAGCAACGGCCTCCTCGTCGGCAGCGGCCAGCCACGACCCGACCTCACCTTCGTCGTGCTCAGCGACGACGGCGGCGCGATCTTCAGCACGCTCGAACAAGGTGACCCCCGTTACTCGGATGCGTTCGAGCATGTCTTCGCCACCCCGCACGGCACCGACCTGGCAGCCCTCTGCGCAGCGCACCACACGGCATACGAACGGGTCGACGACCTCGCACGCCTGGCCCAGGCGCTCGACGAGTCGCCCACGGGCATCAGGGTCCTGGAGGTTCCGGTGTCGCGGGCCGGTCGTCGTGCCGAGGCAGCCTGGCTCAGGACGCTCGCGCAACAGGCGCTACCGCCCCACGACGAACATCGCTGAGGCGGCCTCCGGGGCCTTTCAACCCGGCGGGTCGGGAACGGGCCACTACGACGGCGTGCGGGGCTCGGACGTCGCGGCCTCGTGAACGAGCTCGGCGTTGTCATGCGCCTCGCTGCCGCTCGCCAGGTGGAGCGTGTCCTCGAGCCCCACCCGCACGTCGTAGCCGGCTGCCTGCGCCCAACGGAGGATGGGCCAGGCCCAGCGTTCCTCGCCGTGGACGACGACCGGTGCCGGTGACATGCCCAGCGCGGCGAGGATGCGCTCTGCGGCCCACGGGCCGTCCGACCCCGGGGTCACGCCGGGGATGAGCTCGACCAGCACTCGCTCGACCTGCCACGGCCAGCTCGTCGCAACGAAGAGACTGGCCGCCTCAGGCGTCCAGATGCCCGCTTCGATTCCGGAGCCGTTGTCGCGCAAGGCTTCCGCGACTTCGACGGCGCCCTGCTCGTGCCAGTTGACGCTCGCACAGTCCGGTCCACCGAGGTCGGGCGAGGGCCACTCCGCGACGTGGGCGAGCTTGCGCCGCGCGCTGTCGACGATGCCGTCGCGCGTCGACACGCTCACGCGCAGCCCGGGCGTCGCAGCGCGGATGGCGAGCACCGCCTCGACGACGTGCCGGGTCTCCAACGTCTCGCGGCCCGACTCGTCGCGCGGGTGGACGTGCACCATGAAGGCCCCGGCAGCAGCCGCCTCGGCGGCCGCCAGCGCCAGCTCGGCCGGCGTCACGGGGACCCGACCGTGCTGCCGACGGGTCCGGGACCCGTTGAGGCAGGCCTTGATCACCGGGCACCCCCCGCGGCGAGCAGGTCGCGGCAGCGGGCAAGCCTCTCGCGCCACCACTGCTGACGCTCCGCGGGCGCGGCCAGCTCCTCGAGAGCGCCGGAGTCCGGCACCGGCCGGCCCGTCGTGAGCCGACCCGAGACGGGGCGCAGCGGGTCCGCAGCGACGTCCCGCTCGAAGAGGCTGACCGTCCCCAGGCCGCACGCATGGTCGAGCTGTGGCAGGGCAGCCGCCAACGCCACGCCGGCCGCGATCCCGATGCTCGTGTCGAGCGCCGAGGACACGACTGCGGGCAGACCGCACGCCTCGACCACCTCGAGGGCGGCCGCGACGCCGCCCAGCGGCGCGACCTTCACGACCACGAGGTCCGCGGCGCCGAGACGCGCCACGCGGACCGGGTCCTCGGCCTTGCGGATGGACTCATCGGCTGCCACCAGCACGTCGATCCCGTTGCGCGCCAGCGCCTTCCGCAGGTCGGCGAGCTCCTCCACGCTGGCGCAGGGCTGTTCGGCGTACTCGAGGTCGTAGGCCGCCAGCCTCGCGAGGGCCTCGAGGGCACCACTCTCGTCCCAACCGCCGTTCGCGTCGACACGGATACGGGCGCCCGGTCCCATGGCGTCCCGCACGGCTGCGACGCGGTCGACGTCGTCGTCGACGGTCTGGCCCCTCTCGGCGACCTTGACCTTGGCGGTCGTGCAACCGTCGAAGCGCGCCAGCACATCGGCCACCCGCTCCGCCGGGACTGCTGGCACGGTCGCGTTGACCCGCACGGTGTCGCGAACCGGGGCCGGCCACCCGGCATACGCGGCCCCGATGCCCGCGGCCAACCAGCGGGCCGCCTCGTCATCCGCGTACTCCGGAAACGGCGCGAACTCGCCCCAGCCGCAAGGGCCCTCGAAGATGACAGCCTCACGCACGTCGACACCCCGGAAACGCACTCGCATCGGAAGGGCGACGACATGGGCCGTCACGAGCAGGTCGGCGGTGCTGGGCAGGGGCATCATGCCCCCATCATCACCGACGGGCCCCGCGCGCCGGTCAGCGTGCGGGGAAGGCCTCGTGGCGGTCGTGGGTCGGGTCGGGCTGAACGACAGGCTGCGGGGTCTGGGGCGCCGCGTCGCGCTGGTCGTGCCGGTGGTGGCGACCCCGGCCGACGTGGCAGGCCCGCCGCCCGTGGTGCGTCCAGCCGAGGGCCCAGACGAGCCCGACGAGCCACCAGAGGCCGTGACCCGAGGCACGGAGCGAGATCGCGATGAGGGCGATGCCGGCGATGATGAACGTGCGTGGGACGAACACGATGACCTCCGTTGCTCTGCCGGACCACCCGGCGTGCTTCCACGCTAGGTACGCGCGGGGTCAGGGCCCTGCGTCCCCTGTCACGACCTGCCCCTGACAGATGTCACCCCCGGTCACCCGGTGCGACCAGGTGCCGTCAGCGGCCGAGCCGCACGTCCGCCGGGTTGTCGGCCGCCACGGCGATGCGCTCCCGGTGCAGGGCGGCCATGGGCGGGAGCGCGTCGAGCGGGAACCACCGCGCGTCCGTGGACTCGTCGTCCCCGGGCCGGGGGTCACCCGCCACCCACCGGCAGCGGAACGTGTGGTCGAGGTACTGCCCGAGGTCGCCGTTGACGTGCGTGACGACGCCGGTGGCCGCAACCCAGACCAGCCGCTCGACCTCGGCGACGACGCACGCCTCCTCCTCGACCTCTCGCACGGCCGTGACGTGGGGGTCCTCGCCGGGGTCGACGATGCCGGTGACCGGAGTCCACTGGCCGTTGTCCGAGCGCCTGACGAGCAGTACCTCGACGCCGGACGGGCTGCCGGACCGGCTGCCGGACGGGCTCTCGCGCAGCACCACCGCCGTGTTGCCCGGCATCCACAGCAGCTCGGTGCCGATCATCGAGCGCAGGTGCAGGACGTAGGGAGGGATCGGCATGCCGCCACGCTAGCCGCGCGGGGACCCAGCCGCCGCCCCGTCGCCCTTCCCGACGGCTCCCGTCAGGTAGCGCTGGATCGTCGGCCCCACGAGCCGCGCGACCTCGGTGCACGAGGCGGAACCGAGGGGGGTCGAGCGCCAGCACGTCGCGCACGACCGCCACGCCGAGCATCTGGCTCGCGACGAGGCCGGTACGCAAACCTGCCGTCTCGGGCCCGGCGACCTGGGCGACGGCGGGGTGAGCTGCTCGGCGAAGGGCTGCCGCAGCACGTCGACGGCGTCGGGCTCGCTGGCGGCAGAGCGCAACAGCGTCACCAGGATGTCGTCGCGGCCCTCCCACCGGGCCAGGAGGTGCTCGACCAGCCCGCGCCCAGACCAGCAGGGTCGTAGCGTCTTTGCCAGCAGATGTTGGCAAAGACGGTTCGGCGGGAGGAACCTCGATGGACGCTCGATCCGCAGCACTCGGCACGACGGCCTTCGCCGCCGTCCCCGCGACCATGGGCGGGGTGATCCCGTGGCTCGTCGGCGCAGCCGCCCCGGGCTCCTGGGAGCGGTCGAGCCCCGGCACCGTGGCGGGCTGGCTTCTCGTCGCGCTCGGCGTCACGGGCCTCGCCGAGGCCTTCGTCCGCTTCGCCCGCGACGGCCTCGGCACGCCCTTCCCCGGCGCCCCGACCGAGCACCTCGTCGTCACGGGCCCGTACCGCTACGTGCGCAACCCCATGTACGTCGCGGTGGTCGCTGTCGTCGTCGGCCAGGCGCTGCTCTGGCGCAGCACGGCTGTCCTCGCGTATGCCGTCCTCTTCGTCACCGCGGTCACCGCCTTCGTCGCGCTCTACGAGGAGCCGACGCTCCGCGAGACGCACGGCGACGAGTACGCCCGTTACGCCGCCACCGTGCCGCGCTGGCTCCCGCGGCCCGGCCACGTCTGGCCCCGCCCCACGACGACCGCGCCCCACCCCGGGCGCTGAGCCGGACGGCATACGCCCTCGGGCCCGCCCGCGGCGGCCCGACGCAAAACGTCACGGTCGACCGCACACCGTCACCGGCGTGCCGAGCGCCTCGAGGTGTGCGCCTGGCCACACGGGCTGCCCGCGTAGGCTGCCCGCCGTGAGCACCGAACGCGCGACCGTCTCCGAGACCTTCGACCCCGCCGAGTGGGACGAGGTGCCGGGCTTCGACCTCACCGACATCACCTACCACCGGCGCCGACCCGTCGAGGGTCGCCCGCATGCCGAGTCCGGTGTCGTGCGCATCGCCTTCGACCGTCCCGAGGTGCTCAACGCGTTCCGCCCGCACACCGTCGACGAGCTCTACCGGGCGCTCGACCACGCGCGGACGAGCCCCGACGTCGGCGTCGTCCTGCTCACCGGCAACGGGCCGAGTCCCAAGGACGGCAAGAGGGCCTTCTGCTCGGGCGGCGACCAGCGCATCCGCGGCCGTTCCGGGTACCAGTACGCGACATCGCCCGACGCCGACGCCACGTCTTCCGGAGTCGACGAGGCGCGGGTCAAGGCCGAGGGCGGGCGCCTGCACATCCTCGAGGTGCAGCGCCTCATCCGCACCATGCCCAAGGTCGTCATCGCCGTCGTGAACGGCTGGGCGGCCGGGGGCGGCCACTCGCTCCACGTCGTCTGCGACCTCACCATCGCCAGCCGCGAGCACGCCCGGTTCAAGCAGACCGACGCCGACGTGGGCAGCTTCGACGCCGGCTACGGCAGCGCCTACCTCGCCAAGATGGTCGGCCAGAAGTTCGCCCGCGAGATCTTCTTCCTCGGCCGCACGTACTCCGCCGAGGACATGCAACGGATGGGCGCCGTCAACATCGTCGCCGACCACGCCGGCCTCGAGGCGGAGGCGCTGCAGGTCGCGAGCGAGATCATGGGCAAGAGCCCGCAGGCGCAGCGGATGCTGAAGTTCGCGTTCAACCTCACCGACGACGGGCTCATGGGCCAGCAGGTCTTCGCCGGCGAGGCCACCCGGCTCGCCTACATGACCGACGAGGCCGTCGAGGGACGCGACCAGTTCCTCGAGAAGCGCGAACCCGACTGGTCGCCCTTCCCCTGGTACTTCTGAGCAGCCCGAACGCCGCCGGGGCTCAGAGCGAGAGCATCAGCTCGACGGTCGCGTCGACGACCTGGCGCTGGGCCTCGGCCCGACTCACCGTCGGCGACCCGTCGCCGGGCTGCTCGCCGTAGTCGCCGAAGAACGAGTGCACGGCACCCTCGACCCGGGTGTATGCCGTCGTGGGCGGCAGCAGGGCCTGGCTCGCGGCGACGTCGGCTGGGGTCGTGAACGCGTCGCGGGTGCCGCTCACCGACGCGACTCGGAGGGCGGTGAGCCCCGCCAGCGACTGGTCGGGATAGGACGCCCACAGGACCAGGCCCCGGACGAGGAGCGGGTGGTCGAGCGCGAAGCGTGCCGCAGCCACACCGCCGAGGCTGTGGCCGCCCACGGCCCAGGCCCGTACCTCGGGATGCTCCGCGACGAACGACTGTGGCGCCGTCGTCGCGAGCAGGCCGATGTCGAAGGGCTGCTTGACGATGACGACCAGCACACCCTGCTTCGACACCTGGGACAGCAGCGGCACGTACGCACGGGGGTCGACGCGGGCGCCCGGCTGGAACACCAGACCTCGGGTGGGAGTGCTGCCCTTCGGCACGATGACGATGTGCGCCGCGGCGTCGGTGACGCGCACCTCGGCACCACCCGCCAAGGACGACAAGGCAGCCGGGGTCGCGGCGAACGGCCGGAGCCACACCAGCGCGCCCAGCACCACCACCGTGGCGACAACGCCCACCACCTGCCCCAGCACCCTCCTCCAGCGCGGCCGCCGGCGGACGCGCCGCCGGTCGTCGGGCTTGTCGTGGACGAGCAGGACGACCCCGATGAGCCCAGAGGCTGCGAGTGCGATCACCTGAGCCGGGTTGCCGGACAACAGGATCGACTGGTCCAGCAGGAAAAGTGCGAGCGGGACGAGAATCCAGACGACACCGAGCACGACGCCAAGGTGCGTGCGTGATCGTCGGTGGACGACAGCGGCCGAACCCTCGGTCCCCTCGTTGCCACCGACCCCCTCGTCGGCCCCTCCGACCCCCTCGAAACCCGCGTCCCCCACGGTTCTCACCCGTCGAGCGTAGCGAGCACCCGAGGGACGAACCGGTCATCGCCCGGGGGAATTACCAGCGCGCAGGAGCCTGGCCGTCAGCCCGCAGGAGTCCCTCCGTCAGCGCACAGGTGGCCGGCCCGTCAGCGCCCCGACGCTGGTCGCGGTGTCGGTCCCACGGCGGACACGCCGAGGGGGCAGGATGATCAGGTGGGACCCCGCGACGACCGCAGCGCCGGCAGCGGACGTCGCGCGCCCGCGAGCGCCGACAGGCAGGATAGCGAGCGCGGTCCGGGACCCGATCCCGACGTGCCTGAGGGAGGGCGGCCCGCGGGCTTCCGCCAACCACCCCGCACCACCGCGCTCAACGCCACGCGCGCCATCGGCCGAGGTCTGGGGCGCGCAGCGACCGGAACGGCACGGGCCACCGCGCGCACCGGCCGGTTCGCAGCGACCAAGGCCCACGCGTTCACCCACTCCGGCGGCGCCGGCGAGACGGGCCTGGCCCGTGTCACCGAGCTGCACGCGAGCCACACTGCGGGCGACACGATCATGACGCTGGCCCTCGCCGGCACGCTCTTCTTCAACCCCCAGACCGCCCAGGCCCGAGGCGACGTCGCGACCTTCCTGCTCCTGACGATGGTCCCGTTCGTCCTCGTCGCGCCGCTCATAGGTCCGCTGCTCGACCGCTTCGCGCACGGGCGGCGCTGGGCCATCGGCACGACCCTCGCGCTGCGGGCCTTCCTCTGCTGGGTGCTCGCCGAGGCGGTCGACACCGACAGCAGCTGGCTCTTCCCTGCCGCGCTCGGCTGCCTCGTCGCGTCGAGGGCCTACAACATCACCCGGGCCGCCGCCGTGCCGCGCCTCCTGCCCGCCGGGACCACGCTCGTCCGGGCCAACTCCCGCGTGTCGATGGCCGGCGTCGTGGGCGCGCTTGCGGGCGGCGTGCTCGGCGGGCTGGGCATGCTCGCCGGCCCGGCGTGGGCGCTGCGCATCGGGTTCCTCGTCTTCGTCGTGGGCACGGTGCAGGCGATCCGGTTGCCTTCACAGGTGGACTCGTCGGCCGGGGAGGTGCCCATCGAGGACACCGCCCCGATCGGGGTCAGGCCGGCGGACGTGCCCCGGCGTGGCAGGCGGCCCGACGCCGCGAGCTCGCTGCGTGGCACCCGCCGGCGCTGGACCGAGGAAGGAGCCGGACGGCATACGCCCTCGGAGCACGAGACCCTGACGGTCGACTCGCTCGGGCCGCTGGGCCGCTTCCGCCGGCGCAAGCAGGCGATCCCGTGGCCGGTCTTGCACGCCATGTGGTCGACCGGGGGCACCCGCGTGCTGACCGGCTTCCTCATCATGTTCATGGCGTTCCTCGCCAAGGAGCACCCGATCGACGGGTTCCGCGGCGAGCTCGTGCTCGCATTCATCGCGGCCGGCATCGGGGTCGGCAACTGCCTGGGCAGCGTCGTCGGCAACGTCGTGCGCGACCAGCGGCCCGAACGCATCGCGATGGTGTCGGTGCTCGCCGCGACTCTCAGCTGCGTGGCCACCGGCATCTGGTACGGCGTCTGGACGCTCGTGGTGCTCGGGCTGGTGCAGGGTCTGTCGGCCCAGCTGGCCAAGCTCTGCTTCGACGCGCTCGTGCAGCGCGAGGTCCCCGAGAACGTGCGCACGTCCGTCTTCGCGTGGTCCGAGACGATGTTGCAGGTGCTGTGGGTCGTCGGCGGCGCGCTCGGCATCGTGCTCCCGCTCAACCCGTACGTCGGCTTCCCGGTCTGCGCGGCTGCGCTCGTGTGGACCGTCATCATGGCTGCCCGCCAGCGGCACCGGGCCGTGGCGCGCCGCGCGAACACGCAGCCTGCCGGCTGAACCGGAGGCTGTGGAGAACTCTCAGGCCCGCGGCGCGCACGCCCGTAGGTTTCGGATGCATGAGCTACGCAATCGACACGGACGGCACACGGCGCGTCGGGTCAACGCTGCTCACCGCAGGAGCCGGGCTGGCTGACTGCGCAACGGGATTCGCGCGGGCCGGCCGGTCGGCCGCTCTTGGCTGTGGCGACGACCACCCTGCCCTGGCCGCGTCCCTCGCGAGGTTCGTGGCGGGCCACCTCGCGGCCCTCGAGGCGGCCGCAACCGGCTTCGCTGCGCTGGGTGACGCTCTCGACCAGACTGCCCTGTCGGCGCACGCGACAGAGGTCCACGCCGCGACGATGCTCGCGTCGGCCGCCGGCTCGACCGGCACGGCGCGTCCACGCCCATGACCCGTGTCGCCGAACGCACCACACCGCTCGCCGATCCCCAAGGGGACCCGACGACGATCCGCGCAGCGGCACGCGAGCTGCGTCGGGTGGCCGCACGGGGCCTCGCGAGCGGCGGGCTGGACACCTCTGCGTCGGGCGAGCTCGGGCTCGTCTGGCAGGGCGAGGCCGCCGCCCGGGCACGGGCGGACCTCGATGTGCTCTCGGAGCGGACGCGACAGGTCCTGCCTCAGCTCGGCCACGCCGCCGACGGGCTCGACCGCTACGCCGCCGCACTCGAGCGCGCCGCCGCGCAGACGGACAGCCTTCGGCGCCGCGTCGACGAGGCGCTGAGCGGGCACGCGCATCGCGTGGCAACCGCGCGGGCCACCGCGGTCGACCCGACGACGTATGCCGCTTCCGTGGCCCTGGCTGGCCGTGACCGCGACACGGCACTCACCTCGGTGCACCGCACCCGCGGCGCGGTCCTCGACGACCTGTCCGCCGCAGCCAACCAGTGCGCGCGGCGGCTTGAGGCTCTGACGTCCGAGGTGTCACACCGGAAGAACGGGCTGGATCTCGGCGGGTCGGCGTCTTCTGCATCGGGCCCGGCCGGCTGCGCTCCGGACGTGCGCGCGTCGTTCATCGGCGACCTCGGCTTCGTCCAGGAACGCATCGACGTGGCAGCCCGCCCGCGCATCGGTCACCTCGAGCCGCGCGAGCAGCGCCAGTGGTGGCAGGACGCGGTGGAGCACGTCGGTGGTGTCGCGACCTGGACCTACAACCACACCGCCGTGCCGGCCGTGAACGGCTTCGCCGACGTCGGGCAGGCGGTGGCCGAGCATCCCGAGGACCTGCTCGAGATCGCCTTCGGGGTCGGCGGCATCATCGTCGGCACCGGTGGCGAGATCGGCGGGACAGCCCTCGACGCGACCGGGGTCGGGTTGGTCGTCGGTGTCCCGCTCAACGTCGCCGCTGCCGCGGTGGCCGCAGGCGGAGTGGGCGCCGTCGCGCACGGCGCGACCAGCCTGGGTGAGCACGCACGCGCCAACGACAACCGGTGGCTCACCGAGGCCGACGCCCCGACCGTGGGTCGTGGGAAGGCGGGCGACCCGTTGCCCGACTCGGCGCGTCCCGACCTCGCCGGCTCCAACTGGAAGGGCCGGGTCGCCGACAGCGAGAAAGGCGAGGTCTGGCAGGACCCCGATTCCATGGACGTCCCGGCGGGTGCCCCGGAGAACGCCAATTCGGTCCGTTTCATGGATCCCAATCCGGACTACCCTCACGGCTACCTGGTCTTCTACAACAAGGATGGGCAACCGATGAACGCCGCGGGCAAGCCGGGCCCGAGATCACAAACCCATCTTGCCGTCCTCGGCGACGGCACCATCCCCATCCCGGAAGGGTGGTCGCCGTGATTCCCGACTTCGCCGGAGACATCGTCATCGCCGTCCGGCACGAGTACGCAGTAGAGCTCTGGACGGATCGCCACTGGGAGTTCCGGCTCGCCGGCCGCACCGTCCTCGACCTCGAAGGCAGAGGGCCGCAAGCCATCGACAACGACGCGCCGCCCGACCCGGTTGACACCGACCTCATCAATGGCCTGATGGGGCAGCAGATCACCTCTGTCGTCACCTCGCCGGACGGGCGCCTCGAGATCACCTTCGGCGCTGCGCGTATCAGCGTCGACGCCGACGACCGGTTTGAGTCGTGGGAGCTGAGCGGACCTCACGGCGCCAAGGTCGTGTGCACCGCGGGCGGCAAGTTGGTGACCTGGTCACCGAGGGAGCCGGCATGACGCCCGACTTCACCGGGATGACCATCTCGCGCGTTCAGCTGGACTGGATGGTCCGGCTCTGGACGAGCGGGGGCGGCCAGTTCAACCTCGAGGGTGACGTGTTCGTCACGCACCGAGGCCAGGCTCCCGTCGAGATCGACATCTCGCAGTCCGTGGAAACCCCGCCCAAGATCCTCGCCGACCTACTCGGTCAGGAGGTCACCGGCGTACTCGTCTCCCCCGCCAACGATCTCGCCATCAACCTCGTCGACGCGCAGGTCGCCTGCCGCGTGGACCCTGACTACGAGTCGTGGACGATCCACGGTCCCCACCGCGAGATGATCATCTGCATGCCCGGCGGTGAGCTGTCGGTCTGGAGTCGCCCGACCGACGAGTCCTCCTGACGTCCTTGACCAGGTCGCCCCAGGATGCGGGGGCATCCACCGGCACAATGGGGTCCATGACGGCGCTGCAGCTGCTCCCGGTGCCCGCCGGACCCGACGTCCTCGACGTGCTGCCCGCCCTGGAGAACGCCATGGACGGCCGCGCCCCCGTGTTGCCGTATGCCGCCACCGACGCCCCGCCGTCAGTGCCGTCCCATGACCTCGCGGACCTGCCCGACGGCCTCGCAGTCACGATCGGAACGTCGGGCTCCACCGGTCGTCCCAAGCGTGCCCTGCTCACGGCCGAGTCCCTGGAGCGGTCGGCGTGGGCGACCCACCAGGTGCTCGGCGGCAGCGGTGCCTGGCTGCTGGCGATGCCGGCCCACCACATCGCCGGGCTCCAGGTCCTGGTGCGCTCCGTCGCAGCCGGGGCAGAGCCTGCCGTACTCGACCTGCGGGGCGGGTTCTCGGCGGAGGCCTTCGCTGCGGCGGCCGCGTCGCTGCGTCCTCACGGGCCGGCGAAGCGCCGCTACACCGCGCTCGTGCCGACCCAGCTGAAGCGTCTCGTCGACGACCCCGCAGGCCTCGAGGCGCTGTGCGGCTTCGACGGGGTGCTGGTGGGCGGCGCCGCGACCCCCAGCGCCCTCGTCGAGCGGGCGCGGCACCTCGGCGTCAACCTGAACCTGACCTACGGCATGAGCGAGACCGCAGGCGGATGCGTCTACGACGGCACCCCGCTGCCCGTGAGCCGGATCCACGTCGACAACGACCGCCACGTCGTGCTCGGCGGTGACACGGTCGCCCACGGCTATCTCGGCGAGCCGGCTTTGAGCCGCGATGCCTTCACCGTCGACCTCGACGGCATCCGCTGGTTCCGCACCGACGACCTCGGCCACTTCGACGACGAGGGGTTGCTCGTCATCGACGGCCGTGCCGACGACGTCATCAACACGGGTGGTCTCAAGGTCAACCCCGGTGTCGTCGAGGACGCCATCACGCGTCACCTCGACGATGTGCTCGACGTCGTGGTCGTCGGACTGCCCGACCCGGAGTGGGGCGAGTCCGTCTGTGCCGCAGTGACGCTCGTCGACCCGACGGGCCACCTCACGACTGCACGGGTTCGCGAGCGCCTGCGAGGCATCTTGCCCGACGCCGCCCTGCCGCGCCGCGTCCTCGTGCTGCCGGTCATCCCACAGCGGGGGCCCGGCAAGCCGGACCGGTCGGCCATCCGGCGCGCTGTGCAGGGGTCTGCCTGAGCGGTGGCAAGATGGTGGTGTCCACCCGGTCGACGAAGGAGATCAACGTGCCACGCGTCGTACTCGTCGCCCTCGTGGTCTTCGCCTCGATCTACGCCTTCGTCGACTGCGTGCAGACCAACAGCCGACTCGTGCGCATCATGCCGAAGCCGGTCTGGCTCATCGCGACCCTCGTGCCGGTGCTCGGGCCGATCTTCTGGCTGGTCGCCGGCCGCAGCGACGCCCGCGGGGGCCCCACCCCACGCGGGCCCGGCCGACAGCCACCGGGCCCCAGGGGCCCCCGAGGCCCCGACGACGACCCCGACTTCCTCCGCAAGCTGTAGAAGGACTCACCCAGACCCCATGGCCACCCTGTCCCAGTGGATCGAGGGCGCTCGTCCACGCACGCTGCCCGCCGCCGTCTCCCCCATCCTCGTCGGCACCGGCGCCGCCTACCATACCGGTCACGTCGTCTGGGCGTATGCCGTCCTCGCCCTCGTCGTGGCCCTCGCCCTCCAGGTCGGGGTCAACTTCGCCAACGACTACTCCGACGGCATCCGCGGCACCGACGAGGTGCGGGTCGGGCCGGTGCGGCTCGTCGGCCAGCGCCTCGCCGCTCCCCGCTCGGTCAAGATCGCCGCGTTCTCGTGCTTCTTCTTCGCCGGGCTCATGGGCCTGGCACTGGTCGGCCTGTCCGGCCTGTGGGTGATGATCCCGATCGGCGCGGCGGCCATCGTCGCGGCCTGGTACTACACCGGCGGCTCCCGGCCGTACGGCTACCTCGGGCTCGGCGAGGTCTTCGTCTTCGTCTTCTTCGGGCTCGTCGCCACGCTCGGCACGATGGCGACCATGACCCCGCCCACCGCTGCTGGCTGGTACGGCGCCATCGGTGTCGGCGCGTTGGCATCGGCGATCCTCGTGGCCAACAACCTTCGCGACATCCCCACCGACCGCGAGCACGGCAAGCGCACCCTCGCCGTGCGCATGGGCGAGTCCGGCACCCGCTGGTTCTACGTCGCGCTCGTCGCGGTCGCCTTCGTCATGACCGGTCTCGCGTCGTTCACGTCGCCCTGGGCGCTGCTCGCCCTGCTCGCGGCGCCGCTCGTCGTCAAGCCGATGCAGGCGGTCGTCGGACGGGCCACCGGCCGCGGCCTCATCCCCGCGCTGGCGGGCACCGGCCAGTTCCAGCTGGTCTGGTCGCTTCTCCTCGCCGTCGGGCTCGCGGTCGGACGCGCCTGACCCCACCTCGGCCACGCGAGTCGAGGTGACCGCTCGCTCCCCGACGCGACGGCATACCTCGGCCCCACGACCGGCCACGCCATTCGAGGTGATCCCTCGGGACCCGGCACGACGGCACACCCCGACCCCTCGGGCATGCACATTCCCCTGACGGGCGCCAGCGGCGGGTGTCACGGTGGAGGCGTGCACGAGGAGATCGACGTCGTCGTCATCGGTGCCGGTCAGGCCGGCCTCGCGACGAGCCACGAGCTGGGCCTGAGGGGCGTCGAGCACGTCGTGCTGGAGGCCGAGTCGCCCGGGTCGTCGTGGGCGCACCGGTGGGACAGCTTCACCCTCGTCGGCCCGAACCACCTCGTCCTGCTGCCCGGGGCGCCCTACGAGGGCGATGACCCTGACGGCTTCCTGTCGCGCGAGCAGATCACCCACCACCTCGAGGCGTATGCGGCGCGCCTGTCGGCCGAGGTCCGGCACGACACTCCCGTACGCGCCCTGCGTCCGGGCCGCGCCGGCGGCTACGACCTCGAGACCGACCACGGGCGTGTGCACAGTCGCGTGGTCGTCGTCGCGACCGGCGCCTACCAGCGGCCGCATCACCCCGCGGCCGTGCAGTCACTTCCAGCAGGGCTGGCCTGCCTCGACGTCTCGCAGTACCGCAACCCGGCCGGCCTGCCCGACGGCGCGGTTCTCATCGTCGGTTCGGGGCAGAGCGCGTGCCAGATCGCCGAGGAGCTCGCCCTCGGCGGGCGTGACGTCGTCATGGCGTGCGGCCGCGCGCCGTGGTTCCCGCGGCGGACCGGGGGACGCGACATCTTCGAGTGGCTGCTCGACACCCCGTTCTTCGACCATCAGGTCAGCGACCTGGCGACGCCGGCGGCACGACTCGGAGCCAACCCGCAGGTCAGCGGCCGGGACGGCGGGCACGACCTGAGCTTCCGGACGCTCGACGCCCTCGGGGTGCGGCTCGGTGGTCACCTCGTCGGCTCCGACGACGCGACCGTGCAGCTGGCGGCCGACCTCCAGACCACTCTCGCTGCGTCGGATGCGGCGCACGACTGGCTGCGCGACCTGATCGTGGCCGGCTGCGAGCGCACGGGCCAGGCGCCGCCCGACGTTCCCGACCCCGCTCCCTTCGCACCGGCGACCGTCGAGACCGTGCGCGTACGCGACATCGGGGCCGTGGTCGTGGCCGCGGGGTTCCGCAGCCGCTACGCGGAGTGGATCGAGGTGCCGGGTCTCGTCGACGAGCAGGGGTTCCCGCGGCACGACGACGGCGAGAGCACTGTCGCGCCCGACCTGCACTTCGTCGGCGTGCACTTCCTCAGGAACCGGCGGTCCGCGCTGCTCTTCGGGGTCGGCGACGACGCGCGCGCCACGGCCTCCCGGGTCGCCGGCAGGCTCGGCCTGACGGCCTGACACGTCACGGCCTCACGGCCTCATGACCTGGCTGGTCTGCCTACACGACCGGCTGGGGCTCAGCGACCCGGGCTGCGCGGGCCCTCGTGGCCGGCGTCCTCGGCGTCCTCGGCCGCCTCGTCGCTGTGCGGGTCGGGCTCGAGTCGGCGACCCTCGACCTTCGCCTCGTGCCGCTCCACGAGCTTGGCGGTGATCTCGTCACGCATGCCCCGCAGCAGGATGTACGAGGCGGCCGCCGACGCGATGGCCGCGGCGCCGATGAGCAGCGCCGGGCTGTTGCGCAGGCCGATGAGCCAGAAGAGGAGAAGGAACCCGAAGAAGATCAGGATGCGCAGCAGGGTGTATCGGACCACGATCAGACCCTCAGCTCATGCCCGAGTAGTTGTGCATTCCGACGAACGTCGACACGAGGTTCACCAGCGTGAAGTTGATGATCACCGCGGCGTAGCCGGCCAGCGCGATGTACATCGACTTGCGGGGGTCCACACCGGCAGTTGCCCGGCCGTGCATGTAGGCGGCGTAGACCGTCCAGATGACGAAGGTCCACACCTCCTTGGGGTCCCACTGCCAGTAGGCGCCCCACGCCTGCTTCGCCCAGATCGCGCCCGCGATGAGCGTGAACGTCCAGAGGATGAAGCCGACCATGTTGAGGCTGTATGCCGTCCGCTCCAGTGCCGCTGCCGACGGCAGCGACTCCATGAAGCCGGGTCGGGCAGGCGGCTTCTCCTCGCGGCGCACGCGCACGAGGTAGAGAAGTCCGACCGCGAAAGCGAGGGTGAAGAACGCGACCGCGAGGAACGCGACGGAGACGTGGATACCGAGCCAGTACGACTTGAGGGCCGGCATGAGCTCGCCGGCCTCGGTGTAGAGCACGGCGAGCGACAGGCCGAGCACGAGCAGGATGGGGGTGACGATGAAGACGCCGAGCCACTCCCACCTGTTGCGCCGGGCAAGCGCGCTGTAGGCGACGCCGACTGCCGCAGAAGCAGCGGTCGCGAACTCGAACATGTTGCCCCAGGGCGGGCGGGACACCGCGATGCCGCGCATCAGCACGGAGGCGACGAGCAGCGCCGTCGCGAGGTAGGTGAGCATCAGCGCGATGCTGCCCCGCTGCCGGCTGCGCAGGCTCTCCTCGAACCCCGGGCCGGCGGCATACGTGGTGGGCGACCGACGCTCGGCCGACACGGGCGCGCCGGACCCGGCCCCTGCGCCGACGAGCGCGCGCTCCGCGACCGACGACTCGGCGGCGACCTTGGACTCGGCCACCTTGGGCGCTCGCGCGGCGACGTGCCACGTGAAGGCGAGCATGGCGAGCGTGTAGACGATCATCGACGCGTACAGCGCGACGTTGGCGTTGGCGGCGAGCGAGGTGGGCACTAGCTGTCGGTCCGTTCTGGAAGGCGGTCGGGCGCGGCGGTGGCGGTCGCGGTGTCGATCGCGGTGACGATGCCGGTCACGATCGCTGCCAGCCCGGGGTCGGAGTCCTTGGAGAGGCCACCGATGGTCACCACGGTAGCCGGTGCTGCTGAGGGATCCCCAGCGGTCGCAGGACGCACGCGCACGAAGACGCGGCGGCGCTTGATCGTGAGGCCGAGGATCAGCCCCAGCGTGGCGAGGATGGCGCTGACCAGGCTGATCGGCGCCCCGGGGTCGGTGCGCACCGACAGCCCGGCGAAACGCTTGACGCTGTCGAAGGTGATCGAACCTCGCTCACCGGGCAGCTTGTAGGTCTGCCCGGGCTTGAGGCGGACCAGCGCCGGCGAGCCGTCGGCCTTGGTCACCTGCTTCATCTCGTCGGTGTTCAGGGTGTAGACCGACTGGGGCGCGCCGCCGGGGAAGAGGTTGCCCTCCCAGACCGACAGGGCCAGCTCGGGGTTCTTCGTGTCGGGGAAGACCGAGGCCGGCCCGTTTGCGAACGTCGGCTCGGCGGTGGGCAGGAAGAAGCCCGTGAAGCCGAGCTGCTTGGGTGACGCGGACGGCACCTTGATGACGCCGACCGAGCGGTAGTTGCCGTCCTGCGGCAGGAAGGGCGTCGCCTCGCGGTAGAGCACCGTGCCCTTGGCGTCGCGCACGGTGACGACCGGCGTGTAGCCGTTGCCGAGCAGGAAGATGTCGGCGCCGTCGACGGCGATCGGGTGGTTGACGGAGACGGTCTCCTGGCTCGCCTCGGAGCCGGGATCGCGCTGCAGCCGGGTCTGCGCCTCGAAGAGGCGCGGCTGCCCGAAGCCGCGGCCGGGCGTCTCGTTGAACTCGACGTCGAGCTTGTCGAGCGAGAGCACGAAGGGAGGCAGGGACTCGGTGTCGACCCACGGGCCGGGCGAGATGGTGTTGTAGGTGCCCGCCGACGACGCGAACTTGTCGCCCTCGGCCAGGATGATGTCGCCGCGCCAGCCGAACACGTGGCCGACGGCCATGCCGACGATGATGCCCGTCAGCGCTAGGTGGAAGAGCAGGTTGCCGCTCTCGCGGAGGTAGCCGGACTCGCCGGAGAGGCTCACTCCGTCGTGGGAGTGGAGGCGGAAATGCTTGCGCCGCAGAGCAACACGGGCGGCCTCGAGCGCCTCGCCGGGAGACAGCGACGTGGTCAGCTCGGCGTGCTCGTCGAGTCGGTGCAGCCTCGCCGGGGCCTTCGGGGGACGCGCCCGCAAGGCCGCCACGTGCACCTTGGTGCGCGGCACGATGCAGCCGACGAGGGAGATGAAGAGCAGCAGGTAGATCGCGGAGAACCACACCGAGGCGTAGACGTCGAAGAAGCCGAGCCGGTCGAGCCACGGGCTCGTCGTGGGGTTCTGGGCGATGTAGTCGGCGACCCGGCCGGCGTCGATGTTGCGCTGCGGGAAGATCGAGCCGGGCACGGCGGCGATGGAGAGCAGCAGCAACAGGAACAGCGCGGTGCGCATGCTCGTCAGCTGGCGCCATCCCCACCGCAGCAGGCCGAGTGGGCCGAGCTCGGGCAGCGCGGGCTCCGGGCGCTGGGTGGCGCCCTTGCCCGCCCTTCGCTGCCTCACGGGTGCGTCGGTCGCCATCTCAGATCGCCACCTGGAAGCCGTTGACGAGACGCACCTGCAGCCAGACCACGACGGTCTCCCACACGCCGGTCAGCATGAGCAGGCCGACGACGACGAGCAGCAGGCCGCCGACGGTCTGGAGCACACGGCGGCGGCGTCGCAGCCAGTCGCTCGCACGCCCGGCCCGCTCCCAGAGTGCGGCCATGAGGACGAAGGGCAGCCCGAGCCCGATCGAGTAGACCGCCGCGAGCGCGAGCCCCCGGCCGATCGAGCCGGACTCGGCCGAGATCGGGGCCGCCATCGCCTGGATCGCCCCGAGGGTCGGGCCCATGCACGGCGACCAGCCGACGGCGAACGCGGCGCCGAGCAACGGCGCGCCCGCGAGCCCCGCCCGCGGTCGCCAGCGCACCGGCACGGCATACGAGCGGCCGACGCCGAGGAAGAGCACGCCCATGACGAGCACGACGCCGCCGCCCGCCCGGAGCAGGGTGCTCTGGTGCTCGCGGAACGCGAGGCCGACGGCCGAGACGGCCGCGGCCGCGATGAGGAAAACGACCGTGAAGCCCAGCACGAAGAGCAGCGCGCCGACGACCAGCCGCCCACGCGAGCGCTTCTCGAGCGACACGTCGGACAGGCCGGTGACGTAGCCGAGGAAGCCGGGCACGAGCGGCAGCACGCAGGGCGACGCGAACGAGACGAAGCCGGCCACGAGAGCGACGGCCGCCGCGACGAGCAGCGAGCCAGTGGCGATCTCGGAGCCCACGGGACTCAGGCCTTCCCGGTGAGGACGTCGTCGACCAGACCCAGCAGGGTCGTCGTCGAGACGGGCCCGGAGACCCGGGCGGCGATGCGGCCCTCGCCGTCGAGGACGAGGGTGGTCGGGGTCGCCGAGGCCTTGCCCTGGAGGGCGAGCAGCGGCACACCGCCGTCAAAGGCGAGCGAGGGGTAGGTGACCTTGTTGGCCGTCTGGAAGGCGAGTCCGGTCTCGGGGCTCTCGAGCTTGTCGAGACCGATGAACTCGACCTTCTTGCCCTTGGCCCGGACGGACTCCCACGCCTTCTGCAGGGCCGGGGTCTCCTCGATGCACGGCGGGCACCACGAGCCCCAGACGTTGACGACGAGCACCGTTCCGGCGCGGTCGGCGATGTCCCACGGCTTGCCCTCGAGAGTGGTGCCGCTGAGGCGCACCGGCTCGCCGCGGTCGGCGGCGGGCACCTGCTCGATAGAGCCGTCGCCCGCGACGTAGCCCTTGCGGTCACCCGAGCGGGCCTGGTCGGCGACCGAGTTCGGGTCGGACGAGCACGCCGCGGCGAAGGTCGCGAGGCCCCCGGCCATGGCGACGGCGCCCCACCGCAGTGCGGTGCGTCGGTCGACGTGCTCCATCAGGCGCCCACGCTTTTGCTGGCCCGCGCGAGCAGCGCTGCGGCCGGCTCGGAGTACGAGATCGAGGCGAGCTCGTCGCCCCGGTAGGTCAGTGACGTGAGCGAGGCCAGGGTGCACTCGCGCTTGCGAGGGTCGTGCCAGAGGCGTCGCCCCTCGAGCTTGTTGCGCACGGTCCAGACGGGCAGCTGGTGGCTCACCACGACGGCCTCGTGACCGCGTGCCGCGTCACGGGCGTCGGCGATGGCGGAGAGCATGCGGGTCGCGATGTCCTCGTAGGGCTCGCCCCACGAGGGCTTCGTGACGTCACGGAAGAGGTGCCAGTTGCGCGGGTGGAACAGCTCGCCGGCGCTCGTGCCGCGGCCTTCGAACCGGTTCTCGGACTCGATGACACGGGCGTCGGTGTGGACCTCGACGCCGTGACCGGCCGCGATCGGGGCTGCGGTCTCCTGCGCCCGCTCGAGCGGCGACGCGACGACGTAGGTGATGTCGTTGGTCTCGAGGTGGGCCGCGACGAGGCGGGCCATCTCGCTGCCGAGGCCGGAGAGGTGGAAGCCGTCCAGGCGCCCGTAGAGCACCCCGCTCGGGTTGTGGACCTCGCCATGTCGCATCAGGTGCACGACCGTGAGGTCGTCGGCGCGCGCCGCCGCCCCGTCCGTGCTCTGACCCATGGGCGACAGTCTCTCAAACCTCCTGCTCAGGACCGAATCCGCACCCGCTCCTGTGCACCCCCTGTGACCCGTTCCACGAAGCGAGCTGCGGCGCGCTCTACTGGCGCGTCAGCGACGCGGCGGGAGGCGGAGGCCCGTGGGCGGGCGTCGACAGCTACCGAGACCCGGACATTCCGCTGGCCCCGCCCGGCTCGGGCGGGGTGTGGGGCGGGGTCATCTGGTGTGCCAGGTGACGCCGAATGCGGTGACGGTCGCGGTGAGGTCGTGCTGGTGGACGTGGGTGTGGTGCCGGGGGCACAGCAGTGCCGCGTTGGTGAGGTCGGTCCGGCCGCCGCGGTGCCACGGGATGACGTGGTGGGCGTCGCACCAGGTCGGCGGCACGGTGCAGCCGTCGAAGCTGCACCCTCTGTCGCGGGCGATGAGGGCGAGGCGTTGGCTGGAGGTGAACAGCCGTTGGCTGCGGCCGACGTCGAGCGGGGCGCCGTCGCGGCCGAGGACCATCGGGATGATCTCGGCGTCGCACGCCATGCGGCGCACCACGCTCGGTGAGAGGACCTCACCGGTGAGTGTCGTTCCCGCGCCCTTCACGGCGGTGGAGTCGGTGAGGTCGTCGACGAGGGTGTCGTGGTCGATGAGGACGACGACCTTGGCCTTGTCGGTGACCGGGACACCGTGTGCGGCGGCGACGCCGCGCTGCACGATGGTCAGGAGGGCGTCCATCCGCCGGCGGGCCGGGGTGCGCTCGTCGGGGGCGATGGTGCGGCCCGCCTCGTCCTTGTCGGGTGTCGGGGCAGCCAGGGGGTCGATGGCGGCCTTGAGGACCGCGGCGCCTTCGGGGTCGAGCATCCCGCGCAGGCCGACCATGCCGGTCGCGGTCGGCGGGGTGAACCAGAGCCCGCGCGCCTGGCGGCGGCCGTGGTCGAGGCGGTCCTCGTCGCGGGGTGGGCGGACCTGTTCGGTGTGGTGCCGCGCGAGCCGGGCCAGCTCCTCGGGCCGCAACTGCGCTGCTTGGTCGGTGAGGTCGGCGATGGCCGTGGTGAGGTCGTCGGGGTCGGCGACCGGGGCGACGCGGGTGTCGAAGTCGATGATCTGGGCGGCGTTGTCGACGGTGACCTGCTGGGTCGCCACGAGCATCCGCAGCCGCGCCCAACGCGCCTGCGCGAGGGCCGTGCCGACGGTGACGAACGCCTTGGCCTGCGCGGCGGTCAGGCTCGGGTCATGGCAGCGGAGCCAGTCGATGCGGGAGAGACCGTCGGGCGCCTCGACACCACGGGAGACGAGCTCGGACACGATCGTGACGAGGGTGACCTCCAGCGCGCGGCGTTCACGCGCGACCCGCTCGGCCGCCGCGACCAAAGCGTCCTCGGCGTGCGAGCCCAGACCGATCCCGAGGCTGGCCTCGAGCTCGATGGCCTGCCGGTTGTCATCTTTGTCATCGCACCCGTCGGGTCCGTCGAACGCGCTGTCACTCCCCCGTGGCGTAATGGCTCGGGCGGTCACGCGGCCTTCGATGCGAGCCTCGACCGACGCGATCCAGGCGGGGTCGTTGACCATCCGCTCGTAGCCCGCAGCATCCAGCCAGCGGACGTCGAGCAGGTCGATCGACTCCAGCTCCTCCACCGGCACACCCGCCCACGGCCCCCGAGGACCGCCCGAAGGCCGCACCTCCGGCGCCAGCCGCCGCGCCCGGACCCCGCCACGAACCGACGACGCGAAGGGTTCGGACGACGCAGACGGCATACGCCCGGAGAACCGCAGCTGGAACCCGCGCTCGGACGCACCGCCCGTGGCGCGCTGTCGCGCCTCGAGGTCGGTGAGCCGGCTCCTCAGGAGCTCGAGCGTCGACGGTTCCGGGTCCATGAGTCGAACATATCTTCGACCACCGACAGTGGCTGCCGACTCCCTCCCGGACGCCGCAGCGATCAACGGCGCGGCCGACCTACACTCCGGACCGTGTCGTGGTCACTCTGGTTCACCCTCGTCGCCGCCGGTGCGCTGATCTCGTTCACGCCGGGCGCCGGCGCGATCAACACCATGGCCAACTCCCTCGGCTCGGGGTGGACCCGGTCGATCTGGGGCATCCTCGGGCAGCAGGTCGCCCTGCTGGCGCACATCGCCGTCGTGGCGGCCGGCGTCGGCGTGCTCGTAGCCGGGTCTCCCCTGCTCTTCAACGTCATCCGTTACGCCGGCGCCGCCTACCTCGTGTTCCTCGGCGTGCGGCAGTACCGCTCCAGGGCCGCTGCGGCACGGGTCGGGGAGCTGCGACGTGAGCCGGCCTGGTCGATGTTCCGCCGCGGGCTGCTCGTCAACCTCACCAACCCGAAGGCAGTCGTCTTCTTCCTCGCCTTCACGCCGCAGTTCATCCGCCCCGAGCAGCCCCTGCTGACGCAGTACGCCGTGCTGGCCGCGACCGTCGTGGTGATCGACGTCGTCGTCATGTGGTTCTTCTTCGCAGCGGCGGCCCGCGGACTCGGTCGCCTGACGCAGCGCGAGTCGGGGCAGCGCACCCTCAACCGCGTCTTCGGCGGCCTCTTCGTCGGCGTCGGCGTCCTGCTCGCGGCCGTCCACTAGGCGCACGCCCAACCCGTGGCACGGCGATGGCGCCACCCGTCGGGGTGACGCCATCTGGGTCACTTCTTGGGTCGGACGCGGTCAGACCATCTCGGGGACGTCGAGGTGCGCGATGGCGAGCGCGAACTCGCCGACCTCCATGATGCGCGTGCCCGTGTCGGCCGCGAGGTCGGCGCGCAGGCCCATGGCCGCGTTGCGGGTCGTCATCATCGCCTCGGTCGAGTCGTAGGTCACCGTGACGCAGGCTCGCCCCGAGGCGCGGTCGACGAACATGCTTGCGCTGCAGAAGCCCTCGAACTCCTCGACGTGGGGCATGATCCCCATCCGGAACGCGTCCATGACGCGGTCGATCGAGTCGGGGTCGGACTCCGTCCACGTGATGCGGGCGCAGCACCCGTCGGCGGCTCGGTGGTCGCGGTGCAGGTAGGCGATCTCCCACTCGTCCACGGTCGCCTCGCCGCCCAGCAGCTCGGCGGCCTGGGTGCGCAGCGGCTCGACCAGGGAGGCCGTCGCGCGCATCGCCTCCTCGTCGCGCCACGCGGTCGTCACGATGCAGCGGCCGCTCGTGCGGTCGGCGACCATGGACAGCCCGACGCACCCGTCCATCGCCCTGACCTTGGGCATCACCACGTCCTGGACGTGCGCGATTCCGGTCTCGATCATGCCGGGACGGCCCATGACCGTCGTGGAACGTGCGTGCACGGCCCACCTCCCTCGCTCGAGGCGGCACCCGGACGGCGCCGCCGTCACCGTCCAGACTCCTCCCCCGGGCCCGCGCCGACAATGCCCCCGCGGGCGTATGCCGTGTGGCCGGGCCGCATGGGCAGGCCGCGCGGCCGGGCCCGTGTGGCCGCCGTGTGACCGTGCCCGTGCGGTCGGGCCCCTGGGCTGGGCTCCTGTCGCATCCACTGACCCGACGCTCCAACCGTCGAGGGCCACAGCTGGCCCCCTCTTGACCATCGAGTGGCCACGAGTGGCCAGCTGACGTCCGTCCGCTCAGTCGGGCGTCGCCGCGGCGCGGGCCGCGGTCGGCAGCGCCCCGATGACGTGCTCGACCGCCTCGTCGTCGTGCGACGCCGACACGAACCATGCCTCGAACGCGCTCGGCGGCAGGTGGACGCCCTGGCCGAGCATCGAGTGGAAGAACCGGCGGAAGGCGGCGGTGTCCTGGTCCTTCGCCTCGTCGTAGCTCGTCACGGCGCCGTCGCGGAAGAAGACGGAGAACATCGAGCCGGCCCACTGGATGGTGTGCGGCACCGAGGCGGCCGTGAGCTCGTTCGCGACCGCGTCGGCGATGGCGTGCGCCACCGTGTCGAGCCGCTCGTAGACGGCCGGGGTGCAGCCCTGCAGGGTCGCGAGGCCGGCGGCGGACGCGACCGGGTTACCGGACAGCGTGCCGGCCTGGTAGACGGGCCCCTGAGGCGCGAGCAGCGCCATGACGTCGGCCCGGCCACCGAAGGCCGCGGTGGGGAACCCGCCACCCATCACCTTGCCGAAGGTGAACAGGTCGGGCGCCCCTGCGGCATACGGCCCCTCGAGTCCGTAGAAGCCGGAGGCGCTGCAGCGGAAGCCGGTCATGACCTCGTCGGAGACGAGCAGCGCGCCGTGCTGCTTCGTCAGGCGCAGCAGTCCCTCGGTGAAGCCGGGGTCGGGCGGCACGACGCCCATGTTGCCCGGGGCGGCCTCGGTGATGACGGCGGCGATCTCGTGGCCGCGCTCGGCGAACGCCGCCTCGACCGCGGAGAGGTCGTTGTAGGGCAGCACGATGGTCTCGCCGGCGCTGGAGCGCGGCACGCCCGCGGAGTCGGGCAGCGCGAACGTGGCTATGCCCGACCCCGCCGACGCGAGCAGGGCGTCGACGTGGCCGTGGTAGCAGCCCGCGAACTTCACGATCACGTCGCGTCCGGTGAAGCCACGCGCGAGGCGGATGGCCGACATGGTGGCCTCGGTGCCGGAGTTGACGAGGCGCACCTGCTCGACCGGCTCGACCCTCGCGACGATCTCCTCGGCCAGGCGAACCTCGTTCTCAGAGGGCGTGCCGAACGAGAAGCCTTGCGCAGCAGCATGGTTCACGGCCGCGAGCACGTCGGGGTGCGCGTGCCCGAGGATCATGGGGCCCCACGAGCAGATGAGGTCGACGTAGCGCTTGCCGTCGGCGTCGGTGAGCCACGGGCCCGATCCGCTCGCCATGAAGCGCGGCGTGCCGCCGACGGCGCGGAAGGCACGGACCGGCGAGTTGACGCCGCCCGGGATCACCTGGCTGGCGCGCGCGAGAAGGGCTGCCGACGCGGGTGCGTCCTCGGCGGTCTGGACGGGGAGGGGCTGCGAGCTCATGGCCCCATCCTGCCAACTCGGGCGTAGGCGTACGCCGTGGGCCCGTCGCACCACGAGGTCAAGAACCGCTGACGCCCTCGGGATCGAGGTGGTCGCGCACGATCGCCATGGCATCGCCGATGGCGGAGAACTGCGTCGGCGTCATGATGTCGACGAGGTTGTCGCGCACGCTCTGCACGTGCACGCGGGCGATCTCGCCGACTGCGGTCAGGCCACCGGTCGTCAGCACGAGCTCGACGCCGCGCCTGTCGTCGGCGCACTGCTCGCGCGTGACCCAGCCGCGGTCCTCGAGGCGCTTCGCGGTGTGCGTGAGCCGGCTGCGGGACTGGACGACCATCGCCGCGAGCTCGGACATGCGGAGCCGGTGGTTCGGGCTCTCGGACAGCATCGAGATGATCTCGTACTCGCTCAGCTGCAGGCCGGCGTCACCGAGCGCGTCGTCGAGCGCGCGCTCGAGCAGACGGGTGCCCCGCAGGATGGCACGCCAGGACGCCTGCTCCGCGTCACTGAGCCACTGCACGCCGTCATCCCCTGTACCTGCCATGTCAACCTCCTGCGACGTACCAGATGGTAGTGGTCTCAGGCGATCCAGTCCGGCACGTCAAGGGCGAAGTACGTGAGGATGACCTGCGCCCCCGCACGGCGGATCGAGGTCAGCGACTCGAGGGCGGCGGCGCGCAGGTCGATCCAGCCGTTCGCTGCCGCGGCCTGGATCATGGAGTACTCACCCGACACCTGGTAGGCGGCCACCGGCACGGACGAACGCTCGGCGGCGGCCGCGACGACGTCGAGGTAGGACATGGCCGGCTTGACCATCACCATGTCGGCGCCCTCGGCGATGTCGAGGTCGATCTCGCGCAGCGACTCGACGAGGTTGGCGGGATCCTGCTGGTAGGTGCGCCGGTCGCCCTGCAGGCTCGACTGCACGGCCTCGCGGAACGGCCCGAAGAACGCGGAGGCGTACTTCGCGGCATACGCGAGGACGACCGTGTCGGTCAGGCCCTCGGCGTCGAGCGCCTCGCGGATGACGGCGACCTGACCGTCCATCATCCCGCTCGGTGCGACCACGTGCGCTCCGGCACGCGCCTGCGCGACGGCCATCTGGGCGTACAGCTCGTTGGTGGCGTCGTTGTCGACCCGGCCGTGCTCGTCGAGGACGCCGCAGTGCCCGTGGTCGGTGAACTCGTCGAGGCACGTGTCGGCCATGACGACGAGGTCGTCGCCGATGGCCTCACGCACCGCGCGCAGGGCGACGTTGAGGATGCCGTCGGGGTCGATCGCGCCCGAGCCGGTGGCGTCCTTCTCGAGCGGCACGCCGAAGAGCATGATGCCGCCCAGGCCCCGGGCCACGCACCGGCGCGCCACGTCGACGACGCCCTCGAGCGTGTGCTGCTCGACCCCGGGCATGCTCGTGATCGGCCGCGGCTCGGTCAGGCCCTCGCCCACGAAGACCGGGAGCACGAGGTCGCGCGGGTGCAGCCGGGTCTCCGCGACGAGGGAACGCAGGACCGCGTTCTGCCGGAGCCGACGGGGACGCTCGATCATCACGCAGCCCGTCAGCGGGCGCGGCGGCGGGAGGCCGGACGCTTGTCGCTGGGTCGCTGGACGGGCTGGCCCGCCTCCGCCGCGGCGACGGCGAGGCCGACGCCGTGGCCGGCGAGGGCGTCGACGAGGCTGAGGGCAGAGGCCTCGGGTGCCAGCACGTCGACACGCAGGCCGTGCTCCTGCGCCGTCTTGGCCGTGGCCGGACCGATGCAGGCGACCACCGTTGCGGCGTGGGGCTTTCCGGCGATGCCGACGAGGTTGCGCACCGTCGAGCTCGACGTGAACAGCACGGCGTCGTAGTCGCCGCCCTTGATCGCGTCGCGGATCGAGGCGGCCGGCGGGGCGGCGCGCACGGTGCGGTAGGCGGTGACGTCGTCGACCTCCCAGCCCATCTCCCGCAGCCCGGCGACGAGCGTCTCGGTGGCGATGTCGGCGCGGGGCAGCAGGACGCGGTTGATCGGGTCGAGCACCTCGTCGAACTCGGGCCACACCTCGAGCAGGCCCGCGGCCGAGTGCTCGCCGGTGGGCACGAGATCGGGGTTGATGCCCCACTCGCGCAGCGCGTCGGCGGTGACGCCACCGACGGCGGCGACCTTGAGCCCGGCGAAGGCGCGGGCGTCGAGACCGAACTCCTCGAAGCGCTCACGCACGGCACGCACCGCGTTGACCGAGGTGAAGCCGATCCACTCGTAGCGGCCGGTGACGAGGCCCTTGACGGCCTTCTCCATCTGCTGGGGCGTGCGCGGCGGCTCGACCGAGATGGTCGGGACGACGTCGGCGGTGGCCCCGTAGGAGGCGAGACGGTCGACCATCGGGCCCGCCTGGGCCTGGGTGCGCGGAACGAGCACCTTCCAGCCGAAGAGCGGCTTGTTCTCGAACCACGAGAACTCCTCGCGCAGCCCGACGTTCGGCGACACCACGGCGAGGGAGACCTCGAGGGGCTCCTTGCCTGCGAACACCGAGTCCACCGCGCCCAGGGTCGTCGCGACGGACGACTGGCGCACGGTGGTGCCGTTGGCCGAGAGGGCGACGAGGGACTCTGCGGGACGACCGGCGGCGAGCAGGGCGGCCAGCGCGGTCCGGACGCCGTCGGTGCCGCCGAGCAGGACGAGCGTGTCGCCGTCTGCGGTGTAGGCCGACCAGTCGACGCTCGAGCGGTCGACGCCGACGACGTGCACCGCACCGGTCGACTTCGAGGTCAGCGGGACACCGGCGTACGTGGGCCCGGCGGTCAGCGCGGACACACCCGGCACGACGTCGAAGGTGATGCCGGCCTTGCGGCAGGCGCGCACCTCCTCGACGAGACCGTTGAACGTCGCGGGGTCACCGTCCATGAGGCGCACGACGAGACCGTTCGGGCCGACCGACTTCGCGGCCTTGACCACGAGCTTGGCACGCACGGCATGGGTCAGCTCCTGGCCCTGCTCGCCGTGGCCGGCGTCGATGATCTCGACGTCGGGCCGGGCGTGCTCGAGCACGACGTCGTCGCGTGCGATCCGGTCGGTCACGACGACGTCGGCGGCGGCGAGCAGGTCGCGACCGCGGAGCGTCATCAGGCCGGGGTCACCGGGACCGGACCCGACGAAGGCGACACGAGCAGGAGTCGTCGCGTGGGTGGGAGTCGAGACCGTCTGCTCTGACGGCTGGCGGGAAGGAGTCACGAAACTTGCTCCGGTTGGTGTGGGGCGTGGTCTGGTGCGGGTCCAGCTGACGGTGTGACCTGGAGGTCGGCGGCGCCGTCCTCGAGGAGGATGTGGGCCAGGCGCGAGCCGAGGGCCTCGGGCTCGTCGTAGGGGCCGACGAGCGACCGGCGCAGCTCGACGGAGCCGTCCTCGCTGCCGACGAAGGCGCGGAGGGAGAGCTCCAGGCCGTCGTCGCCCTCGACGACCTCGGCGAGCGCCCCGATGGGGGCGGTGCACCCGGCCTCGAGGGAGGCGAGGAGCGACCGCTCGGCGAGGACGCACGCGCGGGTGTCTGCGTCGTCGAGCGCCGAGACCGCCGCGACGACGTCGGCCCGGTCGGACCGGCACTCGACGGCGAGCGCACCCTGCCCTGGCGCGGGCAGCACCTGGATCGGGTCGATGACCTCGGTCGCCTCGTCGAGACGGTCGAGCCGCGAGAGGCCGGCTCGGGCGAGGACGACGGCGTCGAGCTTGCCGGAGGTGACGAAACCGATTCTCGTGTCGACGTTGCCGCGGATCGGGCGGATGTCGAGGCCGAGCCCCAGTGCCGCCAGCTGTGCCGTGCGTCGCGGCGAGCCGGTGCCGACCACCGAGCCGGGAGGCAGCTCACCGAGGGTGAGCTTGTCGCGGGCGACGAGGACGTCACGGCTGTCCTCGCGCACCGGCACGGCGGCGACGACGAGCCCCGGCTCGGGCGTGGTGGGGAGGTCCTTGAGCGAGTGAACGGCGACGTCGATGCGCCCGTCGAGCAGAGCGTGGCGGATCGCGGCGGCGAACACGCCGGTGCCGCCGATCGCGGTGAGCAGCTCGCCCGAGACGTCGCCCTCGGTCGTGATCTCCACGAGCTCGACCTCGTGGCCGGCCTCGCGCAGGCGGTCGGCCACCCAGCCGGACTGGGTGGTGGCCAGGGCCGAGCGGCGGGTGCCGAGACGCAGGGCGGTCATGACTTCCCTCGCTTCGGCGGCGTCGACACGTTGGCGACGTCCTTGGGCTCGAGGTCGAACAGCTCGCGCAGGGCGGCGGCGTAGTCGTCGCCGCTACCCTCCATCGCGAACTCCTTGACGCGCTTGGTGGGCGTGTGGAGCAGCTTCTCGACGATGCGGTGCACGGCGAGAGCGACCTCCGCCCTGCTCGCCTCGTCGAGGCTGGGCAGGCGCTGGTCGAGGCGGTCCATCTCGGACGCGACGAGGTCGGCCGCCCGGGCGCGGAGCGCGGCCACCGTTGGCGCCACGGACTTCTCCATGCGCCGGGTGAGGTAGTCGGCCACCTCGCCCGTGACCAGGTCGCGCACGCGCACCACCTGCGTGGTGTCGGCGCGGCCCTCGAGGAGCAGGCCGAGGGTCTGCAGGTCGATGAGCGTGACGCCGGGCACGGGCTGCCGCCAGGTCTCGACCGGCTCGACGTCGCGCGGCAGGGCGAGGTCGACGACGACCTGCGGGCGACCGTCGCGCCGGGCGGCGCCGGCCGCGAGCAGGTCGGCCGTGATCACGTGGCCGACGGCGCCGGTGCAGGTGATGACGAGGTCGCTCTCGGCGACGACGTCACTGAGGTCGCTCCACAGACGTGGAGTACCCGACGTGGCCTCGGCGAGACGTTCGGCGCGCTCGAGGGTGCGGTTGACGATGGTGAGCGACCGGACGCCCGCCCGAGCCGCCGTCGCCGCCGCGAGACCGCTCATGCCACCCGCACCGATGACGGCCGCGTCGACTGCCTCGAGCGAACCCAGCACCGCGGCCGCCTCCTCGAGTGCGATCTGCACGAGCGACACGCTGTGCTGGTCGATGTCGGTGTCGGTGTGGGCGCGCTTGCCGACCCGCAGCGCATGCTGGAACAGCGCGTTGAGGGTCTCGCCCACCTGGCCGCGCTCCTGGGCACCGGCGAGGGCGTCACGCATCTGGCCGAGCACCTGCGCCTCGCCGACCGCCATCGAGTCGAGGCCGCAGGCGACGGTGAAGGCGTGGGCGACGGCCGCGTCGTCGTAGCGGACGTAGAGGTGGTCAGCGAGCGCCTCGGCGCGCGCGGCCAGGGCGTCGGCAGGGTCGCCGGGCGGCAGGTCGGTGGGCTCACGCAGGCCCTCGGGCTCCTCGATGCCGGCGGCGAGGGCGAGCGCCTCGCCGATGGCGGCAACGGCCGGGTGGAAGGCCGGAACCGAGGCGTAGACCTCGAGCCGGTTGCACGTGGAGAGCACGACGGCCTCGGTGACCGTGGCCGACCCGAGCACCGAAGAGCCGATGGCGGCTGCCCGGTCGGGGCGCTCGGACAGCGCCTCGAGCACCGACAGGGGCGCGGTGTGGTGGGACAGTCCGATGACGAGCAGGCTCACGGGGCGACCACCGCCGATCGGAGGTCTCCCGCGGCGAGCGACTTGCGCTGGGCGTGGAAGGCGAGGATCTGCAGTTCCGTGGAGAGGTCGACGCGGCGTACGTCGACGCCGTCGGGCACCGAGAGGACTGCCGGTGCGAAGTTGAGGATCGAGCTGATGCCCGCGCCGACCAGGGCGTCGCAGACTGCCTGCGCGGCGGGCGCAGGCGTCGCGATGACACCGATCGCGATGGGGTCGACCTGGTGGTGGTCGACGAGCTCGCGCAGGGGGCGGATGCGCACCCCGACGACCCGCTCGTCGGCCAGGGCCGGGTCGTCGTCGTAGAGGCCGACGATGCGGAAACCCTTGGTGACGAATCCGGAGTAGGAGGCGAGCGCGTGCCCGAGGTTGCCCATACCGACGATCGCGACGGGCCAGTCCTCGGTGAGCCCCAGCGCCCGGGAGATCTCGAGCGCGAGCGTCTCGACGTCGTAGCCGACACCACGCACGCCGTAGGAGCCGAGGTGGCTGAGGTCCTTGCGCAGCTGCGCGGAGCGCACTCCGACCTCGGCAGCGAGCTCTTCGGACGAGACCGACAGGACGCCGTCCTCAGCGAGGCGCGAGAGCGTGCGAAGGTACTCGGGGAGCCGCGCGACGGTCGCGTCGGGGATCTCTCGACGCAGTGCAGGGTCGGCGGACACGCTTGCTCACCGGCTCCTCTCAGCGAGGCGTCCGGGCCGGAGGCGGGCCGAACGCGGAGCACGTGGGGACCTGTTCAGGCTAGACGTTTGTGAAGCCATGCACAAAGTTGACTTTCGGCGGCTTACCACGGCATGGGACGCGCTCTCGAGGCAGGTCGTGGTCGACGGGGCCCCGGCCGCCCGACCTGGTCAGCGCAGGGCCGCGCGCAGCCGGGCCTCGTCGACCCGCCAGAAGTCGTGGCGGCGGCCGTCGACGAAGGTCACGGGGATCTGCTCGGCGTAGCGGTGCAACAGCTCGGGGTCGTCGTCGATCGACTGCTCGGACCACTCGACGCCGAGCTCCGAGGTCACGCGGGCCACGATCTCGCGGGCCTCGTCGCACAGGTGGCAGCCGGGGCGACCGAGCAGGACCACTCGCGGCACGTCCTCGGCTGCGGGCTGCTCGCTCGTCATGCTCCCCACTCTAGGCGCGGCGGTCTCCCCCGGGGCCGCGCCACCTGCATGGTTGGGACGCATGGGGCGAGAGCGTACCGGTGAGTAGGTCGTGCACCACAAAAGCAGATCGAACTCCCAGACGGCCCTCCGTTCCGACAGACTGTCCCCAATGCGCTCGAACAGGACGTCGGCCCGCCGACTCGGCCCTGTCTCCGCGCCGCGGACGGTCCCGGCGATGGTGTCGGTCCCGCCTGCCCTCGCACGGTCGCTGCCGACGTGGCGGTCGGCCCTCGACGCCCTCTGGGCCTCGCTCGCCAACGAGAGCGCGGCGCACGTCGACGTCGGTCCGACCCCGCCGGGGTCGATCGGCCCCCGCCACCTGCACCCCGAGCGCGACGCCGCCGACCAGGCCCGGATCGCGGCGCTCGTCGAGCTGGCCCAGGGCGGCGACAAGGAGGCCTTCGCCCAGCTCTACGACAGCTACGTCGACACGGTCTTCCGCTACGTCCTCGTGCGGGTGGCCAACCGGTCCCTCGCCGAGGACCTCACGTCCGAGACCTTCCTGCGGGCCATGCGACGCATCGACTCGTTCACCTGGCAGGGCAAGGACATCGCGGCGTGGTTCGTCACGATCGCCCGCAACCTCATCGCCGACCACGTGAAGTCCGCGAAGTTCCGCTTCGAGGTGGCGACCGCCGACATGCGCGACGCCGACGAGCGCGTCGACGCCCCCGATGCCGAGGTCCTCACCCGGCTGCGCGACGAACGGCTGGTCGAGGCGATCAAGGGCCTCGGGCCCGACCAGGCCGAGTGCATCACCCTGCGCTTCCTCCAGGGCCTCAGTCTCGCCGACACCGCCAAGGTGATCGGCAAGTCCGAGGGGGCGGTCAAGCAGCTCCAGCTCCGCGCCACCCGCGCCCTGCGCAAGTCGCTCGAAGGAGTCGAGCTGTGAACCCCGTAACCCCACTGCCACCCGCGTCGTTCTCTCGACGTAGGGACGGTGCGTGTGGGCCCGGACCAACGCTCGGCGCGCCGACCGGCGCGACCGTGGATCGCGTGAACGCAGGCGGCTCGATGGCAGCGACGATGGTGCCGGAGCCCCTGACGAACAACCTGCACCACCCACCCCTTGCCGTTACACCTGAGGTATGCCGTGCCGCGGCAGGCCTGCTCGGGCCCCCGGGTCCCGCGCCCGGCCACCGCTCGCCGTGACGGGCACGCGCGCAGACCCCAGCCCCCGACCAGAGCCCGACCAGCCCCACCCGCAGACCGGCACCACGACCCTCGCTCCACACCGCACCACACCCGATCCACCCCAGACACCAGCACCCGAGACCGAAGGAGGGGAACATGGACCTCGGCGCCAACGCCGACGGCGAGCTGCTGCAGCGCGCCCTCGACGGCGAGCGGGTCACCGACCCCGGCATCCTCGAGCTCGTCGCCGTGCTCCACGCCGTCCAGGCGGTCGACCAGGCCAGGCTCGCCCCGCGCGCCGAGTTCGTGTCCGACCTGCGCGCCAGGCTCCTGGCCGATGACCCCCGGGCGATCGTCCCGGTCGTCCCCCTCGACCCTGCTGACGGCGACACCCTCAGCCCCACCAGCACCGAGCTGGAGGGCCCCCTCGAGAGCACCTCGGCGCAGGCCACCCAGCGAGCCACTGGCCCCGAGCACAACGGTTCGGGCGGCACCGTCTCGGTGCTCCGTGTCGCCGCGCGACCGCTGAAGTTCCTTGCGGCAGCAGCCGCAGCCGTCCTGGTCATCGGTGGCGCGCTCGGCTTCGCCTCGAGGTCGGCGGTGCCCGGCGACGCGCTCTACGGCGTCAAGCAGCTCCTCGACCGCGCGGCTGTCCAGCTGTCCGGCTCGCGCTACGAGCAGGGCCTGACCTACCTGGCGCAGGCGCAGGAGCACATCGGCGAGGCGCGCAACCTGATCGACCGCGGCCAGCCGTCGACCCACGACCTCGACACGGCCTACGACTCGGCCTCCGACGCCACGAGGCGCGCGCAGACGATCCTGCTCGACATCTACCGCAGCGAGGGTCGGGCCGACGCCCTCTCCGAGCTGTCCGACTTCTACACGCGGGCGATCCCGCAGGTCGACGCCATGCGGCCGCGCGTGCCGGCGGACTCGCTGCCGTCGTGGCAGCGGCTGCGCGACCTGCTGGGCGCGGGGCAGGTGGCCACGCTGCGCGAGATCGCGTCGTGCAGTGCCTGCGGCGACCGCGCCGAGCAGGCCAAGCAGCTGCTCAGCAGCATCATCACCGTCCGCCCCACGAGCGGGACCACACTGCCACGCCCGTCTTCCCCGGCTCCGCGGCCGTCCGCGTCGCTCCCCCGAACCCAACCGCCGTCCGCGACGCTCCCCAGCGGAGGCCTGCCGAGCGCGACACTGCCCTCACTGCCGCGCGGCGGCGTCGACGTGACGGGTGAGGTCACCCTGCCCGGCGGCACGATCAACCTGCCCGGCGCGGGCGTCAACAGCACGTCGGTCGGCGTCGGCGGGGGCGGCGTCACCCTCCCGGGGGCGACCGTCAGCCTGCCCCACGTGGGCGTCTCGAGCACGACCGTCAGGGTCGGCGGCGGCGGCGGCGTCACGCTGCCCCTGCCCGGTGCGACGATCCCGCTGCCACCGGTGGTCATCACGCCACCTGCCCTCCCCCGTCTCCCCACGACGACGCTCCCGAAGCTGCCCCTCCCGCCGCGCCTCCCCTGACGGCTACCGCGGCATCCGGAGCTGCACGGAGCTGCTGACCGGATCGCCGCGCCGCGGGCAGCGCCGCACGGCCCGATGACAGGTCGTCGATCCGGCCGCCCGAGGTGGTCTTCGGGCCGTCGTCGCGGCCCGTCGACCAGTCCAGGGACGTCAGAGGAAGACGGACTTGCGCTGCATGAGCAGGCTGTAGAGCGTCTGCTGGATCGTCTCGCGCACCTGGTCGGTGAGGTCGAAGACGAGCATGGGGTCGTCGGCGGCCTCCGGCCCGAAGGTGGTCGTCTGGATCGGCGGACCGAACTCGATGAGCCACTTGCTCGGCAGCGGAACCATCCCGAGCGGGCCGAGCAGCGGGAACGTCGGCGTGATCGGGGCGTACGGCAGGCCGAGCAGCCTGGCGACGGCCGGCATGTTGCCGAGGATGGGGTAGATCTCCTCGGCTCCGACGATGGAGACCGGCACGATCGGCACGCCGGCGCGCAGGGCCGCCGAGACGAAGCCACCGCGACCGAAGCGCTGCAGCTTGTAGCGCTCGCTGAACGGCTTGCCGACCCCCTTGAAGCCCTCGGGCCAGACCCCGACGAGCGAGCCGCCCGCGAGCAGCCGCTCGGCGTCGGTGTTGGCCGCGAGGGTCGTGCCGGAGCGGCGGGCCATGGTGCCGATGAAGGGCATCTGGAAGACGAGGTCGGCTCCGAGCATGCGCAGGTGACGCTTCTTCGGGTGCTCGTCGTACACGGCGACCTGCGTCATGAGGGAGTCCATGGCGACGGTGCCGGAGTGGTTGCCGACGACGAGGGCGCCGCCGTCGTCGGGGATGTTCTCGATGCCGCGCACCTCGACCCTGAACCACTTCTTGTACAGCGGCCGCAGCAGGGGCAGGTGGACGTTGATCGTGTAGTCCTCGTCGAAGCCGAACTCGTCGACGACGTAGTCACCCGACAGGCGCCGGCGCAGGTAGGCGAGCGTCTCGGCGACCTGGCGCTCGACGTCCTCGGCCGGCATACCGGCCGACGTCGCCGCGGCACGGAGCACGTTGACGGCGAGCTCGACGAGCTCGGCGGGACCGGGCCGTGACTCGGAGGTGAACTCGGCCCCCTCGAGCACCGCACCGACGAGCTTCTCGGCGCGCGACTGCAGGCCGGACGTCAGTGCGCGCTCCCAGCCGTCGTCACCCGCTCGCGTATGCCGTCCCGCCCCCGGGGCGTCCGCCTGGTCGACGCTTGGGGGTTCGTGCACCGGGGGCACGGCGTGCAGGCGGGTCGGCTCGCCGCTCGCGGTGCGACGCGTGGAGCGCATCGAGGCCCTGCTCGGCCGGGTGCGCGGCGTGGACGGCGTCGTCGCTGTGGGTGAGGTCGGCGAGGTGGGTGGGGTCGGCGTGGGTGAGGTCCCAGGGGGCGAGGTCGGCGTTGGGGTCGCCGCGTCACCGGCCGATGGACCGCCGTCGGCGGATGCCTCGACGACGGTGGCCTCGGGGGCCGGTGCGATCTCGGGTGTAGTGTCGTCGCGCTGCTCGGTCGCCACGTCGACGGTCACCGGGGTGTCGGTCACCCCGACGGCCTCGTCGGGAAGCGTCGGGCTGGCCGCGCCGACCGACCTGCGGCGCGCGTCGCTCACCTCGACCGGCTGCGTCGGCAGCAGGGGCGTGCCGGTGCGGCGACGCCGCTCGCCCGAGGCCCGTGCGGCACCAGCGGCGAACGCCCCGCCCGAACGCGACCCTGCCGGGGTCGCCCGTGTCGGGCGCGAGGCCGCCGGGCTGTCGCCCGTCGCCCCGGTGGTTTTCACAGCGGCCTTCCTGGTCGCAGCGGGCTTCTGCGCTGCCGTCTTCGACGGCGCCGCCTTCGTCGCGGCCGGCTTCGCCGTCTCCGCCGTCTCCGCCGTCTTCGGCGCGGCCTTCTTCGACGCGGCCTTCTTCGGCGCCCTCTTCTTCGGCGGTCTCTTCTCAGCCGAAGCGGTCCGGTCCGAGGCGTCCGACGCAGCCTTCGACGCAGCCTTCGACGTGGCCTTCGACGCAGCCTTCGACGTGGCCTTCGACGTTGCCTTCGACGCAGCACGGCGTGCGGGCGCCGGCGGCTCGGTCTGCACGGCCGGCTCGCTCGACTGGCTCGACTGGCTGGGCTCGGTCGGCTGGGTCGTCACGGCTGGATCCTGTCGAAGACTCGGGCGATGGCCGCCGCGGTGCCGCCGGCAGCATCGCTGACGACGTCGCCGACACCCTCCACGCCGGGCACGGCCGGGCGCAGGTGGCTGGCGTAGTCCTCGAAGGCGGCGCGGGTCGAGTAGTGCGGTTCGAAGCCGAACACCGAGCGCATGCGGTGCGTGTCGAGGCCGCGCCCGAACGCGAGGAAGGTGAGCTGGTCGGACGAGAAGTCGGCCAGGCCGCTGCGCTTGACGACGTTGCCGATGACGCCGGCCGCCGCGAGGGGCAGTGGCAGGATCGGGCGGCGGGCGATGGCCGTGCACTGCGTGACGGTGAGGAAGCCGTCGCCGGCCACGTTGACGATGCCCACGGCGGGCCCGGTGGTGGCCAGGATCATCGCGGCGGTGGCGTCGTTCTCGTGGACGAACTGGAACCGGGCGTCGAACCCGAGCGGGACGGGCACCACAGGTAGCGAGAAGTAGTCGGTGATGGCGGTGTGGATGCTCGGGCCCACGACGTTGGCGAAGCGGAGCATCGTGATCTCGACGTCTGGCCGGCGGCGGGAGAAGCCCCGCACGTAGCCCTCGACCTCGACGGAGTCCTTCCCGAAACCGGTGCGCGGCAGCGTCTTGGGGTTCATGTCCTCGCTGAACATCGCGGGGTCGCGCGGCGAGGAGCCGTAGACGGCGGCCGACGACTTCACGACGAGGCGCGTGACCGACTCGGACTTCTGGCAGGCAGCGAGCAGCTGCATCGTGCCGATGACGTTGATCTCCTTCTGCGTCACCCGCCCGCCGGTGTCCTTGGGGGTCGCGATGACGTTCATGTGCACGACCGTGTCGACCGCGGCCTGCGCCATGATGCGCCCGATCATCGGGTTGCGGATGTCGGCGCGCACGAACTCGGCCCGCCCGATCGAGTGCTTCGGGGGCACGACGTCGACCCCGAGGATCCGCTCGATCGAGGGGTCGGCCGACAGGCGGCGCGCGTAGAGGCCGCCGAGGTAGCGGGACACCCCCGTGACGAGGACGACCTTTGCCATCACGTCCTCCTGTCGTCGGCCCCTACCGTCACGTGAAGCCTACCGATGGGTCGTGGCCCAGATGGTCGGCGCACCCGCTCCGGGCCCGGATGTGGCGAGCGTCTCGCGGATGCGACACGGCCGCGACGGCAGCGTCCCGAGACGCGAACGACCCCCACCGTGGGTGAGGGTCGAGAGCGTGCGGGGCGATCCGCCGAAACCTGAAAGCTCAGGTCACTTCTTGTTGCGACGCTGGTGACGCGTCTTGCGCAGCAGCTTGCGGTGCTTCTTCTTCGCCATCCGCTTGCGGCGCTTCTTGATGACAGAACCCATGTTTGTCCTTGTCGTGCGACTTGTCTCTGACTGAGCTGATGCCGACCTGCGTCGACACACCTCGGAGAGGGTAGGTCGAACTTCACGAGCCGAACAGGCTCCACAGCGTAGCGCGTACGGGGCCTCTGGCCCAAAAGGAGCGTCACGTTGTCAACCTGCCCACCTGCCCGAACGCCGAAGGGGCGGCTCGACCTGGTGGTCGTGGCCGCCCCTTCGGGTGCGTCGTGACGCGGGTGTCACGCTGTGTTCACGCGGTGTCGATGTAGGACGTCTGGAGGTACTTGTGCACCGCGTCCTCCGGAACCCGGAAGGAGCGGCCGACGCGTACGGCAGGAAGGTCTCCGCCGTGGACGAGTCGGTAGACCGTCATCTTCGACACGCGCATGATCGAGGCGACCTCGGCGACGGTTAGAAACCGCACCTCGGCGAGCTGGCGCTCATTCGACATGTGTTACCCCGATCTTCAGGTGGGTTCGCACCCGCGCGTCGACGGCTTCCCCTCCGACGAAACTTCACGCAGGTGCAAGAAGCAACACTAGGGGCAGATGTGACTGGAGGGGAAGCGAACGGTGTAACGAATCGTCGTGACGCAACTCGACACGCCGGTGGGACCCCTGTGGATCTCCCGGCTGGTCGGCTCCTCGCCCCACGAACGTCACGGCTCCAGACGGTGCAGGTCGCGCGGGAAGAGCGTCACCTCGCGCACGTTCTCGGCACCTGTCAGGCGTGCCACCCACCTTTCCAGACCGATCGCGAACCCGCCATGTGGAGGCATGCCGTGCTCGAACGCGTCGAGGTAGCCCGCCAGCACCGAAGGGTCGGTGCCGGTCCGCGCCATCGCGGCGGTGTAGTCGGACGGCCGGTGCAGGCGCTGGCCGCCCGTCGTCAGCTCGAGACCGCGGAAGAGCAGGTCGAAGCTGTTGCTCCACCGCTCGTCCCCCGGCTGCGGGTGCGTGTAGAACGGCCGCTTGGTCATCGGGTAGCCCTCGACCGCGAGGAAGTCGGAGCCGTATGCGGTCCGCGCCCACTCCCCCAGCGCGCGCTCGTGCGCGGGGCTGAGGTCGGGCTCGTCGGGGTCGGCGCCGACCTTCGCCAGCGCGTCCCGGAAGTGGATCACGGGGAACTCCTCCGGCACCTGCGGCAGCTCGACGCCCAGGAGCGCAGCGGCGTCGCCGGCATACGTGGTGATGCCCTCGACCATGCCTGCGACGGCGGCGCGCAGGACGGCCAGCACGTCGCGGTGGTCGCGGATGAAGCCGAGCTCGGCGTCGAGCGAGGTGTACTGCGCGAGGTGGCGCACGGTGTCGTGTGGCTCGGCGCGGAAGACCGGGCCGACCTCGAAGACCCGCTCGAACACGCCGACGAGCATCTGCTTGTAGAGCTGCGGGCTCTGCGCCAGGTAGGCGGTGCGGCCGAAGTAGTCGACCGTGAAGACGTTGGCGCCCGACTCGGTCGCGGTGCCGACGAGCTTCGGCGTCGCGATCTCGGTGAACTCGAGCGAGCCCAACGCAGAACGGAACCCGCGCAGCGAGGCGCCGGCGATCTGCCAGGCCGCGCGGTGTCTCGGGTGCCGAAGCGTGACCGCGGCGTGGTCGAGGTGCGTCGGGAGCCCGGCGCCGAACGTCGGGCGCCACAGCTCGACCGGCGGCGCTGCCGCAGGCTCGGTCAGGGGCCTGACGGTCGGCTCGACGAGCTCGGCACCACCCGGCGCTGCCGGGTTGGCCGAAACGGTGCCCGTCACCTCGACGACGGTCTCCTCGGGCAGACCGGCGATCTGCGCGACGGTCGCGTCGTCCTTGACGACGACCTGCGCCAGGCCCGAGCGGTCGCGCAGCACGAGGAACGTGACGCTCGCGAGGACGCGGCGCCGGTGGACCCAGCCGGCGAGCGTGGCAGGGCTGCCGGCCTCGACGGTGCCGAGGTCGCGCGCGAGCACGCGCGGAGCCAGGGTCGTGGGTTGGGTTGGTTGCATTCCGTTCACCTCCAGAGGGTTGGTGCCCCGGAGGTGTGGGCGATGGGGAATGTCGCTGTGCCACCACACCTTCGCCGCCGCGGATCGCGGACGGCCTCTGGTCGTGCTCGGCTCAGGATCGTCAGGCCCGTCGTCGCCGTGCCGGCCACCCTACCCCCGATCGAAAGAACACTCAGTCCCCTTTTTCGGTCCGGATCCGAGTGGGGTTTGCCCGCCAAGGGCGCCGCGGCACGCGCCGCAGCGAAGCGAGGCGCCAAGGACTCAGTCGAAGTGGATGTCGAGTCCGTGGAGGGGGAAGACGGCGGTGCGCGTGGCCATGACCGCGCGGTCGACCTCGCTGGCCGGGTCGTAGCCCATCTCCCACGACCGCCACCAGAGCGGTCCGTCCTCGGCGGTGAGGTCTCCCATGCGCCGAGGGCCCGGCCGCCCGAACAGCTGCTCGACGTGGGAGCGCCATTCCTCGGGCACCTCCACCGACGTCTTGATCGGGGCGTGGGCGGCGATCGCCGTGAGGTGGGTCCACGTGCGGGGCACGACCCCGACCACCTCGTAGCCGCCTCCGCCGAGGGCCACCCAGCGCCCGTTGCAGACCTCGTGGGCGAGCCGGTGCATCGCGTCGGCGGCGGCGCGCTGGGCGTCGACCGTGACTGCGAAGTGCGCAAGGGGGTCCTCGGTGTGGGTGTCACACCCGTGCTGCGTGACGAGGACGTCGGGCTTGAAGGCGCGGACCACGGGGTCGGCCACGGCGTGCAGCGCGCGGAGCCAACCGGCGTCGGACAGGCCCGGCGGGAGCGCGACGTTGACCGCTGTGCCCTCTGCGTCCTTGCCGCCGACGTCGCCTGGCCAGCCGGTGCCCGGGAAGAGCGCACGGCCGCTCTCGTGGACCGAGATGGTGAGCACCCGGGGGTCGTCCCAGAAGATGCGCTCGACGCCGTCGCCGTGGTGGACGTCGACGTCGACGTACGCGACGCGCTCGGCCCCGTGGTCGAGCAGCCACTGGATGCCCACCGCGATGTCGTTGTAGACGCAGAAGCCGCTAGCAGTCCCGCGCATCGCGTGGTGCAGCCCGCCGGTGAAGTTCACGGCGTGCGCGGCCTCGCCCTCCCAGACGGCGCGGCAGCTGTCGACGGTGCCCTGCACGACCCGCGAGCTGGCCTCGTGCATGCCCTCGAAGGCGGGGTCGTCCTCGGTGCCCAGGCCATAGGCCTCGTCGGCGGAGCGCGGGTCGGCCGAGGCGGCCTTGACCGCGGCGAGGTAGTCGGCGTCGTGGATCGTCGCGAGGAGCTCGTCGGAGGCCACTTCGGCCCCGACGACCTCGACGCCGTCGGTGTCGAAGATCCCGAGTGACTCGCAGAGGCGTGCCGTGAGGTCGAGGCGCACCGGTGCCATCGGGTGCGTGGGGCCGAAGTTGTACCTCGTGAAGGAGGAGTCCCAGACGACCCTGGCCTGAGTTGGCATGATTGAGACGCTATCGCGGAAACGCTCCCCCGACGACGGAGGTACAACCCATGGGCCGCAACCGGCTCTTCGACGACGACGTGATCGTCATCGGGCTGGGACGCTTCGGCTCGGCCGTGGCGCTCGAGCTCACCCGGCTCGGGCACCGGGTCATCGCCGTCGAGCGCGACAACGCGATCGCCGAGAGCTACGTCAACAAGGTCGCGAAGGTGGTGCACGCCGACCTGTCGCACGCGACGGGACTCGACATGATCCGTGACGCCGAGCCCAAGATCGCCATCGTCGGCATCGGGTCGTCGGTGGAGTCCTCGGTCCTCGCGGCCGCCAACCTCGTCGACGCCGGGGTCCCCTCGATCTGGGCCAAGGCGATGTCGCCCGAGCACAAGCGCATCCTCGACCGCATCGGCGTGCACCACGTCATCTCCCCCGAGGCCGACTCGGGGCGACGGGTCGCCCACCTCGTCAACGGCAAGATGCTCGACTACATCGAGTTCGACGACGGCTTCGCCATCGTCAAGCTCAAGCCGCCGAACGAGACCATCGGCTTCACGCTCGAGCAGAGCCAGGTGCGCCGCAAGTACGGCGTCACCATCGTCGGCGTCAAGGCCCCCGGCGAGGACTTCACGTACGCCGTCCCGCAGACGAAGATCTCGGCGCACCACATGCTCATCGTCAGCGGCCCCACCGAGCTGATCGAGCGCTTCGCGGCCCGCCCCTGAGCGAAACCGCCTCTCGCGCAAGCGAACCCCGCCCTCCCGGCATACGGGATGGTGGGGTTCGTCTCGTGGGCTCCTGAGCCTGGTTCCCGGCCGGGCGCCGGGGCGTCAGAGGTGGGGCTGGGGGCCGGGGTCGTCGCCGAGGGGCAGCACCATCGCGACCTCCTCGTCGCCGTCCTCCTCGCTGACGACCCCCATGGGGCGGCGGTAGTCGGTGGGCCGGAAGCCCATGCCGCTCGCGAAGGCGACGGCACGGCCGTTGTCGGTGCCGACCCAGTAGACGAGGTGCGAGTTGCCGCGCCTGGCGGCGAGCTCGGCCCCGTGCTTGACGAGCCGGGTCGCGACGCCCAGGCCGCGCGCCTCGGGGCGCACCCAGAGGCCGAAGAGCTCGCCCGCCGACCCCTCGGTCGCCTTGGCCGTGCCGACGCTGACGACGCCGACCGCGTTGCCCTCGCGCTCCGCGACGATGCGGGCGGACCGCTGCATGCGTTCGCGCCAGAAGGACTCGTCGAAGGCCTCCTCCTCCTCGGCCGTGGCGACGAAAGCCTCGGGGGACTCACGCAGGGCCGAGAGACGGACGGAGCGGTAGTCCTCCCAGTCGTCCTCGCCGAGGGGACGCACGATGATGTCGGTCATGTGGTCCACCTTCGCACGACCCATTGCGCGAGCGCACCCGCGGGTGGGTGAACGTTCGGCATCCTCGGGGAAGTGACGACGAACCGCGCTGGCCGACAGTGGTGCTCAGAACCGGTGCACCATCTCGATCTCGGTCAGGTCGGGACGGCGCGGGTGCTCGTGGACAGCTCCGGTGCGCTCGAACCCGCAGCGGGCGTAGAGGGCCTCGGCGGGCGCGTTGGAGCTGGTGACCTCGAGGAGGACCTCGGACTTGCCGAGCCGCCGCGCCTCGTCGAGCACTGCACGGACCAGCGCCTCCCCCACGCCGCGCCCACGTGCCCTCGGCGCGACGTACATGCCGAAGAGCGTCGCGGTGGTCGCCCTCTCAGGCTCCCAGTGCGACCCGAGCCCGGCGCTGCCGATGATCCCTTCGGCGTCACGGGCCTGCACCAGCCACGCTCCCTCGATGCGCTCGCGCCAGTCGGCCTCGTCGTAGACGGCCTCGTCGGCGTAGGTGAACCAGAAGGCGTCCGGCGCGTCCTGGAGCATCGCCAGCCGCACGTCGCGGTGCGACTGCCAGTCGTCGGGCGCGACCGCGTGGAGGTGCATACGTTGACCGTGGGCGGGTGCCGCCCCGGCCGGTGAGGTGGCAGACGAGCCGTCCGACGGGTCCGCGGGGTCCGCGGAGCCTCCGGGTCCGGCGCTCTCGGGAAGGTCTGAGTCGCGTGCGGGCACGCCTCCACTGTGCCCGCCCTCGGGCCCCCACGTCACGTGCGTCGCGTGCGCGCCACCGCACGCGCGTACAGCTACTGGACGTCGAGGAACGCCCTCGGACCGTGGACGCGGGTGCGCGGCACCATCGAGTACGACTCGGCGGGCCGGCAACCCGACGAGCGGACAACCCGACGAGCGGACAACCCGACGAGCGGACGAGCGATCAGGGCTGACCCGACGCGAGCTGCTTGGACCGCGCCGCCGCAGCCTCCATGGCCGTCACGAACGCCGCACGCACCTTGTGGTCGTCGAGCTGGCGCAGGGCGGCGACCGTCGTGCCACCCGGCGAGCTGACCTGCTCGCGGAGCACCGTCGGGTGCTCGTGCGTCTCGCGGAGCATCGTCGCAGCGCCGTAGAGGGTCTGGACGACGAGCTCGGTCGACGTCGCCCGCGGCAGCCCGAGCACGACCCCTGCCTCGATCATCGCCTCGACGACGTAGAAGATGTAGGCGGGCCCGGAGCCGGAGATCGCCGTCACCGCGTCGAGGTGCTTCTCGGCGAGCCGCACGACCTTGCCGCACGAGCTGAGCAGGGCCTCGGCCTCGGCCAGGTGCTCGTCGGTGCAGTGGCTGCCGGGCGAGATACCGGCCATCCCCTGGTCGACGAGCGCGGGGGTGTTGGGCATGACGCGGATGACGGACGTGCCCTCGGGCAGGCGGGACTCGAGGAACTCGGTCGTGATGCCGGCGGCGAGCGACACGACGGCGTTGCCGGGCGCGACGTGGTCACGGATCTCGTCGAGCAGGCCGGCCATGTCCTGCGGCTTGACGCACAGCACGAGGGTGTCGGCGGCCTCGGCGGCCTCGGCGTTCGGCAGGACGCGTACGCCATGGCGCTCGGCGAGCGCGTTGACCTTGTCGGGGGTGCGGCCGGTGACGACGAGGTCGCCGGGCGTGCGTCCGGACCGGATGAGGCCCGAGACGAGCGTCTCGCCCATGACCCCTGCACCGAAGATCGCCGTCGTCGTCATGGTGCGCCCCCCTCAGCCCTTGGTCGCGACGCCGCGCAGGAAGAACATGACGTTGGCCGGCTTCTCGGCCATGCGGCGCATGAGGTAGCCGTACCACTCCTGGCCGTACGGGATGTAGACGCGCATCTGGTCGCCGCGGTCGGCGATGCGCTTCTGCTCGTCGGGGCGGATGCCGTAGAGCATCTGGTACTCGAACGACTTCGGGTCGCGCCCGGCCTGGCCCGCGAGCGCCCCTGCGATCTCGATGAGCCGAGGGTCGTGCGAGGCCACCATCGGGTAGCCCTCGCCCTGCATGAGGATCTTGAGGCAGCGGACGTAGGACTTGTCGACCTCGGCGCCGGCCTGGAAGGCGACCGACTCGGGCTCCTTGTAGGCGCCCTTGCAGAGGCGCACACGCGAACCGGCGTGTGCGAGGTCCCGGCAGTCGGCCTCGGTGCGGTAGAGGTACGCCTGCAGCACGGCACCGACCGTCGGGAAGTCCGCGCGGAGCTCGCGCAGCGCGTCGAGCGTGAGGTCGGTCGTCGTGTGGTCCTCCATGTCGAGGGTCACGGTCGTGCCCGCCTCGGCGGCGAGCCGGCAGATCTCACGGGCATGGTCGAGGGCGATCGCGTTGCCGTCGCCCGGCAGGGCCTGGCCCAGGGCGCTCAGCTTGAGGGACACCTCGACCGTGCCACCCTCGGTGAGGCCCTGGTCGCGCAGCGCCGTGAGGAGCGAGACGTAGGCGTCGCGGGTGTGCCGGGCCTGGGCGATGTCGGTGGTGTCCTCGCCGAGGTAGTCGATCGTCGACAGCCGGCCGGAGGCGGAGATCTCGGCGGCGGCACCCACGACGTCGGCGCGCTCGGCGCCGGGGACGAAGCGCTTGACGACCGAGCGCGACACAGGCGCCTTCTCGATGACGTCTCGGATCTTCTCCTGCTTGGACAGCTGCAGGAGCGAGTTGCGCAGCAGGTCGCTGGCGTCCACGGGGGCCTCCGGGTGGTGCTCGGGTGGTGTCGGGATGTCGGGACCGGGGTGCCGGCCCCGCGCTGTCGGGGACTGCGGCGGGCGACGGTGGCCGACCCGCCCGGCAAATCTACCGCCGTCGCCACAGGCTGCCTGCCCGCTCCCCGGTGAGCGCGGCGCCATGGGGCAGACTCGCTGCCATGCGTCGACCGCCGACCCGAGCCCTCCTGGCTGCCGTGGCCCCGCTCGCCCTCGTCCCGTGGCTGGCTGCGTGCTCCGACCCGGCCGCCACGACGTCCGAGGCGATCCCCTCCACGAAGGGCGCCGTCACGACGGCAGCGACGACGCCGGACGAGCCGCTCGCTCCCCCGTCGAGCCTGACGCCGCCGCGCGTGCACGAACCCGCAGCCGTGACGGCATACCTCGAGGGCTACGACGTGTCGGGGCTGACCCGCTCCGCCTCGGGCGGGCGCGTCGACGTGGCAGCCTGCCCCGGCACCCCGGGGCTGGCGAGGGCCGCCGGGCCCGACGCGTACGCCCGGTCGTGGGACGGCTCGGCCGGCGTTCGCGCCGACGTCGCCGCCATCACCTACCCCGACATCGCCACGGCGGCCAGGGCCGCCGAGCCGGTCCTCGACGCCGCTGCGTCATGCCGGGCACCCGGGCCCGGCAAGGGCGCGACGACGACGGTGGCCAACCAGCGACGCGACGTCGCAGAAGGTATGCCGCTGGGCCGGGTCGACCTGACCCGTGAGTCCGCCACCGGCACCGTGCACGCCTACGTCGGCGTCGTGCAGGTCGGCAACGTGCTGCTGCGACTGACCTACGCCTCCCCCGACGGCAAGGTCGCCAACGAGAAGGGGTCGACCGCCCTGGCCCTGCTGGCCCGACACGTGCAGGAGCTGTGACGGTGACCTTCGACGACGACGCGCTACGGACACCCGGACCACTCGGCGTCTCCGTCGACGGCCTCGGTGACGCGCTCGGAGCGGCGTCGACGGTGTTGCGCGCCAACAGCATGGCCGCCGGCCTCGACGCGCCCGTGCCCACCTGCCCCGGCTGGACCGTGCTCGACCTGGTGGCCCACCAGGGCATGGTCCACCGCTGGGCGGCGAGCCACCTCCGAGGGAGGCCGGTCGACCAGCCCGAGCAGCTCGAGGTCGAGGGTCGCGCCTCGCCGGACGTACTGGGGTGGTTCGACGAGGGAGCGACCGGCCTGCTGCAGGCGATCGTCGACGCTCCCGACGACCTCGAGGCTCTCGTCTTCCTCAAGGACGCCCCGCCTCCCCGGCTCTTCTGGACCCGGCGCCAGTGCCACGAGACGACGATCCACGCGGTCGACGCCCTGGGCGCACGGCTGGGTCGACCGGCCCGCGCCGAGGAGACGTGGATCGCCCCCGAGGTCGCCGTCGACGGCATCGACGAGCTGCTCGTCGGTTTCGTCACCCGCAGCCGCAAGGGAGCCTCCCCCGACGGGTCCACGGACTCGACACTCCTGCTCGTGGCCCCCGACGGCTGCGACGTTGCCTGGCTCGTCGACCTCGCGACCGGCCGGCCGGTCGCGACCCGGAGGGTGCGGCCGGGCTCCCCCGACACGAAAGACGTCGACCAGGTCTGGACGGGCCGTCCCGTCGAGCTCTACCTGCGGCTCTGGAGCCGCGGCGCCGCCGAGCCGGTGGACGACCTCGAGCGCTGGTGGCGCGAGTCGATCTCGGTCACGTGGTGACGCGCCGGCGGAGCGACCGCACGTAGCAGGATGGGCGAGGTCCGGGCGCGACGATGCGCCCGGCCGCGACGCGAGGAGCAGGTATGCCGTCGGAGGGCTTCGGCCGGACCGTGCAGTCCGCCATCTACCGCGCAGGTGCCTTCGGCCACCGACCGGAGGTCCCGACCGACGGCGCCCGGCTCGAGACGGCTGCACGGAAGGCCATGTCCCGCAGGGGTTTTGCCTACGTCGCGGGGTCCGCGGGGTCGGAGGCGAGCGCCGCAGCGAACGCGCAGGCCTTCGACCGGTGGCGGGTCGTGCCGCGCATGCTCGTCGACACGACGGAGCGCGACCTCGGTGTCGAGCTCTTCGGCCGACGGCACGAGAGCCCGTTCCTCGTCGCCCCCATCGGCGTGCTGTCGATGGCCCACGAGGAGGCCGACCTCGCCGTCGCCCGGGGAGCCCGCGAGCAGGGCGTCACCCAGGTCATCAGCACGCAGGCGTCGGTGCCGATGGAGGACATCGCCCGCGCGCTCGCCGGCTCCGGGCACTGGTACCAGCTCTACTGGAGCAACGACGACGACCTCGTCGAGAGCCTCGTGTCGCGTGCCGAGGCGTGCGGCAGCGAGGCCCTCGTCGTCACGCTCGACACCGCATACCTCGGCTGGCGGCCGCGCGACCTCGACCTCGGGCACCTGCCGTTCGCGCGCGGCGAGGGCATCGCGCAGTACACGTCGGACCCGGTCTTCCGGCGGCTCGTCGCCGAGCGGGTGGCGGCGGCAGCGCCCCAGCCGCGCCCACGACCGACGCCGGCCGCGGTCGCGACGCTGCTCGCCATGTCGCGCAACCACCCCGGTGCCACCCGGCACAACCTCACCGCGCCCGAGCCGCGTGCTGCCGTCGAGACGTTCCTCGACGTGTTCAGCCGGCCCTCGCTGACGTGGGACGACCTGCCGCGCCTTCGGTCGCTGACGTCGCTGCCGATCGTGCTCAAGGGGATCCTGCACCCCGAGGACGCGCGGCGGGCCGTGGACGCCGGTGTCGACGGCATCTACGTCTCCAACCACGGTGGGCGTCAGGTCGACCGGTCTGTCGCGGCCCTCGACGCCCTGCCCGACGTCGTCGAGGTGGTGCGGGGTGCGGGTTCGAGGATGCCGGTGATCTTCGACAGCGGGATCCGTTGCGGCGCAGACGCTTTCGTGGCCCTCGCCCTCGGCGCCACCGCCGTGGGCGTCGGCCGTCCGCACGTCTACGGCCTCGCGCTCGCCGGCGCCGACGGCGTGTCGCAGGTGCTGCGCAACCTCCGGGCCGAGCTCGACCTGCAGCTCGCCCTGACGGGTCACACCTCGCTTGCGTCGCTCACCCCGGACGTGCTCGCGCGCGTCGACTGACGCACCGGGCCGGCAGGTGCGCCGCTCCGTGAAACGGGCTCGACGGCATACGGACTCGTCACGGAGGATCGGCACATGCCCGCCCTCGACCACCTGACCCGAGACGCCTACCCACGGTCGTCGAAGTACGACGCCAAGTGGCTCGTCGACCTCGACATGGGGCCGCACCCGCTCTGGCTGCTCGAGGACCTCGCGGCCGACCTCGACCTGCGACCCGACATGCGCGTGCTCGACCTCGGGTCGGGCCTCGGCGCGACCTCGGTCTTCCTCGTGAAGGAGTACGGCGTGCAGGTGGTGGCAGCCGACCTGTGGGTCGACCCGAGCGAGGCCGGGGCGGTCTTCCGCAAGGAAGGTGTCGACGACCGGGTGCTGCCGGTCCGGGTCGACGCGCACGCACTGCCCTTCGGGCGAGGCTCGTTCGACGCCATCGTCAGCATCGACGCATGGGAGTACTTCGGCACCGGCGACCACTACCCGCCCTACCTCGCGAAGTTCCTCAAGCCCGGCGGGCAGCTCGGCGTCGCGACGCCCGCCCTCACCACCGAGGTGCGCGAGCTCGGCGAGATCCCCGAGCACATCGACCGTGTGGTCGGCGCCGAGACCTCCGCCTGGCACACCGCCGACTGGCTGCGCAGCCAGTGGGAGTTCAGCCGGGCATTCAGCGGCGTCACGGCGCGCACGCAGCAGGACGCGTGCGCCAACTGGCTGCTGTGGGAGCGTGCGGTCATGGAGCTCAAGGGCCAGCCGACCTCGCCGGTCCAGGGCATGCTCGAGGCCGACGGTGGGGCGTTCGTGACGTTCGCCCTGGTGACGGGGAGGGTGGCATGACGGTCAGCGACGTGGATCTCGAGCACCTGCGGCGGGCGGTCTCCCTCGCGCGCCTCGCTCTCGAACGGGGGGACGAGCCGTTCGGCTCGGTGCTCGTGTCGGGCGACGGCGAGGTGCTGTTCGAGGACCACAACCACGTGGTCGCGATCGAGGCGACACAGCACCCGGAGTTCGCGATCGCCCGCTGGGCCGGCGCGCACCTCACGGCCGAGGAGCGCGCGGCCTCGACGGTGTACACGTCGGGCGAGCACTGCCCGATGTGCTCGGCCGCGCACGCCTGGGTGGGCCTCGCGCGCATCGTGTACGCCGCCAGCTCGGAGCAGCTGGGGGCGTGGCGTTCGGCGTGGGGCGCGCCGGCATCGCCGGTCGCGGCGCTGTCGATCCGCGACGTCGTGCCGGGCGCGGTGGTCGACGGCCCGGCCCCCGAGCTCGAGGCCGAGATCAGGGCTCTCCACGAACAGTTCGCCACCACGCACCCCTGACCGCACTCCTGAACGCGCCCGTCGCGCGCCGCGGCACCCGATCCGCCGCCTGTGGAAGACGGCGGCGCGCAAGACCTGACCTGCTGGATCGTCTGGACATGACACCGGACGACACACCGGACGACGGCAGACCCCATGTGCGCATCACGTCCCGGCGCGTCCGCCTCGAGGGCGGGCAGCGGCTCTCCGACGTCGGGTGGGGACGCTGACCGTCGAACGCGGGCGGGGCGCATGCCGTCTTCCCGAGTAGGAGCCACGTAGGACGCGCCCGTTCTGTCCGCCCACGGCGAACAGAGGCGGAACCTGAGCCGATCACGCTCAGGATGGGAACAGGACGCACCCGGCTCGCGTTGGTCGGGTTGTGCTCGTCCACAGCGGGCACGGATAGCATCGAGATGTCTCTCGATCAGTCAGGAGAAGAACATGTTCGAACGGTTCACCGACAGGGCCCGGAGGGTGGTTGTCCTCGCGCAGGAGGAAGCACGCCTGCTCAACCACAACTACATCGGGACCGAGCACATCCTCCTGGGTCTGATCCACGAAGGCGAAGGCGTCGCCGCGAAGGCCCTCGAGTCCCTCGACATCTCGCTCGAGGCGGTTCGCGCCCAGGTCCAGGAGATCATCGGGCAGGGCCAGCAGGCCCCGACCGGCCACATCCCCTTCACGCCGCGGGCCAAGAAGGTCCTCGAGTACTCCCTTCGTGAGGCCCTCCAGCTCGGCCACAGCTACATCGGCACCGAGCACATCCTGCTCGGCCTCATCCGCGAGGGCGAGGGCGTCGCCGCCCAGGTGCTCGTCAAGCTCGGCGCCGAGCTCAACAAGGTGCGTCAGCAGGTCATCCAGCTGCTCTCCGGCTACCAGGGTGGCCAGAGCGGCGAGAAGGCCGGCGCCGGCGTCGGCCAGGGCCAGACCGAGGGCACGCCCGCGGGCTCCCTCGTGCTCGACCAGTTCGGTCGCAACCTCACGCAGGCGGCCCGCGAGGGCAAGCTCGACCCGGTCATCGGGCGTGAAAAGGAGATCGAGCGGGTCATGCAGGTGCTGTCCCGCCGCACCAAGAACAACCCAGTCCTGATCGGCGAGCCCGGCGTCGGCAAGACCGCCGTCGTCGAGGGCCTCGCCCAGGACATCGTCAAGGGCGAGGTGCCCGAGACGCTCAAGGACAAGCAGCTCTACACCCTCGACCTCGGCTCGCTCGTGGCCGGTAGCCGCTACCGCGGTGACTTCGAGGAGCGGCTGAAGAAGGTCCTCAAGGAGATCCGCACCCGCGGCGACATCATCATCTTCATCGACGAGATCCACACGCTCGTCGGTGCGGGTGCCGCCGAGGGCGCCATCGACGCCGCGTCGATCCTCAAGCCGATGCTGGCCCGCGGTGAGCTGCAGACGATCGGTGCCACGACGCTCGACGAGTACCGCAAGCACATCGAGAAGGACTCGGCCCTCGAGCGGCGCTTCCAGCCGATCCAGGTGCAGGAGCCGACGCTGCCGCACGCCATCGAGATCCTCAAGGGTCTGCGTGACCGCTACGAGGCCCACCACCGCGTGACGATCACCGACGGCGCGCTCGTCGCGGCCGCCAACATGGCCGACCGCTACGTCAACGACCGCTTCCTGCCCGACAAGGCGATCGACCTCATCGACGAGGCGGGCGCGCGACTGCGCATCCGCCGCATGACGGCTCCGCCGGACCTGCGCGAGTTCGACGAGAAGATCGCCCAGCTGGTCCGCGAGAAGGAGTCGGCCATCGACGGCCAGGACTTCGAGCGTGCGGCCCGCGTCCGCGACGACGAGAAGCGCCTGCGCCAAGAGAAGGCCGCCCGTGAGGCCCAGTGGAAGTCGGGCGACATGGACGTCGTGGCGGAGGTCGACGAGGAGCTCATCGCCGAGGTCCTGGCGGCGAGCACCGGCATCCCGGTGTTCAAGCTGACCGAGGAGGAGAGCAGCCGGCTGCTCCACATGGAGGACGAGCTGCACAAGCGCATCGTCGGCATGGACGACGCCGTCAAGGCGCTCAGCCAGGCGATCCGCCGCACGCGTGCCGGCCTCAAGGACCCGCGACGCCCGGGTGGCTCGTTCATCTTCGCCGGCCCCACCGGTGTCGGTAAGACCGAGCTGGCCAAGACGCTCGCCGAGTTCCTCTTCGGCAGCGAGGACGCGCTGATCCAGCTCGACATGTCCGAGTACTCCGAGAAGCACACGGTCAGCCGCCTGTTCGGCTCGCCTCCCGGCTACGTGGGCTACGAGGAGGGCGGCCAGCTCACCGAGAAGGTGCGCCGCAAGCCGTTCTCCGTCGTGCTCTTCGACGAGGTCGAGAAGGCCCACCCGGAGATCTTCAACTCGCTGCTGCAGGTGCTCGAGGACGGCCGCCTCACCGACTCGCAGGGTCGGATGGTCGACTTCAAGAACACCGTCATCATCATGACGACCAACCTCGGCACGAGGGACATCTCCAAGGCCAACATGGGCTTCTCGGCCGGGCCCGACAGCCGCACGGACTACGAGCGGATGAAGGCGAAGGTCACCGACGAGCTCAAGCAGCACTTCCGGCCCGAGTTCCTCAACCGCGTCGACGACACCATCGTGTTCCCGCACCTCACCCGGGCCGAGATCACGCAGATCGTCGACCTCGAGATCGCCAAGCTCGACAAGCGGCTCAAGGACAAGGACATGGGCATCGAGCTCACGCCCGCGGCCAAGGACCTGCTCGCCAAGAAGGGCTACGACCCCGTGCTCGGTGCGCGCCCGCTGCGCCGCACCATCCAGCGCGAGATCGAGGACGCCCTGTCCGAGAAGATCCTCTTCGCCGAGTTCACGTCCGGCCAGTACGTCAAGGTCGACACGGAGGGCGAGGGCAAGGAGGAGAAGTTCACCTTCTCCAACATGGCCCACCCCGACGCCCACCGGCCGGCCGACGACCTGCCGGAGCTTCCCGAGGGTGCTGCCCTCGACGAGGCGCTCGGTGTCAACGTGACGGCCGGCCCCTCGACGGTGCCCGACGACCAGGTCTACCCGGACGCCGGGGTGACGGGCACCGACCGCTGACGGCACCGGGCACGGCCCGCCAGCACTGACCGACCGAAGGGGTCGGGGACCACGGTCCCCGGCCCCTTCGTCGTGCCCGCTGCAGCACCCGAGGTCGTATGCCGTGGGACCGGGCGGTCATACCGGGGTCGTACGCGTGTGGCCGGGAGGGCCGACCTCGGTCCGATGTCGCGGGGTGGGCCGCCGGGCGAGGGTTTCCCCATGAACCACAACGACCTCGACGACGGACCGAGCAGCTCGCCCGACCGGGACCTCGTCGCCCGCGACCTCGTGATGACCTACGGCAAGGGCCGCTCCGGCACCCTGCCCACCCCTCCGGCGCTCGGCGGTGTCGACCTCACCATCCGCGCGGGCCAGAGCCTTGCCGTGATGGGTCCGTCCGGCTCGGGCAAGACGACGCTGCTGCACGTCCTCGCCGGCATCCTGCGCCCGACCGGTGGCCAGGTGCTGTGGCGCGGCCGGGACATCGCGCGCATGTCGGACCGCGAGCGAACTGTCCTGCGGCGCAAGGACTTCGGTTTCGTGTTCCAGCAGGGCATGCTCCTGCCCGAGCTGCCCGCAGTCGAGAACGTCGCCCTCCCCCTCATGCTCGACGGAAGCTCCCGGTCGCAGGCCACGGCCCGGGCCGCGGCCCTGTTCGCGCCGCTCGGGCTGTCCGGCCTCGAGAAGAGGCGTCCGGGTGAGCTGTCCGGTGGGCAGGCCCAGCGCGTCGCCATCGCGAGGGCCCTCGTCGCCCGGCCCGGGGTGGTCTTCGCCGACGAGCCGACCGGTGCGCTCGACCAGACGACGAGCGCCGAGGTCATGCGCCACCTGACCGAGCTGGCGGCCCACACCGGGGCCTCGCTGGTCGTGGTGACGCACGACCAGGACGTCGCCGCCTGGTGCGGCGGCGTCGTGCGGGTGCGCGACGGCCGGGTCGTCGAGCAGACCGGCGGGCGCACCGCCCGCCACGCCGTCTCGGTTGCGACGGAGGTGTCGCGATGAAGCCGGCAACGGCCCTGTGGTGGCGGCTGCGTCGAGCCGACGCCGCTGACAACCGGTTGCCGGGCGTGCTCGCCGTCGCCTCGTTCGCGGTGGCGACGGCAGCCCTGCTCGTCTGCGTGGCCGGGCTGTCCGCCTTCCAGGCCCGCAACGCCGGGGCGCCGGGCGGGAGCAGCGGCCTGACCATCGACGAGGCCGTGATCAGCGATCTCTACGTGACGCTCGCGTGGATCGCCACGACCTGCATGGTCATCCCGATCCTCACCCTCGGCGGGGTCGCGGCACGCCTCGCCATCGCCCGCCGCGACCAGCGCCTGGCAGCACTTCGGCTGGCAGGCGCCACCTCCGCGCAGGTCACGCTGATGACGTTGGCCGAGGCCGCGGCCCAGGCGCTCGTCGGCGCGCTCATCGGGATCGTGCTCTACCTCGCCGTGCTGCCGTTGTTGGCGCGCCTGACCTTCCAGGGCCGCACGTTCGAGCTGAGCGAGCTCGTGCTGCCGCTCTGGCAGACGGCGGCCGCCGTGGGCGCCGTCGTCGTCGTCGCGATCGTCTCGGGCGCGTCGAGCCTCGCCCGGGTCGCGATCAGCCCACTCGGCGTCGCGGCGCGCACCAGCCCGAAACGGCTCAGCATCGTGCGCGTGCTCGTGGCGGCCGCCGCTGCCGCGACCTGGGTGCTCGTCATCACCCCCATGAAGAACCCGGAGCGGCTGACGATCGTGCTCGTGCTCGGCGCCATGATCCTGGCCGTCAACGCGGTCGGCCCGTGGGGCGTCATGGTGGCCGGCCGGCTCGCGGCCCGCGTCGCCCCCACCGCGCCGACTCTGCTGGCCGCCCGTCGCATCGCGGACGACCCCAGGAGCACGTGGCGGGCGGTCGGCGCCCTCGGCCTCGCGGTCGTCGTCGTGGGCTTCACGAGCCTCGCGCAGGTCGACGAGCCGGGGACGCCGCTCGAGCGCTACCTGGCGGCCGACCTCGGCACGGGAGCGCTCGTCACGCTCGTCATCATCACCATCGTCGGCGCCACGTCGACCGGGGTCGTGCAGGCGGCGCGCGTGCTCGACCAGCGCGAGCAGTACCGCGCCCTGACCCTGGCCGGCACCGGCGAGCGCTCGCTGCACCGCGCCCGCGCGCTGGAGGTGGCGCTGCCGCTGGCCACGACGATCGCACTGTCCGCCGGCTTCGTCCTCGTCCTCATGCTGCCGTTCCAGAGCAGGCTCGACGGTGGCCTCGTGGTGCGGTTCGTCGTGACGTCGGCGGTCGCGGGGGCCGTCGTGCTCGCCTCGGTGCTGGCCTCGCGGTCCCTCGTCCGGACGGCCTCCCGCGTCGCCTGAAACGGGTCGTCTACGGTGGGGCGGTGACCTCTGACCACCGCCCCACCGGCATGCGCCGACCCGACGACGTATGCCGTCCGGCGCGCTCGCGAAGCGTGTCCACGCTGCGTACGGGTTGCGTGTCGGCCGTGGCTGCGCTCACGCTCGCTGCCTGCTCGTCCGACCCCGCGCCAGCCGGCAGGTCTACGGCCCAAGGGAGTTCGAGCGCAAGCAGCGGAACGACGGTCGGCACGACCGCACCGAACGGCATCCGGGTCGCCGGCGCGCCTGCACCGCTCGCGGCGCTGGTCCGCACGGTGTACTCGGGAGGCGACCTCACGCGTACGGCCTCGCCGTCTGCGTCCGCCGCGCTCAAGGGACGCAAGGCGACCACCGGCTCCACGCAGGCGACGGCCAAGGTCGGCTCGTGGATGGGCACCCCCGTCGCCGTGGTCACGTCGGGCGACGACGTCACGCTCGCCGTCGGGCCGACGTGGAAGGTCGTGGGTGGCTGGTGGCCCTCGCTGGGGGTGGCCAGGCCGAGCCTCGGCCCCGGGCCCCGCTGGGTGCTGGCGATCGGGTCGGACGCCCGCCCCGGGCAACCGCTCGAACGCACCCGCGCCGACGTGCTGCAGGTCATCGGCGTCGACGGCAAGGGCGGCGGAGGCGTGATGGGCATGGCCCGCGACCTCTACGTCCCGCTCTCGACCGGCGGCAGGGGAAAGATCAACTCCGCCATGGTGTTCGGTGGACCGAAGGCCGAGGTGCGCACCGTGCGCAACGTCACCGGCCTGCCGATCGAGGGCTACGTCGTCCTTGGGTTCACGGGCTTCACGAAGATCGTCGACGAGCAGGGCGGCATCCCCATCGTCGTCCCGAAGACCGTCGTCGCCTCGCACGCCCGCAACCTCGTCATCAAGGCCGGTCCTCAGACCCTCACCGGCAAGCAGGCACTGGCGTACGCCCGTGAGCGGAAGACCTTGCCCGACGGCGACTTCGGCCGGTCACGCCACCAGGGCGAGGTGATCCTGGCCGCCGCGGTGAAGGCCAAGCTCGCCGGGCCGATTGCGATCCCATCGGCGCTCACGAGCTTCAGCAAGGTCGGCACGAGCAACCTCACCGCCGAGCAGATCCTCACCTTCACGGCCGGCCTGCACCAGGTGAGCCCGCTCAAGGTGGGCCTGGGTGTGGCCAAGGGGTCCTTCGGCACGGCCGGCGCGCAGTCCATCGTCGTCCTCGGCAACGAGGCCCGACGCCTCTTCGCACAGTTCCGCGACGGGAACCTGTCATGAGCGACGCGACGAACGGGCAGAGGACGCACGCTGCCACGCCCGTCATCCGCCGGGCGCGCACCTCGGACGTACGCGACATCCGCGCTCTCGTGGCCCCGCTCGCCGAGCGTCGGGTGCTCGTCAGCAAGGAGGCCGTCACCTACTTCGAGAGCCTCCAGGAGTTCCGGGTCGCCGAGCTCGGGGGCCGCGTCGTCGGTTGCGGCGCACTCCACGTCATGTGGGAGGACCTCGCCGAGATCCGCACCCTCGCGGTCGCCCCCGAGATGCTCGGCACCGGACTAGGCGGCCGGTTGCTCGAGGCCCTCGTCGAGGACGCCCGCGAGATCGGGGTCGAGCGGCTCTTCTGCCTCACCTTCGAGACGGACTTCTTCGTGCGGCACGGGTTCGAGGCCATCGAGGGCCAGGCCGTGCCGATGGACGTCTACGCCGAGCTGCTGCGCTCCTACGACGAAGGTGTCGCCGAGTTCCTCGACCTCGAAAGGGTCAAGCCGAACACCCTCGGCAACACCCGGATGCTCCGCACGCTCTGACCACCGGTCGCCCGCAGCCCCGTCAGGTGCGGCCGGACGCGGCGTAGATGCGGCGCACGACGTCCTCGATGTCGGGCTCCTCGATGGTCAGGTCGCGCACCTCGTGCCGGGCCGAGACCTGCGCCAGCACCGCTGCGGCCGTCGTCGCCTCGGAGTCGAAGGCGAGCCGCTGGCGCAGCCCGTCGGACTCGCTGTCGAGCAGGCGCGTGCGAGCGATGTCGTCGAGGGCGGGCGTCGGTTGCGCCAGGTCGATGACGAGGACGCGCTGCGCGCCCACCGTGGCGGCCAGCCCGGTCAGGGTGCCGTCGAACGCGAGCCGCCCCCGGTCGACGACGAGCACGCGGTCGCACAGCCGCTCGATGTCGCCCATGTCGTGCGTCGTCAGCAGCAGCGTGGTGCCGCGCTCCCGCCGCTCGGCCACGAGGAACTCGCGCAGGCGCTGCTTGGAGAGCACGTCCAGGCCGATCGTCGGCTCGTCGAGGACGAGCAGGTCGGGCGAGTGCAGCAGTGCCGCGGCGATCTCGGCACGCATGCGCTGGCCCAGCGAGAGCGATCGCACGGGAGTGGCGAGCTGGGGCCCCATCTCGAGCTGCTCGACGAGCGTGTCGGTGCGCGCCCGGGTCGCCTGCTCGCCGAGGCCGTGGATGGCCGCGAGGATGGCGAACGAGTCGCGCAGGGGCAGGTCCCACCAGAGCTGCGACCGCTGTCCGAAGACGACGCCGACGCGTCGGGCGACGGCGACTCGCTCACGCATCGGGTCGAGGCCGCAGGTGCGCACGTGCCCCGAGGTCGGCTTGAGGATGCCGGTCAGCATCTTGATCGTCGTCGACTTGCCGGCGCCGTTCGCCCCGATGTAGCCGACCGACTCTCCGGGCTCGACCGAGAAGGTCATCCGGTCGACGGCCCGGGTCTTCTTGAAGTCGCGCACGAGGTCGCGGGTCTCGATGATGCTCATCCGCCGGCTCCTTGGTAGTGACGGGTCCCGGACCTCCAGCACAGCCCGGCGATACCCCACGCGAGCAGCGCGGCGAGGGGCGTGCACCAGGCGAGCCAGTGGGGCGCGAGGTGGTCTCCGGGCAGGTCGAGGATGGCGACCGCGGGGAGGTAGGCGACGAAAGCGGTCGGCACGACGAACGTCCAGAAGATCCGCAGCGGTCCCGGGAAGACCTGCTGGCTCTGCTGGGCGGCATACTGCCCGCCGTAGGTGAAGGCGTTGGTGAACTCAGAGCCGTCCACGAGGAAGAACTGGAGCCCGCCCGCGGCCGTGAAGAGCGCGGCGAAGATCGCGGTGCCACTCACGATCGTCACCGCGATGAGGAGCACCTTGGCCGGTGACCACTGGACGGTGCCGGTCGTCAGTGCGACCACGAGGGCGACGACGGCGACGGACAGTCGACCGATGCGGCGCATCGACAGCTCGCTCGTCATGAGCTGCGCCAGCAGCGGCAGCGGCCTGACGTAGAAGGCGTCGACCTGTCCCGCCCGGATGTAGACGGGCAGCTGGTCGAGGTGGCCGACGAACATGTCGGCCAGCGAGAAGGCGAGGTTGGACAGGGCGAAGACGAGCAGCGCCCCGTGGAAGTCGAGCCCGCCGAGCAGCTTGACGTTGTGGAAGATGACCCACACCTCGGCGAACTCGGCCAGGCCCACCCCGACGGTGCCGAGGATGTCGGTGACGAAGGACGCGCGGTACTGCATCTGCGCGCGGGCGCGGGAGGCGAGCAGCACCCGGTAGGGGCGCAGCCGCCGGCTCAGCGAGGACGTCGAGTCAGCCACCCTGCACCTCCAGCCGTCGACGGCCGGCCCGCAGCACGACCTGGCCGAGCACGATGAGCAGGGCCGCCCAGAAGGCCTGCACCGCAACGGCCGACGCGATGTCGATGCCGACGACGCGTCCGGCGAGGATGTCGATCGGGTTCTGCAGCATCGACGGGAAGGGCGACCACTGTGCGATCGTGCGCAGCCAGTCGGGGAACCACGGCACCGGGAGGTAGAGCCCGCACAGCAGTCCGCCCGTGATCATCCAGAGCAGCGTGATGCCGCGGATCTCGACGAGCCAGAACGCGAGCAGGTTGATGACGAAGTTGCCGGAGAAGGCGACGACGACGGCCAGTGCCACCGACACGGCACCGACGACCCAGCTGGTCACGGACGGCGGCCACGCCATGTCGAAGAGCAGGGCACCGAGCAGCAGTGCCGGGAGCCCCCGGCCGAGCAGGTTGATGCCCGCACGACCGAGGTCGCCTGCGAGATAGGTGAACTGGGGGTTGATGGGTCGCAGGAAGTCGACCGCGATGTCGCCCGACCGCACCCGGTCCTTGACCTCGGAGAACCCCCACAGGTTGACGGTGCCCAGAAGCGCCTGGCCCCACCACACGAAGGCGATCGTCGTCGGCTTGTCGTAGCCACCGATGGAGGCGTTCGCGGAGGTCAGGGCAGCCAGCAGGATCGAGGCCCGGATGACGCCGAAGACGGAGTTCGTCGTCATGCCGGCCAGCAGGGCCAGGCGGTAGGTCGAGTGCCTCCTGAAACCCGCCCGCACGAGCACCCAGAAGGTCCTCACGACGGTCTGGGGGCGGAGGGCACAAAGGGCGACACTACCCACGAGCCGACGCCTGATCAACGGGGCGTGCAGACCCCTGCCTCCTCGCCTGACAGACTCGCGCCATGGCAAACCCACCCGGCGACCTCTCCCCCGAGGCGCTCGAGTTCCTCACCGTCCGGCACCTGGCGACCCTGACGACCCTGCGGCCCGACGGCCGTCCGCACGTCGTGCCGGTGGGCTTCACGTGGGACCTTGCCACCTCGACCGCCCGCGTCATCACGAGCCGCGGCAGCCGCAAGGCCCGCAATGCGACCGCCGGCTGCCCCGCGGTGCTCTGCCAGGTCGACGGCAGGCACTGGCTCTCGCTCGAGGGCACGGCGCGGGTCGTCGACGACGCGGCCGCCGTCACCGACGCCGAGCAGCGGTATGCCGCCCGCTACCGTCAGCCGCGCCCCAACCCCGAGCGCGTGGTCCTCGCGATCGCCGTCGCGAGCGTCCTCGGCAACCTCTGAACGTCGTCAGGCCGGAAGTCGGTAACGGCTGCGCGACAGCGGCTCGACGAGGCCGTCGGCCACGAGCGAGTCGAGGCAGCGCATGACCTGCACCCGGTCGTCGGCGGAGTCCTCCAGGCCCGAGAGCGGCACCGCGTGGTGCGCCTCCCTCAGGCGCCGCAGCAGCTCGCCGCGGACCTGCCGGTCGGTGCCGTGCCAGGCCTGGCCCCGGCGCGGTGGCCCGTCGTAGGCCGGCCGGCCCGCGACGTTCCAGGCACACAGGTCGGCGACCGGGCAGTCGTCGCAGCGGGGGCCGCGGGCGACGCAGACGAGCGCGCCGAGCTCCATGACGGCGACGTTCCACGTGTTGGCGGTGTCGCGATCGGCCGGCATCGACTCGGCGGCAAGCACCATCTCGGCGCGGTTGAGGGTCGGGTTCGGGAACGCCTTGCCCTCGAGGGTGCGCGCGAGCACGCGCCGCACGTTCGTGTCGACGACGACCTCCGGAATGCCGAACGCGAAGCACGACACCGCGGCCGCCGTGTAGGCGCCGACCCCCGGCAGGGCGAGGAGCTCCTCGGGCGTGCTCGGCACCTCACCCCCGTGGCGCTGCACCATCACTGTCGCCGCCTCGTGGAGCCGCAGTGCCCGACGCGGGTAGCCGAGACGGCCCCAGGCCCGCACCGCGTCGCCCGGCGGTGCAGCGGCGAGGTCGGCCGGCGTGGGCCAGCGGCGCATCCACTCACGCCAGGCGGGTTCCACCCGGCTGAGCGGCGTCTGCTGCGACATCACCTCGGAGAGGAACACACCCCACGCGCTGCAGTCGGGCTCACGCCAGGGCAGGTGGGTGCGACCGGCCTCGGCGTACCAGCCGCTGACCCGCTCGTGCAGCAACGGGAGCGGTGGCAGGGAGACGGGGGCGGACGGCATACGCGAGGAGTGCAGGACGCGAGCGTCAGACGTAGCGCTCGAGGATGCTCGACTCGGCGAGGCGCGACAGGCCCTCGCGCACGGCGCGGGCACGGCCCTCGCCGACGCCGTCGACGAGCATGAGGTCCTCGATGCCGGCGGCCAGGAGGCGCTGCAGCGACTCGAAGTGGTTGACGAGGCGGTCGACGATCGCGGTGGGCAGGCGCGGCACCTTGGTGAGCAGCCGGTAGCCCAGCGGCGACACGGGCGCGTCGAGGCTGTCGCCGACGACCGAGAAACCGACGGCGCGAGCCCCGGCCGCGAGGTCGAGCAGCTCGACCGCGTTGAGCGTCTGGAGGTTGTCGAGGGCCTCGGGCAGGTCGAGCCCCGACTTCGTGGCCGGCAGGTAGTCGCGGATGACGAGCTCGCGGTCGTTGCCGAGCCCGCCGACGAGCTCCTCGAGCTGGAGGCTGAGGAGGCGGCCGTCGGTGCCGAGCTCGACGACGTAGTCCTGGATCTCGGCGGAGATGCGGCGCACCATCTCGAGGCGCTGCAGCACGGCCGTGACGTCACGGATCGTGACGAGGTCCTCGATCTCGAGGGCCGACAGCGTGCCAGTGACCTCGTCGAGGCGGGCCTTGTAGCGCTCGAGGGTCTGCAGCGCCTGGTCGGCCCGCGACAGCGTGGTCGGGGACCCCTCGATGACGTGCCGCAGGTCGCCGACGTAGAGCGCGACGACACCCATCGACTGGCTCACCGAGATGACGGGGTAGCCCGTCTGCTTGGCCACCCGCTCGGCGGTGCGGTGGCGCGTGCCGGACTCGGTGGTCTCGATGCTCGAGTCGGGCACGAGCTGGGTGGCGGCGCGCAGGATGCGGGTGCCCTCACGGTCGAGCACGACGGCGCCGTCCATCTTGGCCAGCTCGCGCAGGCGGGTGGCGGAGAACTCGACGTCGAGCGTGAACCCGCCGGTGCACAGCGACTCGACCACACGGTCGAAGCCGAGCACGATGAGCGCCCCGGTGCGACCGCGCAGGATGCGTTCGAGGCTGTCGCGCAGCTCCGTTCCCGGGGCTACCGCGGCGAGGGCCGCGCGCAGCAGCAGCTCGTCGTTCCGGTCCATCACTTCCCTGTTCGCAATGGGGGGCGCCGAGCGGGTCCGACCCGGTCGGTCGCAGTCTAGACGGTGCCGACGGCCGGCGCCGTCGATGGTCGGCCACCGGCGAGGCGGCCCATCGCCTCGATGGCCCTCGCGACGTCGGACACCTCGACCGCCCGGATGCCCTCGGGCACCGACGAGTCGGCGAGACTGCCCGCCGGCACGAGGGCATGGCGGAACCCCAGCCGCGCGGCCTCGGAGAGGCGCCGGTCGAGACCGGTCACCCGCCGCACCTCGCCCGCGAGCCCCACCTCGCCGAACGCGACGACGTCGGTGGCGAGCGGCTGGTCGACGACGGAGGACGCGAGCGCGCAGACGATCGCGAGGTCGGCGGCCGGCTCGGTGATGCGCACGCCGCCGACGGTGGCCGCGAAGATGTCGCGCGAGCCGACCGGGGCGCCCGCACGCTTGTCGAGGACGGCGATGACCATCGCGAGCCGTGAGGCGTCGAGCCCGCTCGACGTGCGCCGCGGCGAAGGCAGGGTGGACGGTGCGACGAGGGCCTGGACCTCGGCGACCAGCGGCCGGCGGCCCTCGAGCGTCACGGTCACGCAGGTGCCCGGCACCGCGTGGTCGCGGCTGGACAGGAAGAGCCCGCTGGGGTCGGGCAGGCCGGTGATGCCGACGTCGGACAGGTCGAAGCAGCCCACCTCGTCGGTGGGACCGAAGCGGTTCTTGACGGCGCGGACGAGGCGCAGCCGCGAGTGACGGTCGCCCTCGAACTGGATGACGACGTCGACGAGGTGCTCGAGGACGCGGGGCCCCGCGATGGAGCCGTCCTTGGTGACGTGTCCGACGAGCAGGACCGCGACCCCGCGTGCCTTCGCAGCCTGGATGAGGCTGCCCGCGACCTCGCGGACCTGCGAGACGTTGCCGGCCTGGCCCTCCACGTCGGCGCTGGCGATGGTCTGGACCGAGTCGACGACGAGCAGTGCGGGCGACCGGGACTCGACGTGGCCGAGAACGGTGGCGAGGTCGGTCTCGGCGGCGAGGTAGAGCGTGTCGGCCATCGCGGAGATGCGCTCGGCCCGGGTGCGTACCTGGGCCGCGGACTCCTCGCCGCTGACGTAGAGGACGTCGGCCCCCGAGCGGGCGGTGCGCGCGGCGACGTCGAGCAGCAGCGTGGACTTGCCGACACCGGGCTCGCCCGCGACGAGCACGACACCACCGGGCACGAGACCGCCGCCGAGCACCCGGTCGAACTCCGCGACGCCGGTCGGGCGGGCGGCCGCACGCGTCACGTCGACGTCGGCGATGCGCTGCGCGGGGGTGACCACGGAGGCCGCGGCGGTGCGCGCGGCTGTGGCTGCACCGGTCTCGGCGACGGTGCCCCACGCCTGGCACTCGCCGCACCGTCCGACCCACTTGACGGTGGTCCACCCGCACTCGCCGCAGCGGAATCCGGGAGTGCGGCGGGTCGTCGTCCTCGTAGCCATGGCATGACCGTACGGGCCGGGTCGGACAGCGCCCGGGACGGCCTGCCGCGACGACATGAGAAAATGGCACCCATGGAATCGGTTCTGCCCTATGTGCTCGCCATCGTGCCGACGATCGGTGTGGGCACGCTCTTCTACTTCGTGATCAAGAGCATCCTCGAGGGCGACCGACGCGAGCGGCTGGCGCAGGCGCGCTGGGAGGCCACGCACGACCGCGCCGACGCCGCGCACGACCATTCCGGTGACGCCGAGGACCCCGCCCGGGGCAGCTCGTCGAACGGCCGCTGAAAGCCGCCGACAAAGGCAGACGAACGGTCACGCGCCGGCAATTCACCGCACTCCGGCCGTGACCAAGATCAATTGCACACGGCCGTGCAGATGAATGTGTTTGGAGGAAATGCATTCCCGCGCGTTTACCTGTAAATTGATGCTGCCGCGGGGTCATGTATTCGCGGTTTTCCCCTCCCAGACCGACAACTTCAGATGGAGAAACATGGCTCAGCGTGTCGAAGTGGTACTGATCGACGACGTCGACGGCGGAAACGCCGAGGAGACCGTCACCTTCGCCCTCGATGGTGTGACCTACGAGATCGACCTGTCCGGCAAGAACGCCAAGAAGCTGCGTGACGACCTCGCGACCTGGACCGGGCACGCGCGTCGCGCCGGGGCCGCCAAGGCCGCCTCGCGTCGCCGGGCTGCCGGCTCCGCGAAGCGCGGCGACCTGACCGCCGTCCGCGAGTGGGCGCGCGCCAACGGTCACGCCGTCTCGGACCGCGGTCGCATCTCGGCCGAGATCCAGTCCGCCTACGACAAGGCGCACTGACAGCACGTCCCGAACCAAGGGCCCGGTATCCGCACGGATGCCGGGCCCTTCGTGGTGCGACAGTGCAGTCACGCCCCCGGGTCACCGACCGGTGATCCCGGCGGCCAGGTCACCGTCGCGGGCGACCCGGTCGAGCACCTCGTCGGCCGTCAGCTGGACGAGGTCCTCGTCACCCGACGCCCCTGCCTCGATCTCGTCCCACGACCTCGGCGCCGCCACGGTGGGCCGGTCGCGGCCACGCAGCGAGTACGGGCACACGGTCGTCTTTGCCGCGACGTTCTGGCTCCAGTCGAGGAAGATCTTGCCGGGCCGCAGCTCCTTCGCCATCTTCCAGACGATGAGGTCGGGATGCTGCTTCGTCAGCTCCTGCGCGAGCTGCTGCACCGTGTCGCGGATCTGGTCGCTCGTGTGGGTGCCGGGCAGGACGGCATACAGCTGGAGTCCCTTGCTACCACTGGTGACCGGCACGGTGTCGAGGCCGATGCCACCGAGCCGTTCGCGCACGATGAGCGCCACGCGGGCGCACTCGTGCAGGCCGGTGCCGGGCCCGGGGTCGAGGTCGATGACGAGGCGGTCCGGCCCGAGGGGCACGGCGTCGCGCCCGTCACCGTCGAAGCGCCACTGCGGCACGTGCAGCTCGAGCGAGTTGAGGTTGGCGAAGAAGGTGAGCCCGGCCAGGTCGTCGATGAACGGGAAGACGGGGTCGCGCCCCGCCCTCCGGATCCACGGTGGCGTGCCCGACGGGATGTTCTTCTCGAAGAACTGCATGTCACCGACCCCGTGCGGGAAGCGGATTCGTGTGACGGCCCGGTCGCGAAGGTGCGGCAGGATGACCGGTGCGATGCGCGCGTAGTAGTCGATGACCTGCGCCTTGGTGGTGCCCGCCCTCGGGTACATGACCTTCTCGAGGCTCGACAGCTTCATCCGTCGGCCGTCGACCTCGACGGTCACCTTCGGTGCCTCGTAGGGCATCACTCACCGTCCCCGTGGTCGTCGACATCACCCGGGGTGAGGTCGCTGCGCAGGCCCTTGTATGCCGGTTGGCGCAGCCTGCCCTGCCCGCTCAGTCCCAGCGACTGCACGTCGGCGACGAGCACGGGGTGCACCCACGTGGCACCGTTGGAGTCCTCTGCCGGAACGGCTGTGGCAAAAGGGGATTCGACCGAACTGAGCGCCTCGAGGTCTCGCATGAGCGCCTGCCCGGTCTTGCCTGCGAGACCTGAGCCGACGCGCCCGAGGTAGCGCAGGCCGCCGGGTCCCGGCACGCCGACGAGCACCGCACCGAGCCGACGGGACACGGTGCCGGTGGACTCGGGGCGCCACCCGCCGATGACGACCGAGACGGTGCCGCGGTGAGGAGACTTGAGCCAGTGGGGCGACCGCAGGCCGGGCACGTAGGTCGAGTCGACGCGTTTCGAGACGATGCCCTCGAGGCCCTGTTCCTTCGTCGCGGCGTGCAGCGTCGCGCCGTCGGAGAAGGTCGGCGGCGTCTGCCAGCGCGGCCCGGCGAGCTCGAGACGTTCGAGCGTGGACCGACGGTCGGTCCACTTGCGGCCCAGCAGGTCGACCCCGTAGAGGCGCAGCAGGTCGAACGTCATCAACGTCACCGGCGCCTGCTCGGCCAGCAGCGTCGCCCGCCGCGCGTCCGTGACGTGGAACCGCTCGGCCATCGCGGCGAAGGAGGGCACGCCGTCGCGCATCGACACGATCTCGCCGTCGAGCAGCATGTCGGCGTACTCGTCGACCAGGGCACGCAGCTCCGGGAACGCCACGGTGACGTCGCGCTCGGTGCGGGTGAACAGGCGCATCTCGCCGTCGCGCACGTCGGCCAGGACGCGCATGCCGTCCCACTTGACCTCGTGCTGCCAGCGGTCGTCGGCCGGAATGGTCGACGCGGGCGTCGCGAGCATGGGGCGCATGGGTGCATTCTTGTTCTCATGCGAGCCATCTGGAAAGGCGCCGTGTCGTTCGGCCTGGTCAATGTGCCGGTCCGACTCTTTTCGGCAACCGAGAACCACGACGTGCAGTTCCGCCAGGTCCACGAGAAGGACGGGGGCCGCATCAAGTACCAACGCGTGTGCTCGATCGACGGCGAGGAGGTGCCCTACTCCGACATCGCCAAGGGCTACGAGGCCGCCGACGGCCAGATGGTCGTGTTGACCGACGAGGACCTCAAGAGCCTGCCCTCGCGGTCGTCGAAGGAGATCTCGATCGAGAAGTTCGTGCCGTCGGAGCAGATCGACCCGCTCCTGTTCGACAAGAGCTACTACCTCGAGCCCGACAAGACCGGCCTCAAGCCGTACGTGCTGCTGCGCGACGCCCTGGAGAAGGCCGACCGGATGGCGCTGGTCACCGTGTCGGTGCGCACCCGCATGACGCTCGCCGTGCTCCGGGTGCGCGACGGCGTCATCGTGCTGCAGACGCTGCTCTGGGCGGACGAGGTGCGCACGCCCGAGTTCGAGTCGCTCTCGGAGGACACCCACGCAACGGCCAAGGAGCTCGCGATGGCGGCCTCGCTGGTCGACTCGCTGTCGGGTGACTACGAGCCCGACGAGTTCGAGGACGACTACTCCGAGGCCGTCACCCAGCTCGTCGCGACGAAGATCGAGGGCGGTGACATCACCGAGACGCCCGAGGCCAAGGGTGAGGAGACCGAGGTCGTCGACCTGCTCGCTGCGCTGCAGCGCAGCGTCGACAAGGCCAAGGCCGCCAAGTCGGGCGGCTCGAGCGGTTCGGCCGCAGCCGCGGGCGACGCCGACGACAGCGACGACAGCGACGACAGCGCCGAGAAGTCCACCGCCAAGAAGTCGACCACGAAGAAGGCGGCCACGAAGAAGGCCGCTGCGAAGTCCACCGCTGCGAAGTCCACCGCCAAGAAGTCGACGACCAAGAAGGCGGCCACGAAGAAGGCCAGCTGAGCGCTCCTCGTCACGTCACGAGCTCCACCGCGGCGCGACGGCAACGACGGCGTGCTCGAGGCTGTCGGGGGGCGTATGCCGTCGGGCCCGTCGGGCACGCCCCCCGCCGGCTCGTAGGGTGGCCCGCATGAGCGAGCATCGCCCCCAGCCCTCCCGCCCTGTGGCCGTGGTGACCGGCGCAACCCGCGGCATCGGCCTGGCCGTCGCCGAGGACCTCGCCGACACCCACCACGTCGTGGTCGGCGGTCGCAGTGCCGGGTCGGTCGCGTCGGTCGTCGACCGGCTGCCGTCCGCGGAAGGGTTGGTCGCCGACCTCGCCGACTGCTCCCCCGGCGGGTCTCTCGAGAGCGCGCTGGAGGCGCTCGTGCCGAGGCTGGACCGGGTCGACGTGCTCGTGCACTCGGCAGGGGTGCTGCGCAGCGGGACCGTCGCCGACTCGCCGGTGTCGGACTGGGCCGAGTCCCTGACGGTCAACGTCACCGCCGTCGCCGCCGTGACGAGGGCGCTGCTGCCGGCGCTGCGCCGGGCCCACGGTCTGGTGATCACGGTGAACTCCGGGTCGGGTCTCACGGCGTCGCCCGCGTCGGGCGCCTACTGCGCGTCGAAGTTCGCGCTTCGGGCCCTCACCGACTCGCTGCGCCAGGAGGAGCGCGAGCACGGTGTGCGGGTGACGTCGCTGCACCCGGGCCGTGTCGACACGGACATGCAGCACGAGCTCGTCGCGTTCGAGGGCGCCGAGTACGACGCCTCGGCCTACCTCGACGTGCGTTCCGTCGTGCGGGCCGCCCGCCTCGCCATCGACGCGGGTGAGGACGCGAGCGTCGACATGGTCTCGGTGCGTCCGCGCGGCTGGCGCCCGCGAACGTCCGCCTGAGACCCCGGCGTCCCGGTCGTCCGATCGGCGCCGGGTCAGATGCGGCTGGAGCCGCGCGTGGGCATGAGCGCCAGACGCGCGAACGCGAGCGAGGCCGCGAGGTCGACCTCGCGCTGCTCGCGGTCACCCTTGCGGGTCGAGACCTCGACGACGACCTCTCCCGACCAGTCGCTGTCGGCGAGGTGCTCGAGCACGTCTGCGCACGGCTGCGTGCCGCGCCCGGGCACGAGGTGCTCGTCGAGGAAGGACCCGAGCCCGTCGGCAAGGTGCAGGTGGGCCAGCCGCGAGCCCAGCCGGTGTGCCATCTCGAGCGCGTCGGAACCCGCGGTCGCCGTGTGCGACAGGTCGAGCGTCACGTGGTCGTAGGGCTGTTCGACGGGATCCCAGTGCGGCAGGTAGGCCATGACCTCGCGACGCGCGGTCCGCCACGGGTACATGTTCTCGACGGCGAGCCTGATGCCGTGGTCGTGCTCGCGGAGGGCGATCCCGTCGACGAACCCGGCGGCGTACTCCTTCTGCCAGCGGAACGGTGGGTGGAGCACGACCGTGCCCGCCCCCACCTCGAGCGCGAGCTCGATCGACCGGTCGACCTTGCCCCACGGGTCGGCGCCCCAGATGCGCTGGGTCAGCAGCAGCGTCGGGGCGTGGACCGACACGACGGGCAGCCCGTGCAGCTCGGACAGGGCACGCAGGGCCCCGGCCTCCTGGGTCACCGGGTCGGTCCAGACCATGACCTCGATCGCGTCGTAGCCGAGCCGCGCGGCGGTCGCGAAGGCGGTCGCCGCGTTGTCGGGGTAGAGCGAGGCGGTCGACAGGCCGACCCGGATCGTCATGCGGCCATTGTCCGGCACGGCGTCCGGGCGGTCGCACGGCGGTGCCCGGTCAGGAGCGTCACGAGGTCAGGTGGTCGAGTCTTCGGAGGATGAGCCCCTCGCGCAGTGCCCACGGGCAGATGTCGAGACGCTCGACCTGCAGGAGGTCGAGGGCGGCCTCGGCGACGAGGGCACCGGCGTACAGCTGGCGGGCACGACCCTCGGAGACCCCGGGGAGCTGCGCACGAGCCGCCGAGTCGAGGCCGGCGAGCCGCCGGACGATGCCGCGAAGGTCGTTGCGCGACAGGGTGCGTGGCACGAAGGGGCCATCGTCGCGCGGGGCGGCCCCGGCGATGCGGGCGAGCGACCGCATCGTCTTGGACGTTCCGACCGCACGGTCCGGTGCTCCGGCAGCCAGCAGCGGGCGTACGCGCTCGGCGAGGCTGGCACGCACGTGGGCGCGGAGGTCTCGGGCGTCGGACTCGCTGGGTGGGTCACCGGGAAGCCGCTCGCGCGTCAGGCGTCCCGCGCCGAGCGGCAGGCTGAACGCGACGTCGGGCTCCTCGTCGAGGCCGCCCGCGAGCTCGAGCGAGCCGCCCCCGATGTCGACGACGAGCAGCCGCCCGCTCGACCAGCCGAACCAGCGGCGCACGGCGAGGAACGTCATCCGCGACTCGTCGGTGCCACTGAGGGCCTCGAGCTCGACGCCGGTCTCGTGCCGCACCCGCTCGATGACGGCCTCGCCGTTCGGCGACTCCCGGAGCGCTGACGTGGCGAAGGCGAACAGGTCGCTGACGCCCTGGTCCTCGGCGACGACGAGGCACTCGCGGATGAACGACACGAGGCGGTCGGCCGTGGCGTCGCTGACGCGTCCGTCGGGGTCGAGGCTCTCGGAGAGGCGCAGCTCGGTCTTGTGCGAGAAGGCCGGGAGCGGCTGGGCGCCGGGGTGCGCGTCGACGACGAGGAGGTGGACCGTGTTGGACCCGATGTCGATGACGCCAAGGCGCATGCCCCGACCCTATCGCCCGCCTGCCAGCCGCTTGTCCCGCCGCCGTGTGCCGCCGCCGCGGCGTGCCGTCAGGCCTCCGGAGGCCGTCACGCCGAGCGGCGGCTCAGGGTGAGCGAGCCGAGGGCCAGGGCCCCGGCGATGAAGGCCGCCATGATGCCGAGGTCGGTGAGCACGGCGGTGACCGGGTCGGCATTGCGCGCGATCTCCTTCATCGCGTCGACGGCGTACGACAGGGGCAGCACGTCGGAGATCCACTGGAGGACGGTGGGCAGCTGGTCTCGCGCGATGAGCAGACCGCAGAGCAGGAACTGGGGCAGCACGAAGGCCGGCATGAACTGCACCGCCTGGAACTCGGTGCGCGCGAAGCCGCTGGCGAGCAGGCCCAGGGCGGTGCCGAGCACGGCGTCGAAGACGGCCACGACGATGAGCAGCCAGAGCGGTCCGGCGACGTCGAGGTCACACACCCAGACGGCGAATCCCGTTGCCACCAGGGCCTGCACGACGGCGAGCGCTCCGAAGGCGGCGGCATAGCCGAGCATGAAGTCGCCCTTGCCCATCGGGGTCGTGAGCAGCCGCTCCAGCGTGCCCGACTGCCGCTCGCGAAGCGTGGCGACCGAGGTGACGATGAACATGACGATCATCGGGAAGACGCCGAGCAGCGCGGGGCCGATGGCGTCGAAGACCGGCGTGCCGTCGTAGATCCAGGCGAGCAGCCCCAGCAGGACGCACGGGACGACGAGGATCAGTGCGATGGTGCGGTGGTCGGTGCGGACCTGGCGCAGCACGCGGCCCGAGGTGGCTGTGGTGAGTCCGGCGTTCACGATGCGCTCCTGTCGGAGGACGGCGACGATGCCCCGGCGCGGGCGGTCTCGGCGTCGATGAGGGCGAGGAAGGCGGCGTCGGCATCGGCCGCGCCGGTGCGGGCGAGCAGCTCGTCGGGTGTGACGTCGGCGAGCACCTGGCCCTCGCGGAGCAGCACCAGACGGTCGCAGCGGGCCGCCTCGTCCATGACGTGGCTCGACACGATGAGCGAGTGCCCCTGCTCGGCGAGGTGGCGGAAGAGGTCCCACAGGTCTCGGCGCAGCACCGGGTCGAGACCCACGGTGGGCTCGTCGAGGACGAGGAGGGTGGGCCTCCCGACGAGGGCGGCCGCGAGCGAGACCCGCGACTCCTGGCCGCCGGAGAGGTCCTGCACGAGCTGGTCTGCGTGCGACACGAGGTCGACCTCGGCGAGCGTGCGGTCGACGGCGTCGCGCAGGGCCTGGCCTCGGAGACCGACCGCACGCCCGAAGTAGGCGACGTTGTCGCGGACGGTGAGGTCGGCATACACGCTCGGGCTCTGGGTGACGTAGCCGACCTCGTCGCGCAGGACGGGCGAGCCGCCCGGGTGACCGAGCACGGTGACCGTGCCGGCCTCGATGATCTGGACGCCGACGATGCACCGGATCAGTGTCGACTTGCCCGAGCCCGAGGGCCCGAGCAGCCCGACGACCTGTCCGGCCGGGATCTCGAGGTCGAGGCCGGGGATGACCCGTCGCTTGCCGCGGATGACCTGCAGACCGCTCACGGCCACTGCCGGTCCACTGTTATTCATCATGTGATGAAATCTACTCCGGTCCAGGGCTCCTGTCCACGAGATGGTGCTGGAGAACCGGCCCGATCCGCTCGACGAGCTGCTCGCGCGTGGCCTCGGCCAGCGCGGGGACCTTGATCACGTAGCGCGCGACGACGAGGCCGATCATCTGGGAGGCCGCGAGCGCTCCGCGCAGCTGCGGGTCAGGTGCGCCGGTCGACGCCGCGATGCGCCCGAAGACCTCGCGGCCGAGGAACTCGCGCAGCATCCGGGCCGCCTCCTCGCTCGTCATGCTCGACCGGACGAGCGCGACGAGGGCGTCCCGCCGTTCGGCCGGCTCCCACACCCCGAGGAACGTCTCGACGATGCGCCAGCCGAGCCGGTCGACGTCGCCGGTCGTGATGCGCTCGATGAGCTCGGCAGGGTTGACGGGCACGTCGAGCGTCTCGGCGAAGAGCGCCGCCTTGCCGTCGAAGTAGTGGTGGACGAGAGCGGGGTCGACGCCGGCCTCGCGGGCGATACCGCGCAGGCTCGTCTTGTCATATCCCTTGGCAGCAAAGGACTTTCGTGCTGCGTCGATGATCGCCGAACGCGTGTCCTCACCGCCGGGTCGCCGCCCTCGCGCCCTCACGGCGTCGCGCGTCGTCATGGGGACACCGTATGCCGCCTCGACGGCCACAGCGTGCACCTCGGCCCCGTTGACCGGCCGCGACCGGCGTCCGACAATCGAGGTGTCCGGTCCGCCACAAGGATCGACGGACCCACGTGAAAGAGGGTCGATGCGACCATGAAGAGATGGACGCATCCGCAGGATGCCCTGCCGCTCGTCGCCGGCATCTATGCAGCGTTGTCACCCATCTGGACGACAACCACCACCCGGGCCACCACGACGATGATCGTGCTCGGCGCCATCTCGGCGCTCGCCGCGGTCGCCGAGCTGGTGCGGCCCGACCTGATCCCGCTGGAGGGCCTCACCGCCATCATCGGCGTGGCCTTCATCGTCGCACCGTGGGTCATGGGGTTCAGCGGCACCCGACCGATGGCGTGGACGGCCTGGATCGTCGGTGCGGTGACGTTCCTCGTCGGCGCCGCCGACCTCCAGGTGACCCGCATGCATCACCGCGACGGCACCGCCACGACGCCCTGACCGCGTGCGGAGCCCGGGCCGGCCCGTGAGAACCGGCCCGGGCATCCTCGTGCACGCCATCCCGGGATGCGCCGGTCACGCACCGACCTCGCCGTCGCGGGCCCCCACCAGGGGGGGCTGAGCCCCTTCCCGCGCACCGGAGGTGACCTGGACGCCACGACCAGCGTGCGTGGCTTCCACGACGTGGGCGCCTGCGACGCGTCCCGAAGCTGTGCGGCATAGGGTGAGCCGGTGGCTGAAGCACCTCTGGACCTCCCGCGCGTCTGGGTCGAGTTCACAGACCCCGCCGACGCGAACCAGCGCTACCGCTGCGACCTGACGTGGCTCACGAGCAGCTGGACGTGCATCTTCGGCAACGGCTGCCAGGGCATCTACGCCGGCCGGCCCGACGACGGGTGCTGCACGCTCGGCGCGCACTTCACCGAGAAGGCCGACTGGAAGCGCGTCGCCAAGGCCGTCGAGGAGCTCGGAGAGGACGAGTGGGAGTACCACTCGGTCGGCACCGCCACCGGCAGCAAGGACGACTGGACCGAGAAGGAGGACGGCGCCCGCAAGACCAAGGTCGTCGACGGCGCCTGCATCTTCCTCAACCGCCCGGGCTTCCCGGCCGGCGCCGGTTGCGCGCTGCACCAGCACGCCGTCCTCACCGGCGTGCAGCCGCACACCCTCAAGCCCGACGTGTGCTGGCAGCTGCCGATCCGGCGCACGTTCCGCACGGTCGAGCTGCCCGACGACACCAGCTACCTCGAGGTGACGATCACCGAGTACGACCGCCGCGGCTGGGGGCCCGGTGGCCACGACCTCGACTGGTACTGCTCGGGCAACCCCGAGGCGCACGTGGGGCGCGAGCCCGTGTACCGCTCCAACGCCCCCGAGCTGATCGAGCTGATGGGGCCCGAGGCGTACGCCGAGCTGGCGATCCGTGCCGAGGCGCACCTCGCGCAGGTCAAGGCGGTGCGCGCCCGTGGGGTGCGCAAGCTGCTGCCCCTGCTCGTGCACCCGGCCACCATTGAGGCGCAACGGACGAAGAGTTCGGAGTGAGTGGACTGAGTGGAGTGAGTGGAGTAGGTGCGGAGTGAGGTCGGCATGAGCGAGTCCACGAACGAGCGGCCCGAGATCATCCCGTCGCCCAACATCTGGGAGACGCCCGACGTCTACGAGATCGAGAACCGCGGCGTCGACCGCGACCACGTCATCGAGCAGGCGATGCGGTCGCTGCTCGACTGGGCCGGGCTCGACGTCGTCGACATCGGCTGCGGCACCGGCTTCCACCTGCCGCAGTTCGCCGCGACTGCCAGGTCGGTCACCGGTGTCGAGCCGCACCCACCGCTCGCCGCCCTTGCGGCACAACGTATTTCGGGTATGCCGTCCGTGTCGGTTCGCGAGGAGGGTGCGGCCGCGATCGGCGTGCCGGACGCGTCGTTCGACGTCGCGCATGCGCGGTGGTCCTACTTCTTCGGACCGGGCTCCGAGCCGGGTCTCGCCGAGCTGGACCGGGTGATGCGGCCCGGCGGCGCGGCGTTCGTCATCGACAACGACGCGACGCGTTCGACCTTCGGCACGTGGTTCCGTCGCGCGCTGCCGTCCTACGACCCGCGCGCGGTCGAGCGCTTCTGGGAGCGGCAGGGCTGGGAGCGCGAGCGCCTCGACATCCGGTGGGAGTTCGACTCGCGCGAGGACTTCGAGGCCGTCGTCGGCATCGAGTTCGCCCCGGAGCACGCCGACCTCATCCTCGCCGAGCACCCCGACGCGACCGGCGTCGACTACGCCGTCAACCTCTGGCACCGCCACTTCTGACCGTCGAGAGCCACACGTGGCCTCACGACGGCTGTCAGTCGGTGAGGTCGAGGGCGATGTCGACGATCGGTGAGCTGTGCGTGAGCCCGCCGACCGACACGAAGTCGACCCCGGTCGACGCGAAGTCGGCGACCACGTCGAGCGTGAGACCGCCGGTGGCCTCGATCTCGACCCGCTCGCCGGCCGACCGCAGCAGCTCGACGGTCTCGCGCAGCACCTCGACCGACATGTTGTCGCACATGATGAACCGGGCCCCCGCGTCGTAGGCCTCCTGCGCCTCGGCCGGCGTGGTCACCTCGACCTGGACGTCGACCGCCGGGAAGCGCTCGCGCACCAGTGTGTATGCCGCCGCCACCGACCCCGCTGCCAGCTTGTGGTTGTCCTTGATCATGGCGACGTCGTAGAGGCCCATGCGCTTGTTGGTCCCGCCGCCGCAGCGCACGGCGTACTTCTCCAGCCAGCGCATCCCCGGCGTGGTCTTGCGGGTGTCGAGGACCATCGTCGACGTGCCCTCCAAGGCGTCGGCCCAGCGACGGGTGTGGGTGGCGACTCCCGAGAGCCGGCTCAGGATGTTGAGGATGGTGCGCTCGGCCACGAGGATCACCTGGGTCGTACCGGTGAGGCGTGCGATGACGTCACCCCGGTCGAGCCGCGCCCCGTCGTCGTTGACGACCTCGATGGACGGCACGTCGGCGCCGACCTTCTCGGCCACTGCGGCCAGCACCAGAGCGATGACCGGCACGCCGGCGACGACGCCCGGCGCACGTGCCACGATCTCGGCGGTGCGCACCTGGTCGGCCGGGATCGTCGCGAGCGTCGTGACGTCGAGGCCGTCGGGACCGAGGTCCTCGCGCAGTGCGACCGTGACGAGCTCGTGAGCCCAGTCCAGCGGGAAGCCACTCAGGCCGTCGGCGGTCACCGGCGTCCCTCCATCCGTGAGTCGTCCTGTGCCACGGCCGTTTCGGCTGCTGCATCGTTGTCGAGGTCGAGCCCCTCGAGGTTCGTCCGCGGCACCGGGACCACCTCGGCGCCGAGCGTCCCCGACGCGTCGCGCCGCAGGTGCACGTGGTGCAGGAAGTGCTCGTCGTCGCGGGCCGGGAAGTCCTCGCGCACGTGCCCACCGCGGGTCTCCTCCCGCAGCGCGGCGGCATACGTGAGGGCTCGTCCGAGGTGCAGCAGGTTGGTGGTCTCCCAGCTCTTGGGGCCGCCCTGCTTGTCGGCGTCGCCGGTGACGGCGCGGGCGGCGAGCTCGGCGAGGGTCGACTGCGTCTTCGCGAGGGACTCTGCCGAGCGGACGGTGCCCGACCCTGCCGTCATGGCGCGCTGGACGTCGATGCGTCGCTTGCCGCGGATGAGCTCGGGCTCGCCCGCGGGCTCGACGGGCGTGGTCTCGGGGAGCTCGCCGGCTCCGAGCCTCGCCGTGAGGTCGTCGGCGATGCGGCGCGCGAAGACGAGGCCCTCGAGGAGCGAGTTCGAGGCCAGGCGGTTGGCGCCGTGGACGCCGGTGCAGGAGGTCTCGCCGCACGCGTACAGGCCCTCGACCGAGGTGCGACCTCGCAGGTCGGTGCGCACGCCGCCGGACGCGTAGTGCTGGGCGGGCGCGACCGGGAGCAGCTGCGTGGCCGGGTCGAAACCGAGCTCGCGGCACCGCTGGACGATCGACGGGAAGCGCTGCTCGAGGAACTCGGCGCCGAGGTGCCGGCAGTCCAGGTAGACGTGGTCGGTGCCGGTCTCGCGCATGCGCGCGATGATGGCGCGAGCGACGACGTCACGCGGCGCGAGGTCGGCGAGCGGGTGCTGGCCCTGCATGAACCGGTCGCCCGCCTCGTCGACGAGGAACGCCCCCTCGCCGCGCACGGCCTCGGAGATGAGCGGCTGCTGGCCGCGCGAGCCCTCACCGAGCCACAGCACCGTCGGGTGGAACTGGACGAACTCGAGGTCGGCCAGCACGGCTCCGGCCCGCAGCGCAGCCGCCATGCCGTCGCCGGTCGCGACGGACGGGTTGGTCGTCGACGCGTAGATCTGGCCCAGGCCACCCGTCGCGAGGACGACGGCCCGCGCGTGGGCGGCGCCGACGCCGTCGACCTGGCCCTCGCCGATGACGTGCAGCGTCACGCCGCAGACGCGCTGCTCCGCGTCGGTGAGCAGGTCGACGACGAGCGCGTGCTCGATGACCTCGATGCCCGGGTCGTCGCGCACGCGGTCGAGCGCCGCGATGAGGGCGCGGCTGATCTCGCGGCCCGTCGCGTCGCCACCGGCGTGCAGGATGCGGTCGCGGTGGTGGCCTCCCTCGCGGGTCAGCGACAGGCCGCCGGTGTCACCCCGGTCGAAGTCGGCGCCGAGCGCGATGAGGTCCCACACGGCGTCCGTGCCCTCTGTGACGAGCGCCTCGACCGCCCCCACGTCGCAGAGCCCGACACCGGCCACGAGGGTGTCGTGGATGTGCTCCTCGGGGCTGTCCTCGGGCGACATGACGGCAGCGATGCCACCCTGGGCCCACGCGGTCGACCCCTCGTCGAGCACCGTCTTCGTCACGAGCAGCACCCGGTCGACCCGGCGCCGCAGCCGTAGTGCCGTGGTGAGGCCGGCGATGCCGGAGCCGACGACGATGACGTCGGCCGTGGTCGTCCAGCCGGGCGCGGGCGCACGCAGCCGCCGCGACACGGTCACGTCGGGGAGCCCGCTCTGCGGCATACGGTGGCCTCTCAGTCCTGGTAGTCGTGGTGGCGCTCGGTGACGGCGGAGGTCAGCAGGCCGAAGCCGTCGGGGACGTCACCTGCATCGTGCCCCACCTCGACGACGCGGTTGTGGTCGTCCACGAAGACGACCTGGGGCTCGAACGTACGCGCCTCGGCGTCCTCCATGGCGGCGTACGCGATGATGATGACGGTGTCGCCGGGCGAGATGAGCCGGGCCGCAGCGCCGTTGATGCAGACGATGCCCGTCCCGCGCTCGCCCTCGATGGCGTACGTCGTCAGGCGGTTGCCGTTGTCGACGTCGACGACGTCGACCTGCTGGCCCGGCCACAGGTCGGCCGCGTCGAGCAGGTCGCGGTCGATGGTCAGCGACCCGACGTAGTGCAGGTCGGCCTGCGTGACCTTGGCTCGGTGGATCTTGGAGTGGAGCATGAAGCGCTGCACGGTGGGACTTCCTCGGAGGGGCTGGAGGCGCGATGTCGAGCGCCTGCGTCGTTGTGGGAGAAGGGGACTCAGGTCTGGGAGAAGATCTCGAGCGCGCCGCCGCCGGGCCCGACGAGCACCGGCAGGTTGTCGATGAGACGGGTCGTGCCGACGCGGCCGGCCACCGCGAGGAGGGCCTCGCCGCGGTACCACTCGGGCACGTCCTCGAGGGTGTCGGGGTGGACCAGCACGAGGTAGTCGATGAGCGCGAGAGGCTCTCGCACGAGCACCGCCCGCGCGGCACGACGCACGGCCGACGGCCCCTCGGCCGCCGCGCCGGCGCCCGCGCGCAGGGCCGCCGACAGGCAGAGCGCGGTCTCGCGGTCGGACTGCGTGAGGTAGGTGTTGCGGCTCGACATCGCCAGTCCGTCGGGCTCGCGGACGGTCGGCACCGACACGACCTGCACCGGGAAGTCGAGGTCGCGGCACATCCGGCGGATGAGCAGCAGCTGCTGGGCGTCCTTCTGACCGAAGTACGCCGCGCTGCACCGAGTCAGGTGCATGAGCTTGCCGACGACCGTGAGCATGCCGTCGAAGTGACCCGGCCGGGCCTGGCCTTCGAGCACGTCGCCGAGCGGTCCGGCCGAGACGCGCACGCCGGGGTCACCGTCGGGGTAGATGACGTCGGGCGTGGGCGCGAAGACGAGGTCGACGCCGGCGGCCGTGCAGATCTCGAGGTCGGCGTCGAAGGTCCGCGGGTAGCGGGAGAGGTCCTCCTTGGGCCCGAACTGGAGCGGGTTGAGGAAGATCGTCACGACGACGTGCCGGTGCGTCGCGCGCGCCCGGTGGATGAGCGTGGCGTGCCCCTCGTGCAGCGCGCCCATCGTCATGACGACCGCGACGTCGCCGTCGTCGAGGCCCGCGCGCGCCTCGCGCAGCTCGTCGCGGGTGCGGGCCACCACGGGCGCGGCCAGTGCGGCCGCACCGCCCTGCACGGGTGCGGTGGGATCGGTCACGGTTGGTCCTCCTCGTGCGCCAGCAGCTCGAGCAGCGGGTCTGCGGCCGACGCGCGAAGGCGCCCGCTGAGCAGGGCCCGCTGTGCCGTCGCTCGGGCGAGCGCGAGGTAGGTCGGCTGGATGTCCGGGGCGACCTTGCGCAGCATCGCGACGTGCCCGGCCACGGTACCGGCATCGCCTCTCGCCACCGGGCCGGTGAGGGCTGCGTCACCTCGCTGCAGGGTGTTGGCGAGCGCCGCCGTGAGGAGCGGCTCGAGCACGCGGGCGGGGTCCTCGATGCCCGTCTCGCCGAGCAGCTGCATCGCCTGGGCCACGAGGGTGACCAGGTGGTTGGCGCCGTGCGCCAGCGCGGCGTGGTAGGTGACGCGGTCGTCCTCGGCGACCCACACGGGCTCGCCGCCCATCTCGATGACGAGCGCCTCGCCGACGGGACGCGCGAGGTCGACGGTGGTGACGCCGAAGCAGCAGCCGCCGAGCCTCTCGAGGTCGACGGCGGTGCCGGTGAAGGTCATGGCCGGGTGCAGCGCGAGCGGGATGATGTCGCTCGCGGCCGCCGCCTCGAACACGGAGATGCCGTGGGCGCCGGACGTGTGCATGACGAGCTGGCCCTGCGTGAAGGTGCCGGTCGAGCTGAGACCCGCGACGAGCGGCTCCAGGGCGTCGTCGGGCACGGCGAGCACCACGAGGTGGGCGCCCGACACGACGTCCGGGATCGGCTTGACCGGCACTCCCGGCAGGAGGGCGGCCGCACGCTCCAGGCTCGCCTCGCTCACCGCCGAGACGCCGGTCACGACGTGGCCGGCCCGCACGAGCGCCGCACCGAGAACGGCGCCGACGCGCCCGGCCCCGACGATGCCGACGTCGAAGCGTGCGGGGCGGTCGTGCGGGGTGCTCACCCACGGCACGCTATCGCCTACAGTCCGGAGGCGTGGATCCCGTTCCGTGGCGCGAGGCGTGGCACGACGCCCTGTATGCCGCCGGGCGCGGTTTCTACCTCGAGCGCGGTGGCCCGGCGGCGCACTTCACGACGGCCGCGCACGGCCCGACGGGCCGGGTCCTGGCCGAGGCGCTGCTCCGCCTGTGGCAGGACGAGCACGGCGCCACCCTCCCTGCGGTCGTGGTCGACGTGGGTGCCGGCCGTGGCGAGCTGGCGACGCACCTCGTGGCTGCCCTCTCCGAGGCTGCTGGGCCCAGGTGTGCCGTCGCGCCGGGTCGCGAGCAACCACCTGGCCCCCAGGAGGGCGAGGCCGCGAGTCACCTGCACGTGCGGGTCGTGGCCGTCGACGTCGTGGGGCGTCCCGCCGGGCTCGACCCGCGCATCGAGTGGCTCCGCTCCCCCGGCGGGTCCGACCTCCCGGCCGAGCTGGCGGGGCTCGAGAACGCGCTGGTCGTCGCCCACGAGTGGCTCGACGTCGTGCCCTGCACCGTCGCCGAGGTCGACCCGGCCGGTCAGCTGCGCGAGGTGCTCGTCCACCCGGCGACGGGCGACGAGTCGCTCGGCGGTCCCGTCGCCGACGCCGACCGCGCCTGGGCGAGCGCCCAGTGGCCCGGCACCGAACCGGGAGACCGCGTCGAGGTGGGGCTCGCCCGGGACCGGGCCTGGGCCGGCCTGGCCGCGAGGGTCGGGTCCGGAACCGTCGTCGCCGTGGACTACGGCCACACGGCGACGGAGCGGCCACACCACGGGACGCTGACGGCATACGCGCGGGGCACCGTGACGCACCCCGTGCCCGACGGCTCGTGCGACGTCACCGCCCACGTGGCGATGGACTCGCTCGATGCCGACGAGCTGCACCGGCAGCGCGACCTGCTGCAGGGCCTCGGGTTCACGGGCGCACGGCCCGACCACGCGCTCGCGAGCAGCGACCCTCTCGGCTACCTGCGGGCCCTCGAGCGGGCCGGGGCCGAGGCCGAGCTCACGAGACGGGGCGGGTTCGGGGACTTCTGGTGGGCGGTCAAGCGCATCGGTCGGCCCGACGTACCCTGACGGCATGCGTCGTCTCGCGTCCCTGCTGCTGACCCTCGGACTCGGGAGCGGGCTGCTCCTGGCGGCGCCGCTGGCGGCGTCGGCGCACGACGTGCTCGAACGCACGAACCCGGCCGACGGCACGACTGTCTCGAGGATGCCGGCATCGGTGGTGCTCACCTTCTCCGAGGAGCCGCTCGACATCGGCTCGCAGGTCGTCGTCACGGGTCCCTCCGGGCCGGTCTCGTCGGGCGCGCCGACCATCAGCGGGCGTGACGTCACGCAGGCCGTCGCCCCGACCGCGCCGGGCGGCGACTACACCGTGACCTACCGCGTCACCTCCGACGACGGGCACCCGGTGACGGGCACGTTCTCCTTCCACGCGACGGTGGGCCTCGACGGATCCACCGCGACCGCGGGCGCCACCGTGCACGTGCGGCCGGTCGACACCGAGGAGCAGGCCGCTGCCCGCAGCTCGCTGCTCGTCCCGATCCTGCTCACCGTCGTCTCGACGATCCTGCTGCTCGGTCTCGCCGGCTACCTCGTGCTGCGCGGCCGCGAGGCGGACCGCCGCACGTGACCCGGCCGGCTACGACATCGGTTGGTTGAGGAACCAGCGGTGCCCGAACGGGTCGTGGAACACCGCGACCCTCCCCACGGGCGGGTTGTCCTCGGGACCGCGGTCGATGGTCGCGCCGCCCTCCCGCACGGCGGCACAGACGGCGTCGACGTCGTCGACGGTGAGGTGGAGCGAGACCGCGGTTCCGCGCGCCGGGTCAGGGGCCGCCACGCCGGCCGACTCGAACTCGTCCGACATCATCCAGCGCGCCCCGGCGACCTCGAGCTCGCAGTGCCCGACATGCCCGTCGTCCATGACGACGGGCTCGAACACCACCTCGGCACCGAGACGCTCGCGGTACCACTCGATCGCCGCACGCGAGTCCGCGACGCAGATGTACGGGGTCAGCTCGCTCACGTCGTCTCCGCTCCTCCGCGCCGGTCGGGTGCCGGCGAACGCGGCCTGCACCGCACCGCACCGTACCGACGCTACGCCGGGTGACGTGCGGAGCGGGGCTCACGGCATACTCGGGCGCATGAGCCACGTAGGGTCGACTCCGTGAGCGAGACGACGACGCCGACGACCCCGACGGCGTCCCCGCACGGCCGGGCCCTGACGGTCGGGGTCGGCGCGGGCGGCCTCGCGACGGCCGACATGGTGCTCAACATCGGCCCGCAGCACCCGGCCACCCACGGCGTGCTGCGCCTGCGCATCGTCGTCGACGGCGAGCGCATCGTCAGCGCCGAGCCGATCATCGGCTACATGCACCGGGGCGCCGAGAAGCTCTTCGAGGTGCGCGACTACCGGCAGATCATCGTGCTCGCCAACCGCCACGACTGGCTCAGCGCCTTCAGCAACGAGCTCGGCGTCGTGCTCGGCGTCGAGCAGATGCTCGGCATGGAGGTGCCCGAGCGGGCCGTCTGGGCGCGCACCGCGCTCGCCGAGCTCAACCGCGTGCTCAACCACCTGATGTTCCTCGGCAGCTACCCCCTCGAGCTCGGTGCGATCACGCCGGTGTTCCACGCGTTCCGTGAGCGCGAGGAGCTCCAGGCGGTCATGGAGGAGGTCTCGGGCGGGCGCATGCACTACATGTTCAACCGGGTCGGTGGCCTCAAGGAGGACCTCCCGGCCGGCTGGATGGGCCGCGTCGACAAGGCGATCGCCAACGTGCGCAAGCGGCTCCCCTCGCTCGAGCGTCTCGTCGTCGGCAACGAGATCCTCGAGGCCCGCACCCGCGGCGTCGGGGTGCTCTCGCGGGCGACCGTCGAGGCATACGGCGTCTCGGGACCGATCGCGCGGGCGAGCGGCCTCGACGTCGACCTGCGCCGCGACACGCCCTACCTCGCCTACGGCGAGCTCTTCGGCGATAAGGGCCCGGGGCGGGTCGTCACGCGCACGGCCGGCGACTGCCTCGCCCGGCTCGAGGTGCTCCTCGAGCAGGTGCACGTGTCGCTCGACCTCGCGCAGGCCTGCCTCGACCGGCTCGTCCAGCTCCCGCAGGGGCCGATCAACGTCAAGCTGCCGAAGGTGCTCAAGGTGCCGGAGGGCGAGATCTACTGCGCCACCGAGAACCCCCTCGGCTTCAACGGCTACTACCTCGTGTCGCGGGGTGAGAAGACGCCGTGGCGCCTCAAGCTTCGCTCGGCCTCGTTCAACAACATCTCGGTGCTCTCGGAGATGCTGCCCGGCCAGCTCATCGCCGACATGGTCGCCATCCTCGGCTCGATGTTCTTCGTCGTCGGCGACGTGGACAAGTGAGGTCGTCGTGACAGCGTCTTCCCGCGCGCGTATGCCGTCCGGCCCGCTCTCACGGGGCACCGTCCTCCGCGCCGCCGCCGTCACCGTCATCACAGCGACGATCACGCTCGCGGCAGCGTGTTCCAGCGAGGACACCGTCGACACGGTGCCGCCGCCGTGGCCGACCCGCACCACGAAGCCGGACGGCCCGCCCCAGCCGCCGACCTCGACGACGACGGCACCGGAGCCCACGTCGACGTCCACGGTGGCCGGCACCACCTGAGCAGCCCTGCATGGGGGCTGGTCCGCTCAGAAGGCCGGCACCCCGACCGCCCTCGGCCGACCCGACACGACGTCGATGACGGGGCGCGAACCGAGCGGCTCCGTCAGCTGCAGCCGCGCGGGGCGCGACACGTAGTCGGCCGTGCACGCGATGCCCTTCGGGACCGGCGGCGTGGTCCCGCCCACGACGACCATGTCGTCGAGCTCGACCACGTGCGCGACCAGGCCTCCGTCGCAGCCTCCGCCGGCGATGCCCACCTCGAGGCTGCGCCCCGAGACGGCCTTCAACGAGTCCATGGCGTGCATCCCTTCCGGCACGTTCGGCAGCCCCGGCAGCGGATCCTGCGGCTGCGGACGCATGAGGACACCGTCGGCGACCGCGATGACCGAGATGGTGTGCGACAGCCCGTCGATGCCGAGCCGCCAGACCGGCACGGTCGCCTCACCCTGGGTCGTGCTCACCTTCGCCTCGGTCAGCACGGCCCTTGACACGACGAGCCGGCACTTCGCCGCCGAGACCCCGTCGCAAGGTCTGGGCCTGCCGAGCGCGCCGTCGAGAGCGCGGTCCAGGGCCGGGCGGACGCCGACGAGGTCGACGGGTCGCGTCCCTCCGTCGGCAAGGCGGAGGGTGCCGGTGCCCGCCACGGCCCGGTCGACGCCCGCGTCGAACCTGACGTGGCCGTACATCCAGGCGATCTTCTGCTCGCTGGTGTCGAAGCCCTCGCCGATCGCCCAGCCCGACAGCAGCACCGGCTGGGTCGGGGGCACGGGCAGCCCGGCGCGCCGCACGGCGTCGGCGACCAGCCGTGCACGGTCGGCGAACTCCGCCGACGGGGCGCTCACCGGCAGCAGCCGCGTGCTGGGACCACGGGGCGCCGTGCCGACGCCGTCACGTGCGGGGACGCTCGTCACCGCATCGGATCCGGGAGGCGAGCCCGGCCCCGGGGCGGCGCAGCCTGCGAGCAGGCCGGCTCCCATCGCGAGCGTGACGGCCCACCGGCCGGTTCGCCGTGCCGTTCGTGCACGTGCCCCCTGAGCTCCCATGTCATGGATGACACCACAGGGCGCCGTTTCGTTGCCCGAGGTCAGGCGCGGTCGAGCTCGTCGTCCTCGTCGTCTCGCGGGCGCAGGCGGCACCAGGCCTGGACGAGCATGCCCGCGACAGCCAGCAGCAGCGCGACGAGGGCGTGCAGCAGGAAGGGCCAGATGCGCCCCCGCTGCGACTCGACGTCGGCGTCGGGCAGCAGCGCGAGGACGTTGCCGAGATACCAGCCGACCAGCACGGCGCCGGTGAGCGCGCCGGCCTGGCCCAGCACGAGCGTGCGGGCCGCGCGCAGCGGCGTGACGGCCGGGTTGGGCGAGCCGTCGCGGACCCTGCGCACCTGCCATCCCGCGACGAGCAGGCCCCCGCCGAGGAAGAGCATCGCGGCCGCCCCGACCCAGCCGGGCTCTGGCACCGAGCTGCCGCCCGACGCCAGGAGCCGCAGCACCAGCCAGGCCAGCATCGTCATGGCGACGGCCGCGAGCACGAGGGTCGTGGCGCGCACACCGGCGTGTGGTCTCACTGCTGCTCCCATCGGGGACCGGGGCGGACGCCCGATCGGTCGACGTCGGCGAGGAGGTCGACCACCGGGCGTATGCCGTCGCGCGCGGGATCGACGCGCAGCGTGGCTCGCGGGTCGGCATCGCTCCACGGCACGAGCACGAAGGCCCGCTCGCGTGCTCGAGGATGCGGCAGGGTCAGCTCGGGATCGTCGCTGACGACCTCGCGGTGACCGCCGGGCTGGCCGTACTGGATGAGGTCGAGATCGAGGGTCCTTGCGCCCCAACGGATCTCGCGAGTGCGCCCATGGTCGGACTCGATGCGGTGCAGCTCGGCCAGCAGGTCGTGGGGGTGCAGCAGCGAGCGCGCCACGACGACGGCATTGAGGTACTCGGGCTGCTCGGGGCCGCCGACCGGGTCGGTCGCGACGATGTCGGACACGGCGGTCACGGTCAGGCCCGGCAGCGCGGTGAGGGAGGCCACGGCGTCGACGAGGGTCTGCCCCCGGTCACCGAGGTTCGTGCCGAGGGCGATGACGACGTGGGCCGCGTTGCTTCGCTCGATGCGAACCTGCACGTCGGTGAACGGCTGGCCCACGGGCGCCTCGGGCTTGTGCACGACGACCTCGACGTGCTCGACGAGGTCGTGCCTCAGCACGTCGTCGGCGATGACCTCGGCGAGGCGCTCGATGAGGTCGAACGACGGCCCGGTGATGCGCTCGACGACATCGGCGGCCACCTCGGCGTAGTTGACGGTGGCGGCGAGGGCGTCGGTGCGCCCGGCCGGCTCGAGGTCGCAGACCATCGTGACGTCGACGACGAACGTCTGGCCGTCGCGCTTCTCGAAGTCGAGCACGCCGTGGTTGCCGCGGGCGGAGACGCCCTGCAGCACGATGCGGTCGGCCATCAGTCGGAGTCCTCCGCGTCGGACGGGGCGTGGTCGAGGGCGGCCTGCACGACCGACAGGGCGCGCACGGTGGAGCCGACGTCGTGCACCCGGACGCACCACAGCCCTGCCATCGCGGCCATCACCGAGGTCGCGGTCGTCTCGACGTCGCGCTCGGCAGCCGGCCGGGGGGCCTCGTCGGCGCCGCGTCCCAGGCGCCCGAGGAAGGTCTTGCGCGAGGCGCCGAGGAGGATCGGGTGACCCAGTCCGTGCAGCACCGGCAGCGCGGCCATGAGCTCCCAGTTGTGCTCGGCCGTCTTGGCGAAACCGAGGCCGGGGTCGAGGACGAGCCGCTCGGGGGCGATACCGGCCTCGAGCAGCTCGTCGCGCCGGGCGGACAGCTCGTCGAGCACCTCACCGACGACGTTGCCGTAGACGGCGCGCGACTGCATCTGGGTGCTGTGGCCGCGCCAGTGCATCGCGACGAAGGGCCGGCCTGCTCGGGCCACGAGCGGCACCATCTCGGGGTCGGCGAGGCCGCCGGACACGTCGTTGACGATGGCCGCACCGGCGTCGACGGCGGCACCGGCCACCTCGGCGCGCATGGTGTCGACGGACACGACGGCGCCCTGTCGGCTCAGCGCCTCGATGACCGGGATGACGCGTCGCAGCTCCTCTGCGACCGACGGTCGCTCGGCGCCCGGCCGGGTCGACTCGCCGCCGACATCGACGATGTCGGCACCAGCGGCGAGGACCTCCAGCCCGTGCGCGATCGCAGCCTCGGGCTCGAACCACTCGCCGCCGTCGGAGAAGGAGTCGGGCGTCACGTTGACGACGCCCATGACGAGCGTGCGGTCGGAGGCGGTCAGCAGCTGCTCGGCCGGCCTTCCGGCTGCGCGCCCTGCGTGGCTTCCGCTCACTTGTTGCCCTCGAGCATGAGCGCCATGGCCTCTGCTCGAGTGGCCCCGTCGCGCAGCTGGCCACGCACCGCCGAGGTGATCGTGCTGGCGCCCGGCTTGCGGATGCCGCGCATCGACATGCAGAGGTGCTCGGCCTGGATGACGACGATCACGCCGCGCACCGACAGGTGCTCGACGAGGGCGTCGGCGATCTGCGACGTGAGCCGCTCCTGCACCTGCGGCCGGCGTGCGTAGACCTCGACGAGGCGGGCGAGCTTGGACAGGCCCGTGACCCGACCTTCCTTGTCGGGGATGTAGCCGACGTGGGCGACCCCGTGGAAGGGGACCAGGTGGTGCTCGCACGTGCTGTAGAGCTCGATGTCGCGCACGATGACGAGCTCTTCGTGGTCGATCGAGAAGGTCGTGCTGAGGACGTCCTGGGCCGTCATCTCGAGGCCCGCGAAGATCTCGGAGTAGGACCGCGCGACACGAGCAGGCGTGTCGCGCAGTCCCTCACGGTCGGGGTCCTCGCCGATGGCGAGCAGCAGCTCGCGGACCGCGGCCTCGGCCCGCGCGTGGTCGATGGCCACCCTCAGCCCTTCTCACCGGGGTTGACGGGCTGGTCGTCCGGGACCTCGATGACCTGCTCGGCCGGGTGCTCCTCGGCGAGCGGGTGGGCACCGACCGATGCGGCCTCGTCGATCTGCTCCTCGATGACCTTGTCGGCCGGGACGGGCGGCGGAAGGTGGCCGTTCTGGCCGCCCGCGCCGTTCTGGCGCGCCGCGATCTCGGCCGGCGTCAGCACCGGCGGGCGGTCGCTCAGCTGGCGGGTCTGTGACGACAGCCAGGTCGGGCGGGCCGGCTGCTTGACGACCGGCTTGAACAGCTCGGCGAGCTCGTGGACGTTGAGCGTCTCCTTCTCGAGCAGCTCCAGCACGAGGTGGTCGAGCAGGTCGCGGTTGGCGTTGAGGGCGGCATACGCCTCGTCGTGCGCGGCGTCGATGAGGCTGCGGACCTCCTCGTCGACGATGCGGGCGACCTCCTCGGAGTAGTCGCGCTGGTGGCCCATGTCGCGACCGAGGAAGACCTCGCCCGTGCTCTGGCCGAGCTTGATGGCGCCCACGCGCTCTGACATGCCGAACTCGGTGACCATCTTGCGCGCCATCCCGGTCGCCTTCTCGATGTCGTTGCTGGCACCGGTGGTCGGCTCGTGGAAGACGATCTCCTCGGCGACGCGGCCACCGAGGGCGTACGCGAGCTGGTCGAGGATCTCGTTGCGCGTCGTGGAGTACTTGTCGTCGATCGGCATGACCATCGTGTAGCCGAGGGCGCGGCCGCGCGGCAGGATCGTCACCTTCGTCACCGGGTCGGTGTGGTTGAGCGCCGCGGCGACGAGCGCGTGGCCGCCCTCGTGGTACGCCGTGATCTTGCGTTCCTTGGCCGACATGATGCGGGTGCGCTTCTGCGGTCCGGCGATCACGCGGTCGATGGCCTCGTCGAGCGCGGCGTTGTCGATGACCTTCTTGTCGCTGCGGGCCGTGAGCAGGGCGGCCTCGTTGAGGACGTTGGCGAGGTCGGCACCGGTGAAGCCGGGCGTGCGGCGGGCAACGGCGAGCAGGTCGACGTCGGCCGTGACGGGCTTGCCCTGGGCGTGCACCTCGAGGATGCGGTGGCGGCCGATCATGTCGGGCGCGTCGACCGCGATCTGGCGGTCGAAGCGGCCGGGGCGCAGCAGTGCCGGGTCGAGGATGTCGGGACGGTTGGTGGCCGCGATGAGGATGACGTTGGTCTTGACGTCGAAGCCGTCCATCTCGACGAGCAGCTGGTTGAGCGTCTGCTCGCGCTCGTCGTGGCCGCCGCCCATGCCGGCGCCGCGGTGGCGACCGACGGCGTCGATCTCGTCGACGAAGACGATGGCCGGCGCGTTGGCCTTGGCCTGCTCGAAGAGGTCGCGGACGCGGCTCGCGCCGACACCGACGAACATCTCGACGAAGTCGGAGCCCGAGATCGAGTAGAACGGCACGCCCGCCTCACCCGCGACCGCGCGGGCCAGCAGCGTCTTGCCGGTGCCGGGCTGGCCGTAGAGCAGCACGCCCTTGGGGATCTTGGCGCCGACCGCGAGGAACTTCGCCGGCTCCTGGAGGAACTCCTTGATCTCCTGGAGCTCCTCGATGGCCTCGTCGCAGCCGGCGACGTCGGCGAAGGTGACCTTGGGGGTGTCCTTGGTGGCGAGCTTGGCGCGCGACTTGCCGAACTGCATGACGCGGTTGCCGCCGCCCTGCATCTGCCCCATGAGGAACCAGAAGAGGCCGAGGATGATGATGATCGGCAGGATCGAGAAGAGCAGCGAGCCGAACCAGCTGGGCTCGTCGATCTGGTCGTCGACGCCGTTCGTCGGGGGCTTGGCGTTGAGCGCCTCGACGACGTCGTTGCCGCGGGCGTCGACGTAGAAGGCGTAGACCGACTTGGCGTCCTTCACCCTGCCGTCGGACGAGGTGTACGGCGTCTTGAGGGTCAGCTCCATGCGCTCGTTGTTGAGCAGTTTGGCCGACTCGACGTTGCCGTCGGTGATCTGCTTCATCGCCGCGGACGTGTCGATCCGGGGCGGGCCGGACTCCGAGAACATCATGCCGAAGACGAGCGCGCTGATGAGGACCAGGATCCACAGCAGTGGTGTGCGCAGAATGCGTTTGGCGTCCATGTACGTGCGGGGCTGGAGCGCCCCGGTCCTCCTGCTCGTCCGGTGAGTCTTTCCACCGGCACAACGTCCGGCGGACTACCAGTGTTCCGCATGGCGGGGCGGCACGGCCAACCCGGTCATCGCCTTCTGTACCCGTCCGCGACGTGCGCGGACCGTCCCCGTGTCGCGAGGCCGGCGCCCGGGGTCGGCGTCCAGGTCAGGAGGTCGCGGCGCGGAGGGCCTCGAGGACCCGCCGGTCGATGCCGTCGGGGCTGAGGCGGGCCTCGTAGTTCGCGTTGCCCGCCCAGTCGGCGAGGGCCGTCGCGACGTCGTCGGCGACGAAGCCGGCGCGGGCCAGCCGGTCGCGCACCTCGCTGGCGAGTGCGCCCTCGAGCGGCTGGACGTCCTCCGGCTTGCCGAAGTACAGCTCCCAGTCGGCGTGCAGCCGGGCCAGCTCGGTGACGGGGTCGGTGTGGTCGTCGACGCGCAGGTCGGCGAGCACGCCGCACGCGTCGTAGCCGGAGCCCGGCTCGACGGCATACAGGGCCGCGCTCTGGCGACCGCGAGAGTCACCGCCCGCGGCGTCACCGGCCGCGAGGGCTGCCAGCAGGCGCCGCGCGAGGGGTTCGCGGACGCTCTCGTGCCAGGCCCGCTCCATGGCGTCGACGACCTCGGGCCCGGTCAGGATGTTGCCCTGGATGGCGTATGCCGTCTCGCCGTCGTCGCGCGCGACGCCACCGGCCCACGGGTTGCACTCCGAGCCCGTGAAGGTGGCAGCCGAGCCCACCCCGACGACTCCGACCTGGCGTGTCTCGCGACCGTCGTCGAGCGCCGTCGCGGCGGCGAGCGCCTCGTCGGCGGGCTCACCCGCGGCGAGGCGACCCAGCAGCTCGTCGAGGTAGGCGACGCGCGCGAACGACTGGGTGGCGACGGCGCCGACCCCGGTGCGGGCGGCCGGCACCACGGCGCCCACGGCGAGGAACTTCGAGGCGACCGCGACGCCGTAGGCCTCGCCCTGCCGGGCGACGATCGAGAAGGTCACGCGTAGACGTGCGGCGCGAGGGTGCCGACGCAGCGCAGGTTGCGGTACTTCTCGGCGTAGTCGAGGCCGTAGCCGACGACGAACTCGTTGGGGATGTCGAAGCCGACGTACCTCACCGGGATGTCGACCTTGACCACGTCGGGCTTGCGCAGCAGCGTGCAGATCTCGACCGAGGCCGGGCTGCGTGACTCGAGGTTCGACTTGATCCACGAGAGCGTCAGGCCCGAGTCGATGATGTCCTCGACGATGAGCACGTGGCGGCCGCTGATGTCGGTGTCGAGGTCCTTGAGGATGCGCACGACACCCGAGCTCTTCGTGCCCGAGCCGTAGGAGGAGACGGCCATCCAGTCCATCGGCGCGGTGCCGGGCAGGGCCCGCATGAGGTCGGCCATGACGACGACGGCGCCCTTGAGGACACCGACGAGCAGGAACTCCTTGCCCTCGTAGTCCTTCCAGATGTCGCCGGCGAGCTCGGAGAGGCGGGTCTGGATCTGCTCCTCGGTGAGCAGGACCTTGGCCAGGTCATCTCCCATGTGCTCGTGGTCCACGAAGGCTCCTCTGTGCGGTGGTGCAGGCGTCGTTCAGGGCGGGTCCATTCAACCGCACCGGCCGCCGCGCCGTCCCGGCCGGGGACGGGTCCGACGGCTCAGGCGATGGCGGACTCGCGCAGGGGGCTGAAGACGATCGCGCCGGCCGTCCGGGAGACCGCGATGCCGCCCGGGACGTGGAGCGGCCCCTGCCCGTGCCACGACGTGAGCAGCGCGTCGAGGGACTCGACGTGGGCGGCGCTGACGTCGGCGAGCGGGGCCCCCGCCTCGGCGGCCAGCAGCCGCCAGACACGGGTGCGGATGGCCCGCGGCAGCCCGGACAGGGCGTCGAGGTCGACCCCGTTGCCGCCCGGGCCGGTGGGAAGCTCGGCCCGCGCCTTGATCGCCAGGCTCTCGAGGTAGTCGGCGTCCTCGCGCAGCAGGTCGGCGCTGCGCGCGAGCGCCGCGCCGAAGCCCGGACCGAGGTCCGACTCGAGGGTCGCGAGCAGGCGGCGGGCGCGGACCCGCCGGAACGAGTCGTCGGTGTTGTGCGGGTCCGACCACGGCTCGATGCCGTATGCCGCGCAGGCGGCGAGCGTCGTGGCGCGCGGCAGGGCGAGGAGCGGGCGCACGAAGCGGTCGCGGCGCACCGGCATACCGCTGAGGGAGCGGGCACCCGAGCCACGCGACAGGCCCAGCAGCACCTGCTCGGCCTGGTCGTCGCGGGTGTGACCGATGAGGACCATCGCGGCGCCGGCGCGGTCGGCGGCCGCCTCGATGGCGACGTAGCGAGCCGAGCGGGCATCGGCCTCGAGGCCGGCCCCGCTCGTGCGCACGTCGGCGCGCACGACCTCGACGGGGTCGAGGCCCAGCTCGCGGCACAGGGCCGCGGCATCGTCGGCGACCTCGGCGGAGCGCTCCTGCAGGCCGTGGTCGACCACGACGGCGCCACCGCGTACGCCGGCCCGCGGGGCCTCGAACGCCAGAGCGGCCGCGAGCGCGACGGAGTCGGGGCCGCCCGAGCAGGCGACGAGGACCACGCAGCCCTCGGGGACGTCGGACAGGTGCTCGCGCACGGCGAGACGAGTGGCGGCGACGGCGGGGTCGGGACCGGGCATCTCGTGCAGGCTCCTCACCGACTCAGCCGTGGACCCGACGCACCCAGGCGTCCGGCTCGAGGATCTCGGACGCCCGCGGCAGCGACTCGGGCGAGCTCCACACGGCGTTGAACCCGTCGCGGCCCACCTGGTCGGTGACGGCCCGGACGAAGACGGCGCCGTCGCGGTACTGGCGCATCTTGGCCTCGAGGCCGAGCAGCTTGCGCAGGAGCCGGTCGACGCCGACCGCGCTGTTGCGCCGCTGGTCGAACTTGCGCCGGATCTCCTGCACGCTGGGGATGACGAGCGGGCCGACCGCGTCCATGACGACGTCGGCGTGGCCCTCGAGGAGCGACATCACCGCGGTGAGGTCGGCGATCTTCGCCTTCTGCTCGGGGGTCGCGAAGAGCTGGCCGAGGCCCTCGCCCGAGCTCAGCACCTCGGGGAGGTTCTTCGTCAGCTGCTCGAAGCGCTTGCTCAGGTCGTCGGGGGTGGGCGCGAGGTCGACGGCCAGCGCCTGGGTGCTCGTGACCATGTGGTCACGCAGCCACGGAACCGCGGTGAACTGCACGCGGTGGGTCTCCTCGTGCATCGCGACCCAGCGCCGGAAGTCGGTCGGGTCGACGGCGAGCTTGCGTTCGGTGGCGACGATGTTGGGCGCGACGAGCAGCAGCCGCGGCGTGCCCCCGGGCGCGAGGTCGTACTGTCCGAGCACCTTGCTGGAGAGGTAGGCGAGCAGGCCGCCCATCTCGGCGCCGGTGACCTTGCCGCCGATCGCGGCCGCCGCGGCGCTGGACTGGCCCTTCTTCGAGGCGTTGAGCTTGTCGACGACGGGGTCGAGCATGGCCTTGAACGAGTCGACGTTGGCGCTGATCCAGCTGGCACGGTCGACGACGAGGGGCGCCGGCGAGCCCTCGGGGGCCACCAGGCCGCTCGTCTCGGCGACGGGGGCGACCGCCGACGCCGCGGCATCGCGCAGGTCGGCGACGATCGCCGCCGCCTCCTGGCCGGACACCTGCGGGCCTGGGTTGACGATGGCGCGACCGGTCTTCTTGGCGAACTCGTAGTCGACGTAGGCGGCCGGCGCACCTCCCGGGCCGTCGGGACGACCTGCGTCCACAGGGAGGGTCGTGTCGGTCATGCCAGCCCTTTCGTGCCGTGACGTTGTCGTCGTTCGCGCGTGGTGTCTGGGGGCGCGGCCAACCGCGGACGAGCCCGAACGCCGTGGCGATCGCACTCTCCGAGCTGGCTCTCGGCCCGTCAGCGGCACCCGCACGAGGCGACTGTCGCTACCAGTCGGTCCAACGCCGCCCGGGCGTCGTTGGTTCCCGCTCCGGCGACCATACCCACGAAGACGAGGAGCCGACCGTCGTCGTCGACGACGCTGCCCGCGAGGGCGTTGGCGCCCGTGAGCGTGCCCGTCTTGGCGCGGGCCCGGCCGGCGGCCACGTGGTCGGACCCGGTGAGCCGCTGCTCGAGGGTGCCGGTCAGCCCGGCGATGGGCAGCCCGTCGAGGGCGCTGCGCAGCACGGGGTGGCTGCCGTCGTAGCCGAGCACGAGCACGTCGGCGAGCAGGTCGGCGCGCACCCGGTTCTCGCGGGAGAGCCCGCTCGCGTCGACGAGGCGTACGCCGTCGGTGGACGGGCCGAGGGCCGCGACCTGCTCGACGACCCAGCCGCCCACGGCGGCGAAGTCGGTGGCGGCACCGGAACGGTAGGCAGCCTGCCGGGCGAGGATCTCGGTGAGCGCGTTGTCGCTGTCGGTGAGCGCGAGGGCCAGCTGCTCGCGGACCGGCGCGGACTCGACGCTGCCGAGCACGGAGCCGCGCCCGCCGACCTGGGCGGTGGCGGTGGCCGTGGCGGTGGCGGTGGGGGTGGTGGGGGTGGTGGTGCCGGCGTCGTCGGTCGGGGACGTCGTGGGGCTGGCGCCGGGGGTGCCGGTGGCGGCCTTCGTGCCGGGGGTGGGCATGGGCGAGCCGGGGGTGCCGGGAGCGTCGCCGCGCGGCGCGACCCGCACGTCGACGCCGAGCGCCGCGAGCTGCTGGGCGAACCGCGTGCGCACGGCAGCCACAGGGTCGGCGGGCCCGGGGTGGCCACCGGTGGCCCGCTGGCTGGAGAGCCCGAGCATGGCGACGGCGCCGGTGATGCCGGAGCTGCGGAAACCGGGGCTCCAGGTGGGCGCCGTGGTGGGGCCGTCGGCGTACGTCTCGTCGACGTAGAGGGTGACGCTGCGGTTGCCGCTCCTCGCCAGGGCCGCCGCGACCTGGCCGGCGAGGTCGCGCAGGCCGGCATGACCGGCCACCGCCTCGGGGTCACCCTTGCCCGGTGCGAGCAGCGAGTCACCGCCCGCGACGAGCACGATCTGGTCGGGCCGGTCGCCCTCGCGCACGACCGTACGCAGGGTCTCGTCAGGCCCGAAGGCCTGGCCGATGGCGGCCGCAGACAGCAGCTTCGTCGTCGAGGCCGGGATGCGCAGCTCGTCGCCGCCCCGGTCGAGCAGCACCGCGCCGGTCTGCCCGTCGCGCACCACGACGGCCGAGTCGCGCAGGGCCGACATCGCCAGCACCGGCGCGAGCGCCTGGTCGACGCCCGCCGGTGTCGCGGCGGCGGTCTCGCCCGCGAGCGCCGGGAGCGGCACGTCGGCGGAGACGGGCAGGCTCGGCTGCGGCACGAGGGGCAGCGTGCGCCCGGCGACGTACTCGGTGGGCGGGGGTGGCGGCAGCGGTCGCAGCGTCAGCACGCCCGGGGCGGCGTCGGCGACGTCGAGGACGGCATACCCGAGCAGGACCGTCACGGCCGACCACGCGGCCGCGACGCCGTAGGTGAAGCGGGGCGCCCGCCGCGTCGCCCATCGCACCATGCCGCTCACCCCCCGTCCGCCGTCCGTCGTGTTTCGCGCGAGGACCGCCCTTGCTGACACACTGTCGCGGACGATTCTGTCAGCCGCCGCCGGGTGCCTCGGCACCCGAGCCGCCTACCGAAGACCGTGAAGAAGGGGAAGACGTGGAGTTCGACGTCACCATCGAGATCCCGCGCGGACAGCGCAACAAGTACGAGATCGACCACGAGACCGGCCGTGTCCGCCTCGACCGCTACCTCTTCACCCCGATGGCCTACCCCGCGGACTACGGCTACATCGAGGACTCCCTCGGTGAGGACGGCGACCCGCTGGACGCCCTCGTGCTGCTGCCTGAGCCGCTCTTCCCCGGCGTCGTCGTCGAGGCCCGTCCGGTCGGGATCTTCCACATGACCGACGAGGCCGGCGGCGACGACAAGGTGCTCTGCGTGCCGGTCGACCCGCGCACCGCCGACATCCAGGACATCACCGACATCAGCAAGTTCACCCTCGCCGAGATCCAGCACTTCTTCGAGCGCTACAAGGACCTCGAGCCGGGCAAGCACGTCGAGGCCTCCGACTGGGGCGACCGCGAGGCCGCCGAGAAGATCATCGGCGAGGCGCTCGAACGCGCCAAGGAGCAGGGCGTCTCCACGGCCCGCTGGGCGATGCCGCAGGGTCACTGACCTCCCCCGCTTCCGCGCCGGCCCTCCGTCACCTCACCCGAGGAGGCGGAGGGTCAGCCATGTCGCGGCCATGAAGACGGCGAACGTCGCGAGTCGCCGAGGCCGTGGGTGACGGCGGCCGGTCAGGACTGGGCGGAAACGACCTCGGACAGGGGGGCGCCGGCCCAGCGGTCGGTGAGCTCGACGCAGACCTGACCGACGAGGTCGACGAACTCGTCGACGAGCGGGGTGAGTCTGGTGTCCCGCGAGTGGACGGCCCACAGCTCGCGGTGCAGGCGGGGACGCTCGAGCTCACGGTGGGTCGTGCCGGGCATCGCGCGAGCAGCCATCTGCGAGATGACGGCGACCCCGAGCCCGGTGGCCACGAGGGCTTGCGCCACGTCGTACGACTCGGTCTCGAACTGGATGCTCGGCTCGATGCCGGCTGCCGACGCGGCGGCGTCGAACTGGTCGCGCGCCGCCTGGCCGGCGAGGATCACGATCCACCGGTCGCCGCGCAGCTGGCTCATCCGCACTCGCTGGTCCACTGACGTCCCCGCCAGCCGGTGGTCGCTCGGCAGGCACAGCACCAGCGGGTCACGGAAGAGGCGGGTGGCCGTGAGCCAGGCCGGCAGGGTCGGCGCCTCGCCGTAGGTGCCGATGACGGCGACGTCGAGCTCGCCGGCCGCGACCCGCTCGAGCAGGTCGGGGCTCGTGCCCTCGACGATGGACAGGTCCCCTTCGGGGTGCCGGTGGCGCAGGGCTGTGACCGCCTCCGGGAGCACGCGCAGGGCCGCGGACATGAAGGTGCCGATGCGCAGGCGCCGGGACGTACGCGTCAGGGTGCCGGACATCTGCGACTCGGCCAGCTCGCACACCGCGTCGATCTCGCGGCCGTGGGCCGCCAGCGCCTCCCCGGCATCGGTGAGCCGGGCGCCGCGCGAGCCACGCACGACGAGCGGGACGCCCCACTGGCGCTCGGCCCGGGCCACCTGACCGGTGACTGCGGCTGGCGTGACTCCGAGCTCGGCGGCCGCGCCGGCCAGGGAACCGTGAGCGCCGACGAGCGCGAGCATACGCAGCTGTTCCGGTTCGATCCGCATCAAGAAATCTTAATGCTGCACATCATCGATGTGACTTCTCTGACGTCTGGTTCCAGCGAAGACTCGGTGACGTGACCATCGCAGCCGCTCTCCTCGCCTTCCTGCCCGTCGCCGTGTCGCTCGTCCTCGTGCCCGGCGTCAACAACCTCGTCGTCCTGCGCGAGACCGTCGCGCACGGGCGACCGGGAGGGTATGCCGCGATCGCCGGCACGAGCATGGGCATCCTCGCCTGGTCGGCGGCCGTCGCCCTCGGCCTGGGAACGCTGGCCACCCGGCATCCCCAGGCCTTCACGGGGTTCCAGGTGGTGGGGGCCGTCCTGCTGGTCACGAACGGGCTGTTATCAGGGCTACGAGTGCTGAGGCAGGCGAAACCCACATCCGGCCACCTCATCGTCCAGTCGAGAGAGCACTCCGTCATGCCCCGGCGAACAGGCACTCCCCATGGAGGCGGACGGAGTGCTCTCTCGGTAGGAAGGCGGGACAGCTTCCGGACCGCGGCGACGACCTCGCTCGCCAACCCACGGTGCCCGGTGACGGCGGTCTCGGTGCTGCCACAGTTCGTCGCACCGGGGTCGGCCGCGGCGATGACGACGCTCGCCCTGGGCGCGCTGTGGACCCTCGTCGCGGGACTCTGGAACGTCGTCGGCGTGCAGCTCGCCCACCGGGGCCGGGGGCTGCTCTCGCAACCCCGGGCCAAACGCACGATCGAAGGCGTCAGCGCGGCCGCGCTCGTCGCCGTCGGCATCTCGGTCGCCTCGGCCGCTGCGTGACCTCTCGCCACGGAGCCGGCCGGACCAGCCGTTCGCCCACCCATGCGGGAACGCGGCGTTCGGTCGCGAGCTCGCTGTTGGATCAGCGAGCTCGAGACCGAACACCGCGTTCGGCGTGAAGAACGTGGGGGTTTCGAGGCTGGGTCTCGCGGGCGGGTGTGGTGGCGTAGGCCGAGGGTCAGCCGGCCTCGGCGCTGTCGGCTGCCGCCACTGCGACCCTCTCGGGTGTCGGCTCGGCCGCGGCCACCTCGGGCGCAGGCTCCCGACGCGGCCGGAGCACCACCGCGGCGACGAGCAGGGCCACGAGCGTGAAGCTCGCCGAGGTGTAGAAGGCCGGCTCGACGCCGGGGACGAACTGCCCCGGCACCGACTGCGACGCGTACACGCTGACGATGGCGGCCAGGCCGACCGCGCCGCCGAGCTGCTGCGCCGTCTGGAGCAGGCCCGAGACCGTGCCGGCCTGGGACCGCTCGACGCCGCCGAGCACGACCACCGTGACCGGCATGAAGACGAGCGCGGCCGAGACTCCGTTGAGCACCAGCGCACCCAGGAGGTGGCCGGCATACGTGCTCGTGGTCGAGATCGAGCTCAGCCACACGAAGCTCGCGGTGAGACCCAGCGTGCCGACGAGGAGCATCGGCCGGGGGCCGACCCTGGCGACGAGCCGGGCGCTGACCCGCGAGGTCGCGAAGATCGCGAGGCTGAGCGGGAGGAACGCCGCACCGGTGGCGACCGGGCTGAAGCCGAGCACGAGCTGGAGGTACTGCGTCACGAGGAAGAACGTCGAGAACTGCGCGCCGACGACGAGCGCCATGAGCACGAGGGCTCCGCCGCGGGTGCGGTTGCGCACGAGCGAGAGCGGCAGCAGGGGTGCGGGAACGCGGTTCTCGGTGCGGACGAACAGACCGATCAGGGCCACGCCGACGACGAACGAGGCGAGGGTGAGCGGCGCCGTCCACCCGCGGTCGGCGGCACTGATGAAGCCGTGCACGACCGCGACCGATCCGAGGGTGGCGGTGACCGCACCGACGACGTCGAAACGACCGCGGATGCGTGGCGTCTCGGAGACGAAGCGTCGCGCGAGGAGCAGCACACCGATGCCGATCGGGACGTTGACGAACAGGGTCCAGTGCCAGCTGACGAAGTCGGTGAGCGCGCCGCCGAGGAGCAGGCCGATGGACGCGCCGGCCGACGAGACGGCGGTGAAGAGGGCCAGGGCGCGGTTGCGGGCCGCCTCGTTCGGGGCGCTGGTCGTCACGAGGGCGAGCACTCCGGGAGCGGCCAGTGCGGCGCCGACGCCCTGCAGGGTGCGCGCGGCGATGAGCCAGGCGGGTGACGTCGCGAGTCCGCCGAGGAGGCTCGCGACGGTGAAGAGACCGAGGCCGAGCTCGAAGGTGCGCAGCCGCCCGAGCACGTCGCCGAGGCGGCCGCCGAGGAGCAGCAGGCCACCGAAGGCGAGGGTGTACGCGTTGAGCACCCACGACAGGCCGGCCGGCGAGAAGCCCAGGTCGGTCTGGATGTGCGGCAGGGCGACGTTCACGACGGTGGCGTCGAGCACGAGCATGAGCTGCGCCACGAGCACGACGCCGACTCCGATGGCGGCCCGGCGCGCGGCGCGGGGGCTCGAGGCATCGGCAGGGGCGGACGAGATGGATGGGTGGGACGAGGTGACGGGGGTGGCGCCGGTGGGCGCCTGTGTGGTGCTGGTCGACATCAGGGCCTCAGGATTCCTGGAGGGTCGGGTGGAACTGCGTCTGGATCTGCGTCTGGATCTGGGTGTGGACCTGCTGCCGCGGCTTCTCGTGCGTGCCGCCCTCCGGCGCCATCGGCGTGAACGCCGTGGCGCGGGTGCGGGCGGCGCCCGCGGTGCGGGCGGCGCCGTGGTTTCGGCTGACGAGCGGTGCGCGGTGGGTGGTCGCGAGGTGCGACATGTGCATGCGCACGGCCTGTCGGGTGGGACGGATGGTGGTTGTCATGGGTGCTCGACTCCTCTTTGACGACGGTCGGCGCTACGATTAGCGGAGAACCACTCCGGTTCTGCTTGACCCACAATACGGAGACAGTCTCCGTTTTAGCAAGGGAGTTTCTCGTGACGCCTGCCGACACCGGCAAGGCGACGCTCGACTCGTCGCCGGGATCCGTTGCCACGCAAACGAATCCGCCGGCCACGGACGCTCCGGAAACTCCTCAGGAATCTGCTCGCCCGATGCGGGCCGACGCCCGCCGCAACTACGAGAAGATCCTCGCGACGGCCCGCGTGGTCTTCACCGAGCGGGGCACGGACTCCTCCCTCGACGAGATCGCCAAGCGCGCCGGCGTCGGCCCCGGCACCCTCTACCGGCACTTCCCCACCCGCGAGGCGCTCGTCGACGCGCTCATGCAGGACTGGACCGACCGCGTGGCCTCCGACGCCGACGCCGCCATCGCGACCGACGCACCCGCCCCCGCGATGCTGCTCGACTGGTTCGAGCACTTCATCGAGCACATCACGCTCCACCGTGGCGCTGCCACGAAGATCTGCGCGGCCATGGACGACCCCGCCTCGCCGATGTACCGCAAGTGCCGCGTCATGGGCGAGGCCAACCGCCGCGTCATCGAGCACCTCGACGAGCGCGGTGAGCTGCGGCCCGGTGTCGACCCGGCCAACGTGATGCGCCTGGTCAGCGGCGTGGCGAGCGTCGCCGACACCAGCCGCGCCGCGATCGAGGTGCGGCCGATGCTCGAGGTCGTCGTCGACGGGATCGTCCGCGCCTGACCGGGTCGAACGGTCTGGCCGCGCATCTTCGACTTGATATACATAGGTTCTCTATGTAAATTGGATCGGGTGACCGTTCCGACAACCCTGGGCAACGACCTGCTGCGGTCGGCCGCGCGACTCTCGCGCTGGGCCAGCCGACACGCCTCGTTCGACGTGCCCTTCGCGCAGGCCCGGCTGCTCGCCCTGCTCGACGAGCTCGGCCCCTCGCGGGTCAGCACGCTCGCGGCTGCCGATCACAGCAGCCAGCCGACCATCACCACCCAGCTGCAGCGTCTCGAGGCCTCGGGCTGGGTGCACCGCGCATCCGACCCCGACGACGCACGAGCCACGGTGGTCTCGCTCAGCGACGAGGGCCAGGCCGCGCTCGAGAGCGTGCGCCGGGCCCGGCTGGCCGTCCTGTCCCCCGTCCTCGACCAGCTCGACGGCCCGGCCCTCGCCCGCGTCCAGGTCGCCATCGAGGTCATGAACGAGCTGCTGGCCCTGGCCTCGGGCACCACCGACCACCACCCCACCCGAAAGGACGGATGACCACCCCATGTGGCGTCAACCCAAGACCGTCTGGTCGATCGCCTTCGCCTGCGTGATCTCCTTCATGGGCATCGGCCTCGTCGACCCCATCCTCAAGCCGATCGCCGACGAGCTCGGCGCTGGCCCCTCGCAGGTCTCGCTCCTCTTCACGAGCTACCTCGCCGTCATGGGGGTCGCGATGCTCGGCACCGGCTGGGTGAGCAGCCGCGTCGGCGCCAAGCGCACCCTCCTGCTCGGCCTGGCCCTGATCATCGTCGGCTCCGCCCTGGCGGGCAGCCAGGACACCGTCGGCGGCATCGTCGCCTTCCGCGCCCTCTGGGGGCTCGGCAACGCGCTGTTCATCGCGACGGCACTCGCGACGATCGTCAACGCGGCATCCGGCTCGGTGAAGCAGGCGATCATCCTCTACGAGGCCGCCCTTGGTGTCGGCATCGCGACCGGCCCACTGCTCGGTGGCTGGCTCGGCGGCATCTCGTGGCGCTGGCCGTTCTACGGCGTCGCCGTCCTCATGGCCGTCGCCTTCATCGCGACCGTGACGACCCTGCCGGCTACGCCCCCGGCCGCGCGCCCGACGTCGATCACCGCGCCGCTCAAGGCCCTCGGCCACCGCGGCCTGCTCACCGTCGGCGTCACGGCGCTGCTCTACAACTTCGGCTTCTTCACGCTCCTCGCCTTCACACCGTTCCCCCTGGCGATGGGCGCCCACGAGATCGGCTTCATCTTCTTCGGCTGGGGCCTGCTGCTCGCCATCACCTCGGTGTTCGTGGCGCCGATGGTGCAGCGCCGGTTCGGCACCATGGCCGGAATCGTGGGAGCGCTGCTCGGCTTCGCCGTGATCCTCGCCGTCATGGCGGTCGCGACGGACCACAAGGCCGTCCTCGTCGTCGGCGTCATCCTTGCCGGCGCGTTCCTCGGCGTGAACAACACGCTCATCACCGAGACGGTCATGAAGGTCGCGCCCGTCGAGCGCGGCGTCGCGTCGGCGGCATACAGCTTCGTCCGCTTCAGTGGCGGTGCGGTCGCCCCGTGGCTCGCCGGAAACCTCGGTGAGCGGTCGATCCACCTGCCGTTCTGGGTCGGTTCGGTCGCCGTCGTGCTCGCCGTCGTCGTACTGTCGACCGCCCGCAGGGTCATCGGCGCTCTCGACGAAGCACCCGGCCACGGCGCAGAGCCGGTCGCCTCGCAGACCGAGGCAGAGGCCCTCACCGTCGGCGACGCCTGACCCCCTCGAACCACCCCCTCGAACCACCTCACCGAATGCGGCGTTCGGTGCCGAACTCGCCGGTACGACACGGCGTTCGGCATCGAACGCCGCGTTCGCGCGTCCGATGCTCAGCGGAGGAGGTGCTCGATGCCGGTGCCCCCGCGGCGGCGTCGGCCCCCGCGGATGTCGTAGGAGTCGAGCAGCAGCTCGGCGAGCTCACGATCGTCGAGCAGGTCCAGGCGCGCCCACATCGTGACGCGGTAGCGGAAGGTGTCGATGCGCACGAACGTGTCGCGTCTGCCGGCGAGCGCCCGACCGGTGTCCATCTCCCCGGTCCAGACCTGGACGAGCTCGTGCCCGTCGTCGTCCCGACGCAGGCGAGCGAACGTATGCCGTCCGGCGTACCAGGCGGGCGAGCCCGAGTGGGCGACCCCGCGCCCGGCCCCGGGCAGCCGCCCGGCCATCTCGTCCACGTCGGCCCACGTCGCCATCGCGCCTCCTCCCTCGGCACGCTAGCGCCGCGCCGACCTCCCGTGGCCACTCGACGTGCACGAAGCGCCCACGGGTGGCCACTCGACGGTGGCGGGGTCGTCAGTGGAAGGTGACGGAGCGGCCTGCCTGCATGGCGGCATACGCCTCCGGGTCGGCCTCGAGCATGGCGCGACGCGACCTGTGCCGGTAGCGCAGGACCTGCACGATGCCGAGGGCCCACACGGGGTACTGCACCGTCATCGCGATGCGGAACGAGTCGACGTCCCACGTCGACGGCCCTGCGGGGGCGACGTGGTCCAGCACGACACCGACGAGCGCCACTGCGGTGAGCGTCGCGACGAAGCCGCCGGTGTTGACGATGCCCGAGGCGCTGCCGAGGCGAGTCGGCGGGTTGAAGGTGCGCGCCAGGTCGAAACCGATCATGGAGCCCGGGCCGCCGACGGCGATCACCACGACGAGCGCGACCAGCAGCCACAGCGGCGCACGGCCGGGCCAGATCAGCACGACCGTCCACGCCACGACGGCGGCGGCCACGATCCACAGCACCAGCGTGCTGCGCGAGAACGGGTAGCGCATCGTCAGCGTGCCGATGACAGGGCTGGAGACGACCGTCGTGATCACCATGGCCATGAGCAGGATGCTGGCCGTTGCCGGTGAGAGTCCTTCTCCTGCAACGAGGAACGGGAAGCCCCACAGCATCGTGAACATGTTCGCGGCGAACTGCGACGTGAAGTGCGACCACAGGCCGAGGCGGGTGCCCGGCACCAGCCAGGCCGACCGCAGGGTGCGGGCGACGGCCCGCAGTCGCAGCTCGTCGCGGCGACGGTCGGCGTACGGGCTGTCCTTGACGAGGACCACCAGCGCGACGCCGGTGACCACCCCGAAGGAGGCGGCGACGGCATACGACGGCGTCCAGCCGAACCGGTCGAGCGCGGCAGCCAGCGGGCCCGCGGAGGCGAAGGCGCCGATCTGCCCGAGGACACCGGTCAGCTGGGTGACCATCGGCGTGCGACGAGGTGAGAACCAGAGCGCGACGAGTCGCAGCACCGAGATGAAGACCATCGCGTCGCCGATGCCGAGCAGCACCCGGCACACCAGTGCGGCCGGGAACGAGTGCACGAACGCGAAGCCGAGCTGGGCCGCCGTGAGCAGGGTGAGGCCGATGCCGAGCAGCTTCTTCGACCCGTAGCGGTCGAGCAGCGCCCCGACCGGCAGCTGCATCGCCGCGTAGACGAAGACCTGCACGATGGTGAACGTGGACAGCTGCGAGCTGCTGATGCCGAAGCGATCGGCGGCCTCGAGGCCGGCGACACCGAGCGAGGTGCGGTGGAAGACGGCGAGGACGTAGACGGCGATCGCCGCGGCCCACACGGCCCAGGCGCGCCGACCGTCGAGAGGATAGAGCTGTCCGGAGTGGGAGGTGCTCGTCATCCTGTCTTTCGTCCTCAGCTGGCCCCGGTCGTCGGGATGTTGCTGGAAGGCGCCTTGGGCACGCAGTCGACGATCGCCCTGGCGACCGTCTTGCTCATGTCGGGCTGGAAGACGCTGGGGATGATGTAGTTCGGGTTGAGCTGCTCGTCGGTGACGACGGACGCGATGGCGTCGGCGGCCTTGATGAGCATCTCGGTCGTGACGTCGGTGGCCCGGGCGTCGAGCAGCCCTCGGAAGACCCCGGGGAACGCCAGGACGTTGTTGATCTGGTTCGGGTAGTCGCTGCGCCCGGAGGCGACGACGGTGGCGCGCTGGGTCGCCTCGTGGATGTCGACCTCGGGGTCGGGGTTGGCGAGCGCGAACACGATGCGCTTGTCGGCCATCTCGTCGATCCAGTCGGGGTGCAGGATGCGCGGGGCGCTGACGCCGATGAAGACGTCGGCACCCTGCAGGCCGTCGCGGAGCGTGCCGGTGAGGCCACGCGGGTTGGTCTTCTCGGCGAGCTCGCGCCAGGCCGGCGTCAGCGAGTCGTCGGCCTTGTTGAGCAGGCCCGGCCGGTCGCTCACCGTGACGTCGGTCGCGCCGGCGGCGAGGAGCAGCTGGACGATCGCGGAGCCGGCCGCGCCACCGCCGGAGACGACGATGCGGGCGTCCGGCAGCTTCTTGTCGATGATGCGCAGCGCGTTCTTGAGCGCCGCGAGCACGACGATGGCGGTGCCGTGCTGGTCGTCGTGGAAGACGGGGATCGAGAGGCGCTCGCGCAGCTTGGCCTCGATCTCGAAGCACCGGGGCGCCGCGATGTCCTCGAGGTTGATGCCGCCGAAGCCCGGCGCGATGAGCTCGACCGTGCGCACGATCTCGTCGACGTCGGTGGTGTCGATGCAGATCGGCCAGGCGTCGATGTCGGCGAACCGCTTGAACAGGGCCGCCTTGCCCTCCATGACGGGCAGCGCCGCCATCGGCCCGATGTCGCCGAGCCCGAGGACGGCCGTGCCGTCGGTGACGACCGCCACCGAGTTGCCCTTGATGGTGAGGCGCGGGACGTCCTCGGGGTGCTCGAAGAGCGCCTGGCTCACGCGCCCGACACCGGGGGTGTAGGCCATCGCGAGGTCCTGGCGGTTGCGGAGGTTGACCTTGCTCTCGACGGAGATCTTGCCGCCGAGGTGGAGCAGGAAGACGCGGTCGGAGACCTTGTGCACCCGCACGCCCTCGAGCGTCTCGACGGCGGCGACGATCTCGGTCGAGTGCTCGGCGTTGCTCGCCGAGCAGGTGAGGTCGATGACGAGCCGGTCGGGGTGCGAGTCGACGATGTCGAGCGCGGTCGTGATGCCGCCGCTCTCGGCCACCTTGACCGCGAGCGTGCCGATGACGGCCGGGTCGGTGCCGGTGTGGATTCGCATCGTGATCGAGTAGGAGGCGGTGGTGGCGCGGGCACGTTGGATCGACTCAGTCACGGGCCAATCGTCCCACGATCCGAGAGCGCCCCCGCACTCGTCCGCAGACCGATCAGTAACAAAGGTCCGGGCCTGCCGGCCGGCGCAGGCACCGGGCGTATGCCGTCTCGCCGGCTGCATTGGCACCGTTGCCGTTCGGGGCCCTCACCGCACGAACACGAGGCGGCCTGCTCAGCGGCATACGACAATGGGCGCGTGACCACCGCCGAGGACACCCACCTGACGCGGGCGTCCGGGCTCACGGGCGCAGAGGTCGACGAGCGCGTCGCTCGAGGGGCCGTGAACCGGCTCGCGGAGCGCACGTCCCGCTCGGTGGGCGAGATCGTGCGGGCCAACGTGCTGACCCGCTTCAACGCGATCCTCGGGGCGCTCTTCGTCCTGGTCATGGTGACCGGGTCGTGGGCAGACGGGCTCTTCGGCCTGGTCCTCGTCGTCAACTCCGCGATCGGCATCACCCAGGAGTACCTCGCCAAACGCAAGCTCGACCGGATCGCGCTGCTCAACGCGCCCACGACCAGGGTCGTGCGCGACGGCGAGGTGCGCGTCGTGCCGACCACTGAGGTCGTGCAGGACGACCTCGTCGAGCTGCGGACGGGCGACGAGGTGCCGGCCGACGGGCCTCTCGTCCTGAGCGCCGGGCTCGAGCTCAACGAGGCCAACCTCACGGGCGAGTCCGATCCCGTGGCCCACGACGAGGGCGACGAGATCATGTCGGGCACGAGCGTCGTCGCCGGCTCCGGGCGCTACCACGCACGACACGTCGGGGCCGACGCCTACGTCAACCGGATCGCCGCGGACGCCCGCCGGTTCACCCGCACCCGATCGGAGATCCAGGAGTCGGTCAACACCCTCCTGCGCTACATCACGTGGGTCATCGCGGTCGCACTGCCCATCGCGGTCTGGTCGCAGTGGCGCACCGTCGGCGACCGCGGCTGGCAGCAGGTCGTCATCCGCTCCGCTGCCGGAGTGGTCGGGCTCGTGCCCGAGGGGCTCGTGCTGCTCACCTCGGTCGCCTTCCTCCTGTCGGCCGTGCAGCTGACCCGGCGCAACGTGCTCGTGCAGCAGCTCCCCGCCGTCGAGGGCCTCGCCCGCGTAGACGTCGTCTGCCTCGACAAGACCGGCACGCTCACCGCGGGTGAGATCGCCTACGAGGACGCCGAGTCGATCGAGGGACAGGACGTCGACGAGATCCGTTGTGCGCTGGGCGCGCTCGCCGACGACCCCAACGCCAACGGCACGCTGACGGCCGTCGCGGCCGTGCTCGCGTCGCCCGGCTGGGAGCGCACCCGCACCATCCCGTTCAACTCCGCACGCAAGTGGAGCGCCGCCTGCTTCACCGACCACGCGACGTGGGTGATCGGCGCCCCGGAGGTGCTGCTCGCCGCCGACCCGCAGCCGAGCCCACCGGAGGCCATCGAGGCGATCCGGGCCCGGGTGGCCGAGCTCGCGGCGTCCGGCCGACGCGTGGTCCTGCTCGCCCGCAGCGGCATCGACCTCACCGACCCGACCCTGCCGCGCGACATCACGCCCGCCGCGCTCGTCACCCTGAGCGAGCAGGTGCGCCCGGACGCCCGCGACACCCTCGCCTACTTCGCCGAGCAGCACGTCGCGATCAAGGTCATCTCGGGCGACAACCCCGTCACGGTGGCCGCCGTCGCCCGCGAGGTCGGACTCGACGTCGGCGAGCCGGTCGATGCGCGCACGCTCCCGGACGACGCCGACGCGCTCCGCGAGGTGCTCGCCCGCACCACCGTCTTCGGCCGTGTCACCCCTGAGCAGAAGCGCGCTTTCGTCCACGCCCTGCAGGCCGACGGGCACGTCGTCGCGATGACGGGCGACGGGGTCAACGACGCCCTGGCCCTCAAGGACGCCGACATCGGGGTGGCGATGGGCAACGGGGCGCAGGCGACGAAGGCCGTCGCCGAGCTCGTCCTGCTCGACGGCCGGTTCTCTCACCTGCCGGACGTCCTCGCCGAGGGCCGCCGGGTCATCGGCAACGTCGAGCGGGTCGCCAACCTCTTCGTCGCGAAGAACGCGATGAGCCTCGTCGCGATCCTCGCGGCGGCGCTCGCCTCCCTGCCCTTCCCGTTCCTGCCGCGCCACCTCACGCTGGTCTCCGCGGTGACGATCGGGATCCCCGCCTTCTTCCTCGCGCTGGGGCCGAACCGGCGCCGCTACCTGCCGGGGTTCCTCGGGCGCATCCTCCGGTTCGCCGTGCCGTCGGGGGCCGTCGCGGGACTGGCGGTGATCGCCTCGTACCTGCTCGCCGGCAGCGGCTACGGCGTGCCGCGCGAGCAGTTCGCAGCCCGGTGCGCCGTCGAGGAGGGTGGACGAACGGTGGCGGAGGTCGCCTGCTGGCAGCCCGGCAGCGGCGCGACGATCACGCTGCTCGCCGTCTTCTTCTGGATCCTGGCGGTGCTGGCGCGTCCCTTCCTGGCCTGGAAGGCCGGGCTCGTCGCTGCGATGGTCGTGCTCGCGGTGCTGGCCTTCGTCGTGCCGTTCGCCGCGCAGCTCTTCAACCTCGACGCACCGGGGGCTCTGCTGTGGCAGTCGCTGGCGACCGGCCTCGTCGGCGCGGCCATGGTCGAGGTCGTCTACCGCCTCTCGCCGTCCGTGCGGCATGCGCACCACGTCCGTGACTGAGGGGCGGCGGCCCGGTCCCGTGGACGCCGTACACTGGGGGCTGCACAGGGATCCGGCGTGACCTGATGGGCGGGTAGGCACGCACCCGCCGTCGCGCACCCCGCGACCAGATCCGGAGCAGCCCTGTGTCCCCGATCGACTCGTACCGCCACCTGTTCGGCCTCACCGGCCGCACGTACATCGTCGTCGCCTTCCTCGCCCGTATGCCGCTCGCCATGAGCCAGCTCGGCACCCTCCTGCTCGTGTCCGACGATACCGGCAGCTACGGCGCCGGTGGCTTCTGCGCGGGTGCGCTCGCCGTCGCCAACGCCGCCGGTGCACCGTTCTGGGGAGCCCGCGCGGACCGGCTCGGTCAGCGTCGCGTCGTCGCCGTCCAGTCCCTGTCCGGCGCGGCCGGGCTGCTCGCCCTCCTGCTCGTCGTGAACGCCGGGATGCCTTGGGGCGCAGCCGCCGTCGCGAGTGCGGCGACCGGACTGCTGCTCCCGCAGATCGGCCCGCTGGCCCGGGTCCGTTGGCGTCCGATCACGGCCGACACGGGCCCGCGGCAGCACCGGCTCGTCGACGCGGCCTTCTCCTACGAGGGGGCGGCTGACGAGGCGTCGTTCGTGCTGGGCCCGGCGCTCGTCGGCCTCGGCGTCTCGGTCGCGAGCCCCACGGCCGCGCTGGCCCTCGCCGCGCTGGGCCTCGCGGTCTTCGGCACGTGGTTCGCCCTGCACGAGACCGCGACGGTCACCCACGCTGCGACGTCGGGGGCGACCGCGGCTGTCGGGCGTCTCATGACCCCGGCTCTCGTCGTGCTCTGCGCCGCACAGGTGCTCGTGGGCAGCGTCTTCGGATCGGTCCAGACGGGCACGTCGGTCCTCGCCACCTCGGCCGGCAGCGCCGGTGCGACCGGCTACTTCCACGCCCTGCTCGGGGTCGGCAGCGTGCTCGCCGGCCTCGCCGTGGCGGCCCTGCCCGCGCGGTTCGGCCTGCCGGCGCGCCTGCGCTGGTTCGCCGTCGGCCTGCTCGTGCTGTCGGCGCCGCTCCTGCTCGTCGGCTCCCTGCCCGCGCTCGTCCCCGTGCTCCTCGTCCTCGGCTGCACGGTCGCGCCCTACATGATCACGACGTTCACCCTCGGCGAGCGGGTGACGCCCGCCTCGCGCACGGGCGCGGCGATGACGGCCCTGGCGGCGGCCACGGGGCTCGGCTACGCGATCGGGGCGGCTGCCGCCGGACGGCTCGCCGACTGGGGCGGTCACACCCCGGCGTATGCCGTCACCGTGGTCGCGGGTGCCGCCGCCGTCGCACTCACGTGGACGTGCGGTCGCGTCCTCACCGCCGCCGCCGCGGCACACACCGCCCCGACCGCCGCCGTCGACTGACCGCGCGCCGGTTCCGGCGCCACGGCCCCCAAACCTGCGCGGCCTGCAGCTCGCCCCGGCTGGGCCGGCGGAGCTGGTGGGTCGGGTCAGCGGTCGAGGCGCAGGCGCATGGCGGGCCAAGCCGTGCGAACGAAGCCGAGCTCCTCGTAGAGGCCGGCGCCCTCCCCGGTCGCGAACCGCTCGAAGACGCTCGCAGCCGTCTCGTCGCGCAGCCAGTCGAGCACCCCGACCACGCAGGCGCGGGCCAGTCCCTGCCGACGGGCCTCAGGTCGGGTCGCCACGTTGTTGACCAGTCCCCACACGCCGTTCGGGTTGACCGGCGAGGGCGTCTCCAAGCGCAGCGCCCCCATCGCCCCGGCCACGACCCTGCCCTCGCGGTCGTCCGCCACGACGACGCAGACGTGCGGTCCGCAGAGTTCGCGACCGAACCACTCCGTGGCAGCAGCCCGCCAGTCCGGGTCGTCGACGCCGGGCACACCCATGGCGGAGAACATCAGCGCCCGCAGCTCGACGACCGCTGCCACGTCGGCCACGGTCGCCCGCCGCACCCTGGGCTCGCTCACCGGAGCACACCAGCCGCGAAGGCCGGTGCCAGCGGGACGGGCCGAGCGGCATACGTGGTCGTGACGGTTTGGGCGAGGCGTCGGGCGACGTCGGCGAGCTCGGGGATGGCCCGCCCCGCTGCTGCGGTGCGGAGGAAACGGAGCGTCCGGTCAGGCATGCGCGGCATCGGCTTCACCGGGTTGGTCGGCGCGGGCTCGCCGTCGACGAGCGGTCCGAGGCACCAGCTGCCGGCCAGCCACGCCCAGGCCTCCGTGGCGAGGTCGAGGTCGTCGTCGAAGTCCGCGCCGGCCACCTCGGGCCAGGTATGCGAGACGGTCGCCCGCCACCGCGCGAGTGCCGCCTCGGCGGCTGCGGCATCGAGGGACCAGGCACACCAGCACGTCGGCCACGGAACCCGCAGGTAGGCGGCGTCCCAGGCGATCGGCCGCCAGAGCGCCCACTCGAAGTCGAGGAGCGCGAGCCCGGCGTCGGTGACGAGGTTGTTGTCGGGGCACATGTCGGCCGCCGAGAGGCTCGCGGCCTCGACCCGGAAGCGGGACGGCACCGACCCGAGCACCGCGAACGCGCCGGCCGGCACCTCGACTCCGAGGGCGGCAGCCAGGCGGTCCCACTCCGTGACGGCGTCGGTGAGCTGCCCGGGCAGGTAGTCGAGCACCAGCGCTTCGCCCGAGCGGTCACCGACCCCGGCCACGAAGGCCTCGCGGACGGTGCGGCCGGCCACGTGCAGACCCGCGACGGCATCCGCCCAGCCACCCAGCCCGGAAGCAGCGCGGTCGGCGTCGCCCCCGAGGAGGGCGTCGGCCAGGTGCGGGCCCTCGCCGAGGTCGTCCATCACGACGAGCCGCGGGTCGCCGCACTCCGCGACCAGCCGCGGCGTGCGGGCGCGTCCAGCCAGCGCGGCGAGAGCCGAGGCCTCACGCGCGTACGTCTCGGCGCCCTGCTCGCCCACGTAGCGTTTGACCACGTACGCGTCACCGGCCTCCCCCGTCGCCCGCACCACGAGCGTGCGGCGGCTTCCTGGGAAGGGCGCGCCGACGGCATCCAGCCTCGTGCCGACAAGGCGCGAGGCCACCTCGAGCGTGTCGAGGACGAGCTGGGTTCGCTCCGCGTGGGGGCCGGCTGACGTCACCGGGTCACTGTGCCAGAACTGCCCCGCAGTGGCGTCAGCTCGACAGCTCCACGTGGTCGTGCAGACTGCCATCCTGGCCACCACGCCGTGGCGACGTCCGCAACAGCCGGGCCGGTCGGGACTGCGTGGGCCACAGTCTGCGGTGGTGTCGTGCTGCGCCGCTCGAGACGACGTCACCCCCGAGGCCGAACCCCTGCAGCCACGAGCGCGAGAGGTGTCGGCCGGGAGTGGCCCGGAGCGTCGGGCGGGTGGTGCGCGAGTGGTACGAAGGAAATATTGGCGACAATTTCGACGAAAGTGGTTACACCGGGGCACTCATTGACTAACGTCTCTTCTGTAACACCCCCACGGCTGGCACGCACCCCCCCATCCGCACCAGCCTCGAAGGAGCCCACCTGCGCGCGCGGGTCGGGCTCCTTCGCCTTTCCCGGGAGCCGTCCCGGCACGGCTCCGGGCCCTGTGGGCACAGAGAAGGCCCCCGACTCCGAGGAGTGGGGGGCCTTCTGTCTCGCGCTGAGCCGCTTGTCGGAATCGAACCGACGACCTATTCATTACGAGTGAATCGCTCTGGCCGACTGAGCTAAAGCGGCTTGTGTGGCCGCGAGCGAGGCGCGACCGGACACGGAGGTTGAGTATACGCACGACCCCTGCCGGAGAAAAATCGCGATCCGTGGCCGCCCTGACGGCCCGGGTCAGGACTCGCAGACGAAGCCGTCCTCGGGCGCCAGCCGCCGCGCCAGGTAGTCGTCGACGATGCCGTCGGCGCAGTCGTAGTAGCCCGTCTCGAGGGGGTGCCGGTCGAGCCGGTCGAGGAAGGCCACGAACTCGTTCGTCACGGCCTCGGCCTCGGCACCGAGCGGGCAGGTGACGCTCACCCCTGGCCGACACCTCCTCGGCGGGACCCGTCACGGGCGCAGATGCGAGCAGGAGCAGGCCCGCGAGGATCGCGAGGATCGCGAGCGAGACCAAGGGCGCGAGCAGTCGGCTCAGCAGGTCGAGCCGTCGGCCGGCGCAGTCCCCCTGAGCAGGTAACCGTCCACGGCGGAGTCCACGCACGGGTTGCCCGCGTAGTAGGTGCCGTGTCCGTCGTGGTCAGAAGTGAGGAGAACGCCCGATGCGAGGTCCTTCGCGAGCTGCTTCGTGCCGCCGATGGGCGTCGCCGGGTCGCGCTCGTTGCCGATCACGAGGATCGGGGCAGCCCCCGCCGCGAGTGTGGTGCCCTTGGGCGTGCGCCCCGTGGTCGGCCAGGTGCGGCAGTTGTCGTACAGCTCGCCGGTCATGCGGGCCCAGAGCGGGTGGTCCTTCTTGGCCTTGGCCTGGTCGGCAGCCAGCGAGGGGTCGGACGACGAGCGGGGCCAGTCGGCGCACCGCACCGGGATCATCGCCTGCAGGTAGGTGGTCGGCGCGTAGGCACCGGAGGCGTTCCGCTCGACGACCGACATCCCCTTGGCGAGCAGGACGTCGCCGCTGCCGGTGAGGGCCTGGGCCAGACCCCGGTTCAGGGTCGGCCACGAGCTGTCGGAGTAGAGGCACATGAAGATCGAGAAGCCCACCCAGCCCTCGCCGATCGTCGTCAGGCCGGGCTTGCTCGTCGACAGGCCGTGCTGCTCCACCGCGTCGAGCAGGTCGACGATCTTCTGTCGGGCGCTGCCCTTGTCGTTGCCCAGGGCGCAGTCGGGGCGGGCGACGCACCAGTCGATGAAGGCGTCGATCGAGGACTCGAAGCCCTGGATGTCGTAGGTCATCTCCTGCTGCTCGGTCTGGTTCGGCGACATCGCCGAGTCGAGCACCATGCGACCGACCTTCTTCGGGAACGCGTCGGCGTACATCGCGCCGAGGAAGGTGCCGTAGGAGCCGCCGAAGAAGTTGAGGCGCTCGTCGCCGAGGAGCACGCGCATGACGTCCATGTCGCGCGCCACCTCGGCCGTGCTCATGTGCATGGCCCGGTCGCCGCCGCGGGTCGCGCACCGCTCGGTGATGGCATCGACGTCGGCGAGCAGCTTCGTGCGCTCGGCCGCGGAGTCGGGCGTCGGGTCGTCGCTGAAGAGCAGGTCCATGTCGGGGTTGCCGAGGCAGCGCACGGGGCTCGATGCGCCGATGCCGCGCGGGTCGAACCCGACGATGTCGTATGCCGCCCGGACCTCGGGCGAGAAGACGAACGAGGAGTACTGGGCGTACTCGACCCCGGAGCCGCCCGGGCCGCCCGGGTTGATCACGAGCGAACCGATGCGCCTGGACGGGTCGGTCGCCGGCGCCTTGCGCAGAGCCAGCGTGAAGCGCCCACCTGCCGGGTCGGCGTAGTCGACCGGGACCTGCATGGTGCCGCACTCGTGCTTGGCGTTGTCGGAGCAGGGGGACCACGCGACCTGCTGGGTGTAGAAGTCACGCAGGGCCGGCGGGTAGTCGGCCGTGACGGGCGCGCTCTGCGTCGCCGTCGGGGTGGGTATCGGCACGACCGGAGTCGCAGAGGGGGCAGGCGGCGCGGGCTGGGCCACCACGGGCGGGCTGCCGAGGCGCCAGGCCGCGAGCACGACGGCAGCCACGACGGCGACGATGGCGACGGCGGCCAGCAGCGTGCGCAGCGACGAGCGGGCAGTCGCGGTGGTGCTCGACGGGACTCCCGCGGGACCGGACGCACCGGTGGGCGCCGCGTAGCTCGGCGGGAGAGCGGCATACCCGGTCGGGGCCTCGGGGAGGTCGTCGGGACGCGGGCTGTCACTCATCTTCGGTCACCAACATCCGTCGCTCAGCATCGGAGGCCGTCCTTGGGCACGCGCCCCTGGACGTAGTAGGCGTCGATGGCGCTGTCGACGCACGTGTTGCTCCGACCATAAGCCGTGTGCCCGTCGCCGTCGAAGGACACGAGCACGGCGTTGTCGAGCTGGTCACGAAGCCGGGCCGACCACTCGTAGATCGTGGCGGGGTCGCGGGTCGTGCCGACGACGACGATCGGGTCGCTGCCCGGAGCCCTGACCTTGTGCGGCCCACCAGCAGCCTTGGCCGGCCAGACCCCGCACGGAAGAGCGCCCCAGGCCAGGGTGGCGCCCCACGTCGGCGCCTTCGCCGAGAAGTCCTTGGCGTAGGTCTCGTACGCCGACAGGTCGGGGCTGTCGGGGCGGTCGAGGCAGTTGACGGCGTAGATCGACTCCATGAGGTTGCCCTGGTAGCCACCGCCGGGCCTGCGGTCGGCGTACGCGTCCGCCAGCTGCATGAGGCCCTGGCCGTTGCCGGTCTTCGCCTGCTTGAGCGCATCGGTGAGAATCCCCCAGGCACCCTGGTCGTAGAGGGCAACCGCCACGCCGAGACGCGCCCAGCCCTCGGTGAGCTGCGGCGCACTCGGGTCGCCGGTCGGCAGCGGCTGCTGGTCGATCCGGCGGAAGAGCTCGTCGAGTCCCGTGCGAGCGGCCTCCGGGGTGTCCCCCAGCGGGCAACCCGACTCGGTGACGCAGTCCTCGAGGTAGGCCTTCGTCGCGATCTCGAAGCCGCGTGCCTGCCCCTCGCCCAGCTGAGCACTCGTGAGGTCGGGGGGCACGACGCCGTCGAGGACGACGCGTCCGACCCGCTGCGGGAACAGGTCGGCGTACGTCGAGCCGAGGAAGGTGCCGTAGGACTTGCCGAGGTAGTTCAGCTGGGGGTCGCCGACGGCCGCCCTCAGGATGTCCATGTCGCGGGCGGCGTCGGCGGTCGACAGGTGCTTGACGAGCTCGGGGGCGTCGGCGGCACAGCCGTCGGCCATGGCCTTGGCCTGGGTGCGCAGAGCCTCTTCCTCGGGCGCGTCGTCGGGGGTCGGGTCCGTGGACAGGAAGCGGTCGAGGGCCTTGTCGTCGAGGCAGTCGATCGGGTCGGAGCCCGCGACACCGCGGGGGTCGAAGCCGATGAGGTCGTAGTAGCGGCGCACCTCCGGGCCGCCGATCGTCTGGGCGCCGCCACGCACGTAGCTGACGCCCGACGCCCCGGGCCCACCCGGGTTGACGAGCAACGAGCCGATCCGCCTGGCCTGGTCACGCGCCTTGACCCGCACGACCTTGATCGTGAGGTCCTTGGCCGGGTCGGGGGCGGCGTGGTCGAGGGGCACCCGCAGGTCGGCGCACTCGAGGCCGCCGCACGCCTGCCAGTCGAGGCGCTGCGAGTAGTAGGGGGCCAGCGCCTCGGTGGGGGCGGCTGTGGCCGGCGGGAGGCCGGTCTTCGACGCCGACGCGACGGGCGGTTCGCCGGTCGTGCACGCCGCTGCAGCCACGACGAGCGCCGTGACCACAGCCATCGTGGACAGGGCACGGGAGATGGCGGCAGGGCGCGTCGTCATGCCCGAAACCGTAACGCGTCGAGCCGTGCCCAGCCGCATCCGGGAAGCCCGGGAGGCCCGCGCGCTGGACACCGACGACGTATGCCGTCAGGCGGGCTATGGGGGCTCAGGGCGGGCTCTGTCTGACCGTGGCGGGCTTGGCGGGCTTGGCGGGCTTGGCGGGCTTGGCGGGCTTGGCGGGCTTGGCGGGCTTGGCGGGCTTGGCGGGCTCGCGCCCGCCCGGTCAGACCCCGAGGTCTCGGGGGACGCGCAGCTGCAGGGCCATCGCCTCGAGCGCGAGCAGGGGCGGCACGTTGGCGTTGATGCGGTCGCGGGCCTCGTTGATGGCGTCCATGGCGGCGAGCAGCTGCTCCGGTGTGAAGACGGCCGCGAGGGCGCGCACCTTGTCGATGGCGTCGGGGTTGACGAGGTCGACGTCGGAGCCGAGGCGGAGCACCAGGGCGTCGCGGTAGACGGAGGTGAGGTCGACGAGGGCACGGTCGACGACGTCGCGGCCGTAGCGGGTCGCCCGCATCTTCTGCTCGCGCTCCAGGGCCGCCAGCTGGGAACGGATGTGGGGCGGCTGGGTGCGGGCGGTGAGGTCGGCGCCGAGGGTCTCCATGAGCCGGGAACGCTCTGCGGCGTCGCGCTCCGCGCCCGAGGCCGACGACTCCTCGTCGGCGATCTGCGCGAGGTCGGCGGCAGCGCCGATGGCGTCACCGACGCCCTGGATCCTCGTCGCCATGGCGATGACGTCGCGGCGCCGGATGCGGGCCTGCTCGTCGCGGGCGAGCCGTCGGGCCAGGCCGACGTGGGACTGCGCGGCGCGGGCGGCATACAGGGCCATCGCAGGGTCGACGCCGTCTCGGCGCTGGAGGAGGTCGGCGACCGCCTCGACCGGCGGCGTACGCAGGCGGACGTGGCGCGAGCGCGAGCGGATCGTGACGATGACGTCCTCGAGGCTCGGCGCGCAGAGCATCCACACGGTGCGCGGTGTCGGCTCCTCGAGCGCCTTGAGCAGAGCGTCGGCGGGTGCGTCGGTGTAGGCGGTGAGGCGGTCGGCGTCCTCGATGATGATGATGCGCCAGCGCCCGACCGACGGGCGCAGCGCCGCCTCCTGCACCAGGGCACGGGCCTCGGCGACCTTGATCGACAGGCCCTCGGTCGCGACGACCTTGACGTCGGCGTGGCTGCCGTCGAGCGCGGTGCGGCACTCGCGGCACTCGCCGCAGCCGCCCTGCGGGCACTGGAGCGCGGCGGCGAACGCACGGGCGGCCGTGGAGCGACCCGACCCGGGCGGCCCCGTGAAGAGCCACGCGTGCGTCATCGCCGTCTCGTCGCGCACGGCCCGTGACAGCGTCTCGATGGTCGGCTCCTGGCCGACCAGGTCGGCCCAGACCGTCATGCGCGGCCTCTCGTGACGCGGTCGATGCCGTCGACGACCGCTGCGTGGAGGTGCTCGACGGGCTTGCTCGCGTCGAGCACGAGGTAGCGCTCGGGGTCCTGTGAGGCGAGCTCGAGGTAGCCGCGGCGGACCGCGGCGTGGAACGCGTCGGCCTCAGACTCGAGCCGGTCGTGGACGTCGCCGCGACGCTCTCGCCCGACCTCGGGAGACACGTCGAGGACGATCGTCAGGTCGGGCAGCAGGCCTCCGACGGCCCAGTGCTGCAACGCCGTGATCTCGTCGGCACCGAGCTCGCGCCCGGCGCCCTGGTAGGTGATGGAGCTGTCGACGTAGCGGTCGGTGATGACGACCTTGCCGTCGGCCAGGGCCGGCTTGATGAGCTGGTCGACGTGGTGCGCCTTGTCGGCAGCGAAGAGCAGCGCCTCGGCCCGGGCCGCCACGTGGTCGCCGTGCAGCACGAGCTCGCGGATCTGGGCGCCGAGGGGCGTGCCACCCGGCTGGCGAGTGACGAGCACCTCTCGGCCCTTCTTCTCGAGCACGTCGGTGAGCAGGCGCACCTGGGTGGTCTTGCCGGCACCGTCGCCGCCCTCGAAGCAGACGAAGAGCCCGGGGGCGCTGCCGACTCGGGGGGTCGCGGCCGCGAGGTTCTCCGTCACACCCCCGACCCTATGCGACCGCGAGGACAGCCGGTCAGCGGCGGGCGAGCAGCTCCTCGGCGATCTGCACGGCGTTGAGGGCCGCGCCCTTGCGCAGGTTGTCACCGACGACGAAGAGCACGAGGCCCTTGCCCTCGGGCGCGGCCTGGTCGGCGCGCACGCGACCGACGAAGACCTCGTCACGACCGGCGGCCTCGAGCGGGTTGGGCACGTCGGTGACGATGACGCCGGGAGCATTCTTCAGCAGGTCGAGCGCCTCGTCGGGCGTGATGTCCTCGGCGAACTCCGCGTGGATCGCCAGGCTGTGGCCGGTGAAGACCGGGACGCGCACGCACGTGCCCGAGACGCGCAGGTCAGGGGCGTGCAGGATCTTGCGCGACTCGTTGCGCAGCTTCTGCTCCTCGTCGGTCTCGAGCGAGCCGTCGTCGACGATCGAGCCCGCGAGCGGCACGACGTTGAAGGCCACCGGGACGGCATACACCGCGGGGTCGGGCACGGCGACCGCGCGACCGTCGAGCGCGAGGCCGGCGGGGTCACCGGCGGCGTACGTGCCACGCAGCTGGCCGTCGAGCTCCTGGACGCCCTTGCCGCCCGAGCCGCTGACGGCCTGGTAGCTGGACACGTGGAGGCGAACGAGGCCGGCCTTGTCGTGCAGCGGCTTGAGGGCCGGCATCGCGGCCATCGTGGTGCAGTTCGGGTTGGCGACGATGCCCTTCGGGATCGTGTCGAGGTCGGCGGCGTTGACCTCGGAGACGACGAGCGGGACGTCGGGGTCCTTGCGCCACGCGCTGGAGTTGTCGATGACCGTCGCGCCCGCGGCGGCGACCTTCGGGGCCAGCTCCTTGGAGGCCGCGCCGCCGTTGCTGAACAGGGCGATGTCGATGCCGGAGAAGTCGGCCGTCGCGGAGTCCTCGACGACGACGTCCTCGCCCTTGAACGGGAGCGTCGTGCCGGCCGAGCGCGCGGACGCGAAGAACCGCACCTGCGTGACCGGGAAGTCGCGCTCCTCGAGAAGGGCGCGCATGACGCCGCCGACCTGACCTGTTGCACCGAAGACACCGACTCGCATGTCACAAGGTTACGGCCCGGGCCGTGCAGGCCCGGGCCGCGTTCATCCTTCGGTCAGCACCGACCTCGCCGGGTCGATGTGTGCACGCGGCCCACGGCCCGCGCGGATACATCGACCGGCGAAGGAGGCGCAGCTCAGCCGGCGGTCTCGTGACGGTCGGCGTTCGCGTGGATCGCGTCGCGCACGTATCCCGCCAGGCCGGGAGCGAGGTCCTCGTACGTCTTCGTGAAGCGCGGGTCGGCGACGTACATGTCGGCGAGCGCGCGGTGGAAGGTGTGGTCGAGCTCGTAGAAGCGGTCGTGGATGTGCAGCCGGTGCTGCTCGGCCGCGTCCATCGCCGCCTCGCTCGTCGGGGGCTGCCCCGACCGCAGGGCCGCGACGAGGGCCGTGTTGACGGCTTCCATCTCGGCCTTCACCTGCGCCCAGTCGGCCTTGGTGTAGCGCTTGGTGCGGGCCGCGGACTGCTTCCACGCGTCCGTGTCGCCCCAGCGCTCCTGCGCCTCCTGCTCGTACTCGTCGCTGAAGCCGTCGCCGAAGAGCTCCTTGAGCTCCTCGGGCGTGGCGGGTTCGTTGCTCATCTCTCTCTCCAGTGCTCGGTCGATGGCCGTGACGAGCTCGCGCAGCTCGTCCAGCCGGGTCATGACGGTCGCGCGCTGACGACGCAGGTGGTCGGCCGCGTCCTCACCGCCACCCAGCAGGGTCGCGATCTCGTCGAGCGGCAGCTCGAGCCGCCGGTAGACGACGACCTGCTGCAGGCGGGTGAGGTCCGCGGCGGTGTAGAGCCGGTATCCCGCCCGCGAGCGCGCGCTCGGGACGAGCAGCCCGATCGCGTCGTAGTGGTGCAGCGTGCGCACCGTCACGCCGAAGAGGTCGGCGACCTGCCCCACCGTCCAGGTGGTCATCTCCCGCGTCCTTCCGGTCCTGCCGGTCATGCCCGTCATGGCACCGAGCGTGACGCCTCACGTCGCGTGAGGGTCAACCCATTCAAGACGAGACCGCCGGATGACACGGCCGTATGCCGACTGGTCGGGGGCCACGCCCGTCGGCCCGACGGTGCCGCGGACGCGCACGAGTGGCGACTCCGTCTCGTGCACCGCGATCGGCGAGCGGGTCGCGGCGAGAGCCCGCGCCGTCCTCCGACTCCCTGCGCTACTTCACCTCGTTCGTAAGCCACGCGTACGCGACCGACATGCGGCGCCCTGTCCGCTGCCCACCCGCTCGCGGTCCGGCGCTGCGTCGACATCAGGGACCTCGCGGGCGGCCGGGTCGGCGTACCGGGAGCAGCCGACCCACACGGCACAGACCCCGGGGTGGTGGCCGACGGCCCGCTCCGACGAGAAGCCGACGCTCGCGTCCTGACCGCCCACGGTGACCGGCACTGCCACCCATAGGGTGAGCGCGTGCACCGCCGCCTCGCGCTCGTCCGCCGACCCTCCCCCCGACTCGCGGACGGGATCGTGACGCACCTCGAGCGTGCGCCGATGGTGGACGGCGACCTGGCCCTGCGACAGTGGCAGGAGTACGTCGACGTGCTGCGACGCCGTGGCTGGGCGGTGGTCGAGGCCCGGGCGGTCGACGAGTGCCCCGACGGCGTCTTCATCGAGGACCAGGTCTTCGTCCACGGCGACGTCGCCGTGCTGTGCCGGTCCGGCGCGCCCGAGAGGCGGAGTGAGCAGGCCGGGGTGCGCGAGGCGGTCGAGGCGCAGGGCTACCGCACGGTCGGGATCGACGCGCCGGGCACCCTCGACGGGGGTGACGTGCTCAAGCACGGGCACCACGTCTGGGTGGGAGTCGGGGGACGCACGAACACGGCCGGCGTCGAGCAGCTCGCCCGCGCGCTCGAGGCGCACCGTGTCGACGTCGTGCCGGTGCCGGTCTCGAAGGTGCTGCACCTCAAGTCCGCGGTGACCGCGCTTCCCGACGGCACGGTCATCGGCCACCTGCCCGTCGTCGACGACCCGACCGTGTGGCCCGAGTTCCTGCCCGTGCCCGAGGAGGCCGGGGCGCACGTCGTGCTGCTGGGCGGCCCGTCGGTGCTCCTGTCGGCGGCGGCGCCGCGCACCGCCCAGCTGCTCGCGGCCCGCGGGCTCGACGTGACGACGGTCGACATCTCCGAGTTCGAGAAGCTCGAGGGCTGCGTCACCTGCCTGTCGGTGCGCCTGCGGGGCTGACGGCACTCGGCATACGACGTGGCGCGCTGGTCGCGCGCCGACTCAGGACATGAGGTTGCGCATCGCAGCCGTCGCGCCGAGCAGGTAGCGCTCCACCACGTCACGGTCGTGGTCGTCGAGCGAGGCGTCGAGGTCGGCGAGCGCCTCGAACATCGGGCGCATGCGGGCGAGCACCTCGGCGCGACCGGAGTCGGTGATGAGGACCTCGGTGCGTCTGCCGTCGTCGGGGTGGGCGCGCCGCTCGGCGTGGCCTCGCGAGACGAGCCGGTCGACGACGCCTGACGACGCCGCCGACGTGACGCCGAGCAGACGCCCGATCTCGACGGGGCCCAGCGGGCCGCGCATGAGGTGGCGCAGCGAGTGCAGTTCGGTGGTGGAGAGCCCCGCCTTCCGGGCGACGACGGCCGGCACCGCCTCGGACACCTCGACGAGCTCCTGCAGCGCGGCGAGCGTCGCGGTCGTGCGCCACTGCGGAACTCCGGGGACCAGGCCCACCTCGGGCAGGTCCGACCCGCCGGACCCTCCCGACGGCTCGGGGTCGCCGGGACCACCGGGGTCGCCGGGGGACACGTCTGTCACAGCGCGACGCTTCGTGCTAATGTCACTCACCAACTTAGTAATCATCTGAGTAACTTTGTTACCCATCGTATCTCGGAGGTCTGGTGCAGGGTCTGACCGACACGATCGTGCGGCGGTGGTGGGCCGTGGCCATCGTCATTCTCGCGCTCGCCGGCGCCATGGGCGTCACGAGCGTTCTCGGCGAGGCGACCCGCAGCGCCGCATCCACCGACCAGCTGCCCGTCGGCTCCGACAGCGCAGCGGCCGCCCGGCTCCACGAACGACTCCCCGAGGCGAAGGGCACGACGGCGGTCGTGCTCTTCACCCGCGAGGGTGGCACGCTCAGCGCGACCGACGTGGCGGCCGTCGAGACGCGGGCGCGCGAGCTCCCGGGCGGCGGCCGCATCCCCCTCCAGCGCAGCGACGACGGCAGCGCCGCCCTCGCGGTCGTCCCGGTCGCCGCCGAGAGGGCCTCGGAAACCTCGAAAGCCGTCGCCGACATCCGGGCGACCGCGAGCCAGGGGCTGCCCGACGGCCTCGCGGCACGGGTCACCGGACCGGCCGCGGTCGAGGCCGACCTCGCGAAGGTGTTCGACGGTGCGAACACCCGCCTGCTCGTCGCCACCGCCTCGGTCGTCGCGCTGCTGCTCGTGATCACCTACCGCAGCCCGGTCCTCTGGCTCGTGCCCCTCGTCGTCGTCGGCGTCGCCGACCGCCTCTCGGCCGTCGTTGCGACCCACGTCCTGTCAGCCTTCGGGCTCATCTGGGACGAGTCGACGATCGGCATCCTTTCGGTACTCGTCTTCGGCGCCGGAACCGACTACGCCCTGCTCCTCATCTCCCGCTACCGCGACGAGCTGCGCTGCCACGCGGACCGGCGCGAGGCCCTGGCCTTGGCCCTGCGGCGTACCGCCGAGGCAGTGCTCTCGAGCGCCGTCACCGTGGTCGTGGGCCTGCTCACCCTCGCCCTGTCGCTCTTCCCCGCGACACGCGGGCTCGGCGTCGCCTGCGCGGTGGGCGTCGTCGTCGCGGCGGCATTCGTGCTCCTCGTCCTGCCTGCGGCGCTCGTCTGCTTCGGCCGATGGGTCTTCTGGCCCAGGGTCCCCCATGTCGGCGAGGACGCCCTGGCCGACGGCCGCTCGCTGTGGCGTCGCGTCGGCGACCGGGTGGCGGCGCGGCCACGGCGGGTCATCGGCGCGACGCTCGTGCTCCTCGCAGTGATGGCCGCCGGGCTCTTCGCCGTCGACACCGGGCTGAGGCAGTCCGACCAGTTCCTCCAGAAGCCTGAGGCCATCGCGGCCGGCGAGCGGCTCGCCCAGTCGTTCCCGGCGGGCACCGCCGACCCCGCGGTCGTCGTGACCACCGGCGACGCCGAGCGGGTGCGCGCTGCCGCCGCCGCCGTCGAGGGGGTCGCAAGCGCGCGCGTCGTCAACGCGGGCGACGGGGTCACGGAGGTCGATGCGGTGACCAGCGCGGCGCCCGGCACCGACGCCGCAACCTCGACGGTGCGGGCGCTGCGCGCCGCGGTCGCACCGGTCGCGCAGACCCACGTCGGCGGCACGGAGGCCGTTGCACTCGACCAGGCCGAGGCCTCCTCGCGCGACCGGTTCGTCATCCTCCCGCTCGTGCTCGCACTGGTGCTCGTCGCCCTGGGCCTGCTGCTGCGCTCGGTCGTCGCGCCCGTCGTGCTCGTCTCGACCGTCGTCGCGACCTACCTCGCGAGCATCGGCGCCTCGTGGTGGATCTTCACCAGGGGCTTCGGCTTCTCGGCGCTCGACGACAGTGCACCGCTGTTCGCCTTCGTCTTCCTCGTCGCGCTCGGCGTCGACTACAACATCTTCCTCGTCACCCGCGCCCGGGAGGAGTCGCGCGCCAACGGCTCACGGGCTGGCATGCTGCGCGGCCTGGCGGCGACGGGTGGCGTCATCACGAGCGCCGGCATCCTGCTTGCCGCGGTCTTCGCCGTGCTCGGGGTGCTGCCCCTCGTCGTGCTCGCGCAGATCGGCGTCATCATCTGCGTCGGCGTCCTGCTCGACACGCTCGTCGTGCGGACGCTGCTCGTCCCGGCGATCGGCATCGTGCTCGCCGACCGCTTCTGGTGGCCGCGACGCCCGCACCCGGTGTCGACCAAGGTACGCCCTGGCCAGCGCCCCGGCGACAGCTACGGCGACAGCTACGGCGACAGCGACCGGGCGGCCGTCAGCCACGTCCCGGGCCCGGCCTCGGTGGACTGAGGACGATCGAACCAACCTTCGACAAACTCTTGACAAACATCGGCCTGCGACTTTCAATCTCCGTGTCGGCACCCATAGACCGCTCAAGACCCCTCGAACGGACACCACACGGAGACCCGCTGACCCCCCGGTGGGCCTCCGGTCTCGGCCGAACCCCCTCCCAGCTGGCCGAGGCGGATGGGGCCGCGCGTCGGACTCCCTTTCGACGCGCGGCCCTCTTCCTCCGGCCCGACAGTCCCGCGCGCAGCTGCCGACGGGAAGGCGCTGCAACCGCGAGCCGGCCTCGCGGTCGGCGCTCGCAACCCCCGCGACGAACATCCCGGACGAGACGGCCGGTGTGCCGCGGCAGGCCGGCGCAGGCCGGCGACGCGAGGCCCGGACAGGCCACTACCGCCAGCCGGCCTCGTCGACGCCACCGGGCACGTCGGCGGCCGGGTCGTACGGCGTGCGCGTGAACCGGAACGAGGCAAGGTCGAGGTGCGACGGCGTGCCGTCCGAGGCCCTGACGACACGCAGCGGCTCCCCGGTGTAGTAGCCGTCGAGGCCGACCCACTCGTCGTCGCCCGTGGGGGCGAACCTCGAGCCACGCCCCTGTCCGGGCTCGCCGAGGACGAGGTGCTCACCGACGGCCTTGGCGACGGACACGGACGGCCCCCAGTGCCAGGTGCCGACGATCTCGAGCACGCTCGCGTCGCCGGCGGCGTGCCACGGCTCGGGGGTCAGCGGTTCACGCTCGACGAGGGCCGCGAGCAGGTCGGGGCCGATGGCGCCCATCCCCGCCGTCGAGTTGGCCAGGACGACGACGCCGTCACCCGACTCGACGGCGACGCGCAGGCCCGCGAGGAAACCGGGCATCGAGCCGCCGTGGCCGGCGTACCGGGTGCCCTCGAGGTTCCACACCTGCCAGCCGAGCCCGTGGGCGACGGTCCACGGCAGGCCGGGGTTGTCGGCGACGGTGTGGGGCTCGTACATCTCGTCGAGGGTGTCCTTCGACAGGACGTCACCGGTGTCGCCCCCGGCGAAGGCGGCCCAGCGCGAGAGGTCCTCGACCGTCGCCCAGAGCTGGCCCGCCGGGGCCATCGCGCCCGCGTCGTGCTCCGGCTCGGGCAGCAGCAGGTCGGCGAAGGGGTGCACAGCGAGGCCCTGGGCCGCCTTGCCCGCGGGCCGGGTCGTCGTGCGGGTCATCCCGAGCGGTTCGAGCAGGTCGCGGCGGACCACCTCGAACCAGTCGGTTCCGTGGGCGCGGGCGACGAGCTCGCCGAGGGCGGCGAACCCGACGTTCGTGTAGTGGAACCGGCGGCCAGCCCGAAAGCGTTGCCCCACAGGCGAACCCGCGAGGGCATCCCAGTCGTCCCCCGGCGTGCGCTCCCACCAAGGGCCGTTCGTCTCGGCCTGGATGCCGCCCCCGTGCGAGAGCAGCTGGGCGATCGTCGCCCGGCCGAGCTGCGAGCCCTGCACGTGTTCGTCGAGGTGGTCCGACAGGTCGAGCCGCCCAGCGTCGCGCAGCCGCATGACCGCGACGGCCACGAAGGTCTTCGTGATCGAGCCCATGCGGTACTGGGTGTCGGCGTCGGCGGTCTCGCCGCCGACGCGGCCGTCGAGGGTGCCGACGGCGTCGGACCACACGAGTCGGCCGCCTCGCACGAGGCCTGCCGCGACGGAGGGCAACCGGCTCGCGCGCTGCTCGGTGGCGAGCAGGTGGTGCAGGTGCCGGGCGGTGGACGGGTCGAGGGCCGGCGCCGAGGCGGTGTCGACGGCGCCGGCGGGGCTGGTGCTCACCCGCTCCACCCTAGGCCGGCGGTCTCTGGCGTGGCGCAGACCACCCCGGCAGGATGGGACGGCAGCCCCACGGCCGCGACCGATCCGTTATCTTGACATCAAGATTTATTCGAGGATCCTCTTCTCGGATCTGCACGACCCGCAACCCGAACGGAGCACCCGCGTTGGACTCGACAATCATCTACACGCACACGGACGAGGCGCCCGCCCTGGCCACGGCCTCGCTGCTGCCCATCGTCTCGGCCTTCGCCAAGCAGGCCGGCGTCGAGGTCGAGACGCGTGACATCTCGCTCTCGGGTCGCATCATCGCCGGCTTCCCCGACGCCCTGAAGCCCGAGCAGCGCATCGGCGACGCCCTGGCCGAGCTCGGCGAGCTCGCCAAGACGCCCGAGGCCAACATCATCAAGCTGCCCAACATCTCGGCGTCGATCCCCCAGCTCAAGGCCGCGATCGCCGAGCTGCAGGCCGCCGGCTACGACCTGCCCGACTACCCCGACAACCCGACCACCGACGCAGAGAAGGCGGCGCGGGCGGCATACGACAAGGTCAAGGGTTCTGCCGTGAACCCCGTTCTGCGCGAAGGCAACTCCGACCGCCGCGCCCCCGCCTCGGTCAAGAGCTACGCCCGCAAGCACCCGCACTCGATGGGCGCCTGGAGCACCGACTCGCGGACCAACGTCGCCACGATGGGCGAGCACGACTTCCGCCACAACGAGAAGTCCGTCGTCATCGCCGCCGACGACACCCTCCGCGTCGAGCTCGTCGGCGCCGACGGCCGGACGACCGTCCTCAAGGAGTCGATCCCGGTCCTTGCCGGCGAGGTCGTCGACGCGACGTTCATGGACGTCGCGAAGCTGCGCGACTTCCTCTCCGAGCAGGTCGCCCGGGCCAAGGCCGAGGGCGTGCTGTTCTCGGTGCACCTCAAGGCCACGATGATGAAGGTCTCCGACCCGATCATCTTCGGCCACGTCGTGCGCGCCTTCTTCCCCGAGCTCTTCCGGGCGTATGCCGCCGAGCTCGCCGCCGCCGGCGCGTCCCCCAACGACGGGCTGGGCGCCGTGCTCAAGGCCGTCGAGGGGCTGCCCGCCGACCAGCGCGCCGAGGTCGAGGCCGCGGTGAAGAAGGGCTTCGAGGACGGCCCCGCCATCGCGATGGTCGACTCCGACAAGGGCATCACCAACCTGCACGTCCCGAGCGACGTCATCGTCGACGCGTCGATGCCGGCGATGATCCGCACGTCCGGCCACATGTGGGACGCCGAGGGCAACGAGGCAGACACGCTCGCGGTGCTGCCCGACAGCTCCTACGCCGGCATCTACCAGGTCGTCATCGACGACTGCCGCGAGAACGGCGCCTACGACCCGGCCACCATGGGCTCGGTGCCGAACGTCGGCCTCATGGCGCAGGCCGCCGAGGAGTACGGCAGCCACGACAAGACCTTCGAGATCCCGGCCGACGGCACCGTGCGCATCGTCGACGGCTCGGGCAACGCGCTCATCGAGCACACGGTCTCGGCCGGGGACATCTGGCGCGCCTGCCAGACCAAGGACGTGCCGATCCGCGACTGGGTCAAGCTCGCGGTCGCCCGCGCCCGCGCCACCGGCGCCCCGGCCGTCTTCTGGCTCGACGCCGACCGGGCACACGACGCCAACCTCATCGCGAAGGTCGAGGAGTACCTCGAGGAGCACGACACCGAGGGCCTCGACATCCAGATCCTCAAGCCGACCGACGCGATCGCCTTCTCGCTGGCCCGCATCCGCAAGGGCGAGGACACGATCTCGGTCACCGGCAACGTGCTGCGCGACTACCTCACCGACCTCTTCCCGATCCTCGAGCTGGGCACGTCGGCCAAGATGCTCTCGGTCGTGCCGCTCATCAACGGCGGCGGCCTCTTCGAGACCGGCGCCGGCGGCTCGGCCCCGAAGCACGTGCAGCAGCTCGTCAAGGAGAACTACCTGCGCTGGGACAGCCTGGGCGAGTTCCTCGCTCTCGCAGTCTCCTTCGAGCACCTCGCCGGCGCCACCGGCAACGAGCGGGCGAAGGTCCTCGGCGCGGCCCTCGACCGCGCGACTGGCACGCTGCTCGACGAGAACAAGGGCCCGGCCCGCAAGGTCGGCCAGATCGACAACCGCGGCAGCCACGCATGGCTGGCCCTCTACTGGGCGCAGGAGCTCGCCGAGCAGACCGACGACGCCGCACTGGCCGAGACGTTCGCCCCGGTGGCCAAGGCGCTCGCCGACACCATCGACACGATCTCCCAGGAACTCGTCGACGCCCAGGGCCACCCGGTCGACATCGGCGGCTACTACCGCCCCGACGCCGACAAGGTCGCCACCGTGATGCGCCCGTCGAAGACCTTCAACGAGGTCATCGACGCGCTCGCCTGAGCCGACCTCCCGCTGGGAGCAGGTGCCCACCCGACCACGCCGGCCGGGTGGGCACCTTGCGTATGCCGTCGGGTGACGCTTCCGCGTCCGCCCCGCGACCGGGCCGGACGGCAAACGCGGTCGATGTCAGCGCCGACCGTCGACGGACTGTCCGGTGCCGTGCCGGTGGAGAAGGCCGGGGAGGTTAGGCCTCCGGGTCGCGGAGGGCGTCGGTCGCCTCGACGATGATCGCCTGCATGGCAGCCGCGGCTGCAGCACCGTCGCCGGACTGCACCGCCTCGGCGACGTCACCGTGCAGCCGCACCGCGACCGGGTTCGGCGTGCTCGGCATGAGGTCGTGGTGGGTGCGGCCCGCCAGCACCTCACCGACGACGTCGCCGAGCGCGGCGAGCATCTCGTTGCCCGAGGCCGCCAGCAGCGTCGCATGGAAGAGCTGGTCGGCCCGCAGGTACGCCTCGAGGTCACCGGACTTCGCGTGCACCGCCATCTGCACCACCGCCCCCACCATCACCCCGCACTGCCCCGGCGTCGCATGCGCGGCCGCGAGCTCGGCCGCGACCGGCTCGATGCCCCGCCGCAGGTCACCCAGCGACAGCAGCTGCTGCTCGCGGCCCGGACCGTCGAGGCGCCAGCGGATCACCCGCGGGTCGAACACGTTCCACGCCGAGCGCGGCAGCACGCGTACGCCCAGGCGCTTGCGCGCCTCGACCAGCCCCATCGAGTCGAGCACCCGGACCGCCTCACGCACCACCGACCGGGACACCCCGTAGCGCTCGTCGAGCTGGTCGATGCGCAGCACGGTGCCGGGGGCGAGGTCACCGGTGACCACCTGCCGCCCGAGGGTGTCGAGAACGCTCGCGTGGAGGGCGGGACGGCGGGCGATGGGCACGGCGACAGCCTGTCACATGACCGCTGTGACGTGGTCCCCGCCTCATTAAATCTGTTTTGTTTTGACCATTGACTTGATAAGACGGCCTTCTTGCTGCACTCTGGCCCGAGCGACTCGACGATGAGAGCGATCGAGCCGGACGAAGGAGTCACGGACCATGTCCTCGAACCTGCAGCACCACCCACCACCACTGGTCGTCGTCATGGGCGTCTCCGGCTCGGGCAAGACCACGGTCGGCGCGGCCCTGGCCCAGCGCCTGCGCGTCCCCTTCGCGGACGCCGACGACTTCCACCCGCGGGCCAACATCGACAAGATGTCCGCCGGCATCCCGCTGACCGACGACGACCGCGGCCCCTGGCTCGAGATCATCGGCAACTGGCTCGCGTCGCACGCCGACACCGGCGGTGTCGTCAGCTGCTCCGCCCTGCGGCGTGCCTACCGCGACGTCCTGACGGCCGCGGCGCCCCAGGCGTACTTCATCCACCTGCACGGCACCCCCGAGGTCATCGCGGCGCGCGTCGCCGGACGCCCGGGACACTTCATGCCCGCCGCCCTCGTCGAGTCGCAGTTCGCGACCCTCGAGCCGCTCCAGGCAGACGAGCGCGGCTCCGTGCTCGAGGTCGACCAGCCCGTCGACGAGGTCGTGACTCAGTCGCTCGACGTCCTCCAGAACGCGCCGGGCGCCGACCCGAGCCCGCTCGACAGCCACAGCAACCCCGACAACCCCCGTGACCCGGAAGAGACCCTTCGATGACGACCGATCTCCTGTCCCTCCTGCCCCTGTCGGCGGTCGCCGCCGACACCGCGCCGAGCATCCCCGCCGGGCGGCTCGTCCCGGCAGCCCTGCTCGGCATCGCCGTGCTCGTCGCGCTCATCGTGCGCTTCAAGCTGCACCCGTTCCTCGCCCTGACGCTCGGGTCGCTGACCGTCGGCGGCGTCGCCGGCGTGGCGATGTCGGACGTGCTCGACAGCTACACCAAGGGCTTCGGCAGCACCGCTGCGGGCGTCGGCATCCTCATCGCGCTCGGAGCGATGTTCGGCAAGCTGCTGGCCGACTCCGGCGGCGCCGACGAGATCGTCGACACGATCATCGGGCGCAGCTCGGCCCGTAGCCTGCCGTGGGCCATGGCGGGCGTGGGCGCGATCATCGGCCTGCCGATGTTCTTCGAGATCGGCCTCGTCCTGCTCATGCCGGTCATCTTCCTGGTCGCCCGCCGCGCCGAGATGTCCCTGGTGCGCGTCGGCATCCCTGCCCTCGCCGGCCTGTCCGCCATGCACGGCCTCGTTCCCCCGCACCCCGGCCCGCTCGTCGCCATCGACGCCCTCAAGGCCGACCTCGGAGTCACCCTCGGCCTCGGCATCCTCGTCGCGATCCCGACCATCGCCGTCGCGGGTCCGTGGTTCGCGCGCCTCGCCGGCCGCTGGGTCGACGTGCCCGCCCCCGAGCTGTTCGAGTCGCGCGAGACCGAGAACGGCCCGCGCCCCTCGTTCGGCATCACGCTGCTGACCGTCCTCACGCCGGTCGTGCTCATGATGGGCAAGGCGCTCGCCGACATCCTCGCTGCCAAGGGCACCCCCGTCCGCGTCGTGCTCGACTTCCTCGGGACGCCGCTGATCGCGCTGCTCATCGCCGTGATCCTCGCGATGTTCACGCTCGGCCGGGGCGCCGGCATGGGGATCAAGCAGGTCGGCTCGTCCCTCGAGGGCTCGCTCGGGCCCATCGCCGGCATCATCCTCATCGTCGCGGCCGGCGGTGGCTTCAAGCAGACCCTCGTCGACACCGGCATCGGCCAGCTCGTCGCCGACTGGATCGCCCAGAGCGGCCTGTCGGTCCTGCTGCTCGCCTGGCTCGTCGCGGTGTTCATCCGACTCGCCACCGGCTCGGCCACCGTCGCGACGGTCACCGCGTCGGGCATCCTCGCGCCGCTCGCGGCCAGCATGTCGACCACCGAGGTCTCGCTGATGGTGCTCGCGATCGGAGCCGGTTCGGTCTTCTTCTCGCACGTCAACGACGCCGGGTTCTGGCTCGTCAAGGAGTACTTCGGCCTCAAGGTCGGCCAGACGATCAAGACCTGGTCGGTGATGGAGACGATCCTGTCGGTGACCGGACTCGTGCTCGTCCTGCTCCTCGACCTCGTCGTCTAGGTCCGACACCCGACCACTCCCAGCTGCCCCACCCTCAACCGTCGAGAGGCCACTTCTGGCCGCTCCGCGACCGTCGAAAGGCCAGCTCTCGCCATGAGAGCTGGCCTTTCGACGGACGTCAGCGGGCCACTCGTGGCCTCGCGACGGTTGGAGTGTCGGGTCAGTGGATGCGGATGCCGCTGATGGCGCGGGCGACGACGATGCGCTGGATCTCGCTCGTGCCCTCGAAGATCGTGTAGATCTTCGCGTCGCGCGACCACCGCTCGACGGGGTGGTCGGTGACGTAGCCGGCGCCGCCGAGGATCTGCACGGCCTTGTCGGTGACCGCCACGGCGACCTCGCCGGCCTTGAGCTTGCTCATCGAGCCCTCGGCCGCGGTGAACGCCTGGTTGGTGCGTCCCATCCACGACGCCCGCCAGACGAGAAGCCGGGCGGCGTCGATCTCGGTCCGCATGTCGGCGAGGGCGAACGCGATCGCCTGGTTCTCGATGATCGGGCGCCCGAAGGCGACGCGGTCCTTGGCGTAGTCGAGGGCGTACTCGTAGGCCGCGCGCGCGATGCCGATGGCCTGCGCGCCCACCGTGGGCCGCGAGATCTCGAACGTGCGCATCGCGGCCTGACCGCTGGACGACCCGCCCTCGCGGGCCCGGGCCAGCCGCTCGTCGAGCTTGTCCTTGCCGCCGAGCAGGCACGAGCCGGGCACGCGCACGTCGTCGAGGAAGACGTCGGCCGTGTGCGAGGCGCGCAGCCCCAGCTTGCGCAGCTTCTTGGCGCCCTCGAGCCCCGGCGTTCCGGGAGGCACCACGAACGCCGCCTGCCCACGTGACCCCAGGTCGGGGTCGACGACGGCAGTCACGACGTGCACGTTGGCGATGCCGCCGTTGGTGATGTACGCCTTCTGGCCGTTCAGCACCCACTCGTCGGCGGCCTCGTCGTAGCGTGCCCGGGTGCGCATCGCCCCGACGTCGGAGCCGGCCTGCGGCTCGGTCGTGGCGAAGGCCGCGAGCTTCGGGTCGTCGGCGTCGCCGTAGCACTGGGGCAGCCACTCGACCATCTGGTCGGGCGTGCCGGAACCGTAGATCGCGGCGACGGCTAGGGTGGTGCCGAAGATCGACATGCCGATGCCGGCGTCACCCCAGAAGAGCTCCTCGTTGGCGAGGTTGATCGCGATGCCGGTGGGGTCGGACCAGCACTGGGCGAGGAACTCGAAGCCGTAGAGGCCGTTCTTCGCCGCCTCCTGGATGACCGGCCAGGGTGTCTCCTCCCGGGCGTCCCACTCGGCCGCGGCCGGGCGCACGACGTCGGCTGCGAAACCGTGCACCCAGTCGCGGATCTCGGTCTGGTCGTCGTTCAGGGCGAGCGAGAACTCAGCCACGACCGGCGCCTCAGGCCTTGGGGATGTCGAAGAAGTTCGCGATGTTGGCGGCGAGACCGAGGTCGCCCTTGGCCTTGATCTTGCCGGTCATGAACATCATGACCGGGTTGCCGCTCTTGGTGATGACCTTCGTGAAGTCGACGGGCGACATGGCGAGAGACAGCGTGGCGTCACCGTCGTGGCCGGGCAGCGTGGTGCAGCTGCCGTCGGCGAAGCGCACGGTCCACTCGTCGGCGCCGCCGTCGGGACGACCCGTGACGCTCCAGTGGGTCGTGGCCGTCGTCGTGCCCGCGCGGTCGGCGCGGAACAGCTCGGGCATGCGCGAGAAGATCGCCTCGATGATCGGCTGGCGGTTGGCGCTCTCCATCACCTGCTTGACGTCCTTGTCGGACATCTGCTTGACGATGCGGATGAAGTCACCCGGCTCGACGGCGGCGAGCTCGTCGGCACTGGCGGTGGTGAAGTCGATGTCGGACATGGTGGTCCCTCCGATGGAGAACGGCATTGTTACCGCGAGTAGGTTACCCGACGGTCTCCTCGTCGAGGAACCACCGCGTGACCATGCCGTCGGGCCTCCCGGGCTCGATGTAGTGCTCCCACGAGAAGGCAGCGGCGAACCACGCCTCGGGCATCTGGAGCATGCCCTGGGCGTCGGACTGGCTCGCGTGCGCCTTGAGCGCCGAGCGCTTCACCTCGAGGAAGTCGCCCACGTCGCAGGCCCAGTGCAGCTCGTCCTCGAGGCTGCCGAGGGGGTTGCCGTCGTCCATGGGTGCGCTGGGGTCCCACTCGCCGACGTCGTGGCCGGCAGCGAGGGCCTCCTCGTGGGACCTGATCATGGCACTGCGGTTCATCGAGCTCTCTAGGTAGCGGCGCGTGCCGGCGATCTCGGCCGCGCGCTTGGCCACCGCGTGCACCTTGAGGTGGTCGGGGTGGCCGTAGCCGCCGTGCCAGTCGTAGCCGACGACGACGTCGGCGTTCTCGTCGCGCAGGATCGCCGCAAGCTTCTGCGCCGCCTGCTCGGTGTCGGCTCGCGTGAAGCTCAGCTCGTGGTCGTTCTGGGCCCACCCGGTCATGCCGGAGTCGGCGTAGTCGAGCCACTCGACCCGGTGGGTGCCGATGACGGCGTTGGCGTTCGCGGCCTCGGCGCGGCGACGATGCACGACCGTCTCGCCCTCCGCGAGGTCGTCGGGCGCGTCGCCGTGGTCACCGTTGGTCGCGACGACGAGGACGACGCGGTGCCCCTCGCTGACCGCGCGGGCCATCGAGCCGGACGTCTGCGAGGCCTCGTCGTCGGGATGGGCATGAACGAACACCACGGTTGCCATGTCGTCAGCCTCTCACCGACCCCCCGACGATCAGAGCGGCAACCTGTGGACGAGGAAGCCGTCGCGCACCCGCCACGCCGGCGTAGAGCCGTCGCGCCGGGGAACTGGTCTCGTGCGTCTCCTAGGACTTCTTGGCGGCCTTGCGCGTCGTCGTCTTCTTGGTCGTCGTCTTCCGGGCCGTCTTCTTCGCGGTCTTCTTCACCGCGCGCTTGCGGGTGGTCGGGCCCTTGGCGCGCTTCTCGGCGAGCAGCTCGAAGCCGCGCTCGGGCGTGATCGCCTCGGGGTCGTCGTCCTTGCGCAGCGTCGCGTTGGTCTCGCCGTCGGTGACATAGGGGCCGAAGCGGCCGTCCTTGACGACGACGGGCTTGCCGCTGACGGGGTCGGCCCCGAGCTCCTTGAGCGGCGGGGCAGCCGCAGCACGACCACGCTGCTTCGGCTGGGCGTAGATCGCCAGCGCCTCGTCGAGCGTGATGTCGAACAGCTGCTGCTCGCTCGTCAGCGAGCGCGAGTCGGTGCCCTTCTTGAGGTACGGCCCGTAGCGGCCGTTCTGCGCCGTGATCTCGACACCCTCGGCGTCGGACCCGACCACGCGCGGCAGCGACAGCAGCTTGAGCGCGTCGTCGAGCGTCAGCGTCGCGAGCTCCATGTCCTTGAAGAGCGAGGCGGTGCGGGGCTTGACCTTGGCGGCCTTGCGGCCCTTCGGCTTGTCGCCGGCCGGCGCCTCGTCCTCCTCGATGACCTCGGTGACGTAGGGCCCGTAGCGGCCGGCCCGGGCGACGATGTCGCGACCCGTCTCGGGGTCCTGGCCGAGCACCTTGCCGTCGTCGGCGGCGACCTCGAGCAGCTCGCGCGCCTTCTCCGGGGTCATCTCGTCGGGCGCGATGTCGTCAGTGATCGTCGCGCGACGCGGCGTGTCCGAGACCTCGGCGCCGTCGGCGACCTCACCCGTCGCGAGGTCGACCCCGGCGGGTGCGACCTCCTCGACGTAGGGGCCGTAGCGACCGACGCGCACGACCATGCCGTCGCCGATCGGGATCGTGCTGATCTCCTTGGCGTCGATCTCGCCGAGGTCGTCGACGAGGCTCTTGAGGCCGGCACCGCTCGTCGCCTCCTCACCGAAGTAGAAGCGCTTGAGCCAGGCCACGCGCCCCTCGTCGCCGTTGGCGATGCGGTCGAGGTCCTCCTCCATCGACGCGGTGAACTCGTAGTCGACGAGGCTGCCGAAGTGCTCCTCCAGCAGGCGAGTCACGGCGAACGCGAGCCACGTGGGCACGAGCGCCTGCCCCTTGGTGAAGACGTAGCCGCGGTCCTGGATGGTGCCGATCGTCGCGGCATACGTCGACGGTCGGCCGATGCCTCGCTCCTCCATCGCCTTGACGAGGGTGGCCTCGGTGTAGCGGGCGGGGGGGCTCGTCTCGTGGCCGTCGGCCTCTGCACGGACGACCTGGAGCGGCACCCCGGCCGAGAGCTTGGGCAGGCGGCGCTCCTCGGCGGCGGCGTCGGCGCGCGCGGCGGCCTCGTCGTCGCGGCCCTCCTCGTAGGCGGCAAGGAAGCCCTTGAAGGTGATGACCGTGCCGCTGGCGCTGAACTCGACGGTCTGGGCGCCCTCGATCGCGGTGTCGACGGCCAGCCGCACCGTGGCGGTGGAGCCGCGCGCGTCAGCCATCTGGGAGGCGACCGTGCGCTTCCAGATCAGCTCGTACAGCGCGAACTCCTCGCCGCGCAGCTCACCCGCGACCTGGGCCGGCGAGCGGAACCGGTCACCGGCGGGGCGGATCGCCTCGTGCGCCTCCTGGGCGTTCTTGACCTTCTTCTCGTACCGGCGCGGGCTGTCGGGCACGTACTCGGCGCCGTACATGTCGCGGGCCTGGCTGCGCGCGGCGGTGGTCGCGGCGTCCGACAGCGTCGTGCTGTCGGTACGCATGTAGGTGATGTAACCGTTCTCGTAGAGCCGCTGGGCCACGCGCATCGCGTTCTTCGACGACAGCCGCAGCTTGCGCGAGGCCTCCTGCTGGAGCGTCGAGGTCGTGAAGGGGGCCGACGGACGGCGGGTGTAGGGCTTCTCCTGGACGTCGGTGACGCGGGCGCGCTGCGCCAGGCAGGCCTCGGCGATGCGGGTCGCGAGCGCCTCGTCAAGGTGGACGACGCCCTTTCCGGTGAGGCGGCCGTCATCGGCGAAGTCGCGACCGGTCGCGACGCGCGAACCGTCGACTGCCGCGAGGCGGGCGGTGAACTGCTGGCTCGCACCGTCGGGGGTGAAGTCACCCTCGACGTCCCAGTAGGAGGCGCGGACGAAGGCCATGCGCTCGCGCTCGCGCTCGACGACCATGCGGGTGGCGACCGACTGGACCCGGCCGGCGGACAGGCCCTGGCGGACCTTGCGCCACAGCACGGGGCTGACCTCGTAGCCGTACAGGCGGTCGAGGATGCGGCGGGTCTCCTGGGCGTCGACCATCGCGCTGTCGATCTCGCGCGTGTCGTTGACCGCGCGCTGGATCGCCTCACGGGTGATCTCGTGGAAAACCATGCGCTTCACGGGAACTCGCGGCTTCAACGCCTCGAGCAGGTGCCACGCGATGGCCTCGCCCTCGCGGTCCTCATCGGTGGCGAGGTAGAGCTCGCTGCTGTCCTTGAGGAGGCGCTTGAGCTCGGCGACCTTCTTCTTCTTGTCGGGGTCGACGACGTAGTAGGGGTCGAAGCCGTTCTCGACGTCGACGGCGAACTTGCCGTACGGCCCCTTCTTCATGTCGGCGGGCAGCTCGGACGGGTTGGGCAGGTCACGGATGTGACCCACGGACGCCTCCACCTCGAAGTCGCCGCCGAGGTAGCCGGCGATGGTCTTCGCCTTGGCGGGCGACTCGACGATGACGAGCTTGCGGCCCTTGCCTGCGGCCATGGTGCACCTTCAACTTCCCGCATCTCACGAGCAGCGGATTCGTCGCTGCGTCTGCGTGGACGCGCCCCGACCGTAACAGCCCGCGCCGCGAAGGGCGTCCGGGCATCCGCGGCGCGGCTCAGCGCGCCGGCCACCACGAGGGCGTATGCCGCCCTCCCGGACCGGGGAGCGCGACCCCCGCCGGGTGCCGGCTGGGCGGGCAGAAAGGCTGCCGGACGGCCTACGTGCTGGGGAATGATGGCGGACAGGGCCGCGTTGGACGTGCTAGTTTATTGTTCAACAAAACGTCGGAAGGACCTCCCATGACAGCCCCCGTCCTCTACCTGAGCCACGGCGCGCCGCCGCTCGCCGACGACGAGCGCTGGACGGCCGAGCTCGCCGGGTGGTCGTCCGACCTCCCCAAGCCCGCGAACGTCCTCATGGTCTCGGCCCACTGGGAGGACGCCCCGACGACGCTCGGCTCGACGACGGGCGCGCCCCTCACGTACGACTTCTGGGGCTTTCCGCAGAGGTACTACGAGGTCACCTACGACGCCCCGGCCGCCCCCGGCCTCGCCGACGACGTGACCCGGCTGCTGACCTGGCCCGGGCACCAGGTCCACCGCGACGAGGCGAGAGGCCTCGACCACGGCGCGTACGTCCCCCTCAAGGAGATGTTCCCCGCCGCCGACGTGCCGGTGCTGCAGATGTCGATGCCGACGCTCGACCCGCGTGGCCTCTTCGAGATCGGCCGCCGGCTCGCGCCGCTGCGCGAGCAGGGCACGATGATCGTCGGCTCGGGCTTCACCACCCACAACCTGCGCTGGTTCAACCCGAGGGCGGGCTCCGACGCCCTCCCGCCGCGCGCGAGCGCCGAGTTCGACCACTGGGCCCAGGAGGCCATGAAGGCCCAGGACGTCGACAGCCTGCTCGACTTCCTCGACAAGGCTCCGGCCGCCCACGAGGCGCACCCGCGCACCGAGCACTTCGCGCCGCTCTTCGTCACCCTCGGCGCCGCGTACGAGTCGGGCGGCCTCGACAACAAGAGCGTCATCGACGGCTTCTGGTTCGGCCTCTCCAAGCGCTCCTGGCAGTTCGGCTGACGGCGGCGCGCACCCGCGCCACGGGCGGATCTCGGGAACCCGCGGGTAACCCCACCCGTTCGTCAGGTGTGGGTACCCACGAAGCGGCCGTGGCACGGAACTCCCCTGACTCCGCGCCACGGCCGCACCTCGTCCGCGGGTTCGTCGGCGCGTTCGTCGGCGCGTTGGTCAGCGGGTTCGTCAGCGGGTTCGTCAGCTCGTCGCCCGGCGTCGGAACCGGTCCGATCGGCATCCCGTCGCAGGCGCACGGCACGTAGAGTGGCCGTACGCCCGACGAGCGCGCCGCAGGCGTGAGTGGTGCACGCGCAAGCAGTGCACCACCCCACTGCCCTGAGCACACGGAGCAGCAACGGACGTGCCCCGGCACGACCCGACGGGTGGGGACTTCGGTCGCGTCGCCGACGCGGCCAAACGTGAGGGAAGGACCCGTTCGAGATGACTGACCAGCCCGCCGCCCAGGCAGCCGCACCCGCCCAGGTGGCCCCGCTCGAGCCGCCCCCCGGCGACGCGTTCATCCTCACGGCGCCGGCCCCGACCGCGCCGGTCGCCGAGACCGCGGCCCCGAAGATGGCCCCTGCCGTTCCCGAGGCGGCACTGCCCGGGCTCGACGCCAAGGTCGACACGTACCTCGACTCCCTGCTCAAGGCCGCCGCCAGGTCGCCGGAGTGGGAGAACAAGGCCGCCGACGTGCGATCCATGGGTAACGACGAGGTCCGGTTCGCCGCCGAGTCGAGCAACCGCATGCTCCAGATGCCGGTCAAGGCGCTCAACGAGGGCGGCCTCTCCGGCAACTCGAAGGTCGGCAAGACCCTGCTCGACCTGCGTCGCACCGTCGAGGACCTCGACCCCGGCCAGGCCACCGGCGCCAAGAAGTTCCTCGGCATGATCCCGTTCGGCGACAAGGTCACCGACTACTTCCGCAAGTACCAGTCGGCCCAGAGCCACCTCAACGGCATCCTCCACTCGCTCCAGAGCGGCCAGGACGAGCTCGTCAAGGACAACGTCGCCCTCAACCTCGAGAAGAAGAACCTCTGGGAGTCGATGGGTCGGCTCAACCAGTACGTCTACGTCGCCGAGAAGCTCGACGCCAAGCTCGCGGCCCAGGTCGCGACCCTCGAGACGACCGATCCCGAGCGGGCCAAGGCGCTGCGCGAGGACGTCCTCTTCTACGTGCGCCAGAAGCACCAGGACCTGCTCACGCAGCTCGCCGTCTCGATCCAGAACTACCTGGCCATCGACATCATCATCAAGAACAACATCGAGCTCATCAAGGGCGTCGACCGCGCCACGACGACCACCGTGTCGGCCCTGCGCACCGCCGTCATCGTGGCCCAGGCCCTCAACAACCAGCAGCTCGTGCTCGACCAGATCACGGCCCTCAACACGACGACGTCGGGCATCATCGAGCGCACGTCGGAGGCGCTGAAGCAGAACTCGGCCCGCATCCAGGAGCAGTCGGCGAGCTCGACCCTGTCGATCGAGTCGCTGCAGAAGGCGTTCGCCAACATCTACGAGACTATGGACACCATCGACCAGTTCAAGGTGCGGGCCCTCGACAACATGGCCGCCACCATCGGCACCCTCGAGACCGAGGTGTCCAAGTCGCGCAGCTACCTCGACCGCGTCTCGAAGCAGGACGCCCGTCGCGCCGAGAACACCGCACCCGGCCTGCTCGACCTCGGGTCGGGCCGCTGAGAGGGGTCCGACGGCAGACGGTTACGGGTGGACGGCGCGTGACGCGCCGGTGAGGTGAGGCAGGGTCGCCGACGCGCGGCCCGTGCTGCAGGATGTGCGGGGCCGGCCGGCGGCCGGCCCCGCCGACACCAGAGGGGACAACGCTGTGGGAATCCGGTCGTGGTTCGGGTTGGGCGAGCCCGAGGCACCCGAGCCCGTACGCCCCGGGCCGCCGACCACCGAGCAGCTGCTCGAGGCGCTCGAGCTCATCGAGCAGCAGGCCCGTGACGGCAAGGTGCCGGGCGTCGTGCTGTCCAGGCTGCTGCGCGTCACGCGCATCGTGCGCCAGACCCTCCCCCGGCTCGCCAACCTCGGGCTCGGCAGCAGCCAGGGCTTCAGCGTCATGGCGACCGTCACCGACTACCTGCCCGTCGCGATCGGCAACTACCTGCGGCTGCCGCGCGACTGGGCCGACACCCGCCCCATCGCCGCCGGCAAGAGCTCGGTGATGCTCCTCGTCGACCAGCTGGACCTGCTCGGCACGACGATGGACAAGGTCTACGACGCCGTGAACCGCGCCGACGCCGAGGCGATCATCATCCACGGCGCCTTCCTCGAGGAGAAGTTCGGGCACGCCTCCGCCGGAGGCGTGCTGGGCCTAGGGCCCGACCCGGTGCAGGTGACGCCGCCGCCCGCGGCCGGGGCACGTGGCGCACCCGGTGCGTCGAGCGCGACCGGTGCTGCGACCACCCCGACGTCCCCCGGCCGGCTGAGCCCGCCGGAGTGAGGATCCCACCCATGAGCGTCCTTGAGCACTCTGAGCACCCCGAGCACCCATGAACACTGACGAGTCCCGCCTCGCCGAGAGCCTGCAGCAGCTGACCGACGTCGCCGCCGAGGCCGGGCTCGACCCTGCGGCCGCGCGTGACGAGGGGCTGCGCGTCGCGGCCGCCCTCGCCGAGGCGGTGCCGGGCGCGGCCACCGCGTGGGCCGAGGTCGCGCACCCGGGCCTGACCGACCTCGGCCGCATCAACGAGGCATTCTTCGACGCCGCCTCGCGCGGTCGCCGCTGGCGTGCTGCTCCCACCGACCTGCTCGAGTCGCTCGTCGCCGCCCGCCACGACCTCGCCGACGAGTACGCCGAGGCACTGACCGAGGTCGCCTCGTCCGCGGTCATGCTCGGCACGGCGCCGATCTGGGTCATCGCCAACGCCTCGGCCGCCTCGGGCGCCTACCTCGCCGCCGCGCGCGTACCGGCGTACGGCGTCCCGGCCTTCCCCGGAGCCGGGCCCACCGGCATACCCGGGATGACCGGCCTCTCCGGGGCACCTGGCGCGCCGGGCTTCGGACTCGGGTCGCCCGACACGATGCGACCCACCGTGCCGGGGCCGATGGACCCCGTTGCCGCGCAGGGTGGCCCGTCGAACGGAGCCGTCGCCCAGGCACAGCCCGTGACGGTCGAGCCGGAGACCCGGAAGCCGGCCGAGCCCGAGAAGTCGGTCGACGAGCTGCTCGCCGAGCTCGACGCGATGATCGGCCTCGACCGGGTCAAGAAGGAGATCCACCGGCAGGTGGCCCTGCTGACGGTCGAGAAGATGCGCACCGAGGCGGGGCTCAAGGCCGCCAAGATGAGCCGGCACCTGGTGTTCGTCGGCAACCCCGGCACCGGCAAGACGACCGTCGCCCGGCTGGTGGGCGGCATCTATCGCGCCCTGGGACTCCTCCCGAAGGGCCAGCTCGTCGAGGTCGACCGCAGCGAGCTCGTCGCCGGCTACGTGGGGCAGACGGCGATGAAGACCGCCGAGGTCTGCGCCAGGGCCGTCGGGGGTGTGCTGTTCATCGACGAGGCCTACGCCCTCACCGGCGACCAGTACGCCCAGGAGGCGGTCAACACCCTCGTCAAGGAGATGGAGGACCACCGCGAGGACCTCGTCGTCATCGTCGCCGGCTACCCCGACCCGATGGTCGGCTTCATCGCCCAGAACCCCGGCCTGGCGAGCCGGTTCACGACGACCATCGAGTTCGACGACTACTCCGACGACGAGCTGCTCGCGATCCTCGACTCCATCGCCGACGGCAGCGACTACGAGCTCACCGACGACGCCCACGATCGGGTCCGGCACATCTTCCAGGCGACCCCACGCACGCCCGCCTTCGGCAACGGCCGCTTCTCGCGCAACCTCTTCGAGCACGCCGTCGGCCGACACGCGTGGCGCCTCAAGGACGCGAAGGAGCCGACCCGCGACGACCTGCGTCTACTCACAGCACCCGACTTCACCGAGCAGACCGACGAGCAGACCGACGAGCAGACCGACGAGCAGACCGACGAGCAGACCGAGACGTCGGGGACCGACCCGGTGGAGGTCAGGGCAGACCCTGATGGTCCGGCAGGCGCCGATGAGGCACTCTCGGACGACGAGCACGACCAGAGCGACGAGGACACCGCATGAGCGCACCGACGACGAACATCCCCGTCGCCGTCCCGGCCGGGGCCGCGTCCAGCGCGTCGGGCGCGTCCGGTGGCCAGCCGGGCCAGCCGCGCACCATCGCCGGCAGCCTGCCCAGCGCCCGCTCCATCGCGGGCCGACTGCTGCACGGCACCCCCGGCCGCATGCGCCTCTTCGGCCTCCTCGGCGTGCTCGCCGCGGTGCTCCTCGGCGCCATCAGCGCCAACGCCCTGCTCGCCTCGCAGGCGGCCGTCGAACGGGCAGCCAACAACACCGAGCAGGTGGTACGCGTCCAGTCGATCCACGTCGACCTGCTCCGCGCCGACGCGGTGGCGACCAACGCCTTCCTCGTCGGCGGCCTCGAGTCCGCCGACGCGCGCCTGAAGTACGAGCAGGCCCTCTCGCGCGTCGCCACCAGCCTCGCGAAGGCCGCCGCCGCGCAGCCGGCCGACGGCAACGCCCTCGGCGCCCTCTCCGTCAAGGTCCAGGCGTACGCCGCCCTCGTCGAGCAGGCCCGCTCCAACAACCGCCTCGGTCTCCCCGTCGGAGCGCAGTACCTCACCCAGGCGAGCGCGGGGCTGCGGGCAGACGCCATCCCGATCGTCACGCAGATCGTCAAGGCCAACGAGGACCGCTCCCGCAAGGAGTTCGACCGCAGCAACTCGAGCCTGCAGCTGCTCGTCGGCGTCGTCTCGCTGATCGGTCTCGTCGCCCTCGCGGTCTGGCTGGCCCGCCGCACGCACCGCTACCTCAACCGTTCGCTCAGCGGCGCCATCGCCCTGCTCCTCGTGGCCCTCTTCGTCGCGGCGACGCAGATCAGCGGCATCGGCACCGCCACGCGCGACGTCTCCCGCGGCAACTTCCAGCAGGCCGTGTCGCTGGCGAACATCACGACCGCCGCCAACGACGCACGCGCCAACGAGAGCCTGACCCTCATCCGCCGCGGCTCCGGCGCCTCGAACGAGGCGTCCTGGAAGACCGACCGCGGCGACGTCGAGAACGGACTCGACGGCATACGCAACGGGGCCGAGCTGAGCAGCCTCTGGGGCAGCTACGCCGCGGCGCACGAGCGGGTGCGCAAGCTCGACGACGGCGGCCGGTGGGACGACGCCGTCAAGGCGTCGACGAGCACGGCCGCCACCGGGGCCGCGGGCACGTTCGACGCGTTCGACCAGCAGGTCGCCCAGGCCCGTGACGACGCCGGGAAGTCGGCCGTCACGGCGCTGCAGGGCCTCGGCGGCGGCGCCCCCCTCTTCGCCGTCCTCGTCGCGCTCGCCGCGCTCGTCGCATCGTGGCTCATCGTCCGCGGGGTCGGCCAGCGGATCGAGGAGTACCGATGAGCACGCAGAGTTCGACGCGCACCGGCACCCGGACCTGGCGACGGCGGTTCGCCTCCCTCGCCTCCGTCGCCGGTCTGGCAGCCCTCGCCGGCTGCTCGGGCGTCACGTACGCCGAGACGCCCCTGCCCACGACCGCGGCGCCCAAGCCGACCACGGCCGCGCCCGCCCCGAGCGCCCAGACGTGCAGCAACGCCACGCAGTCCTACGACCCGCTGCCGAGCCTGCCGAGCCGCGCCGACGTCACCGACCAGAAGATGCGCGCTCTCCTCACCAAGGGCTTCATCACCGTCGGGGTCTCGGCCGACACGTACCTTTTCGGTGCGCGTGACCCCTTCACGAGCCGGCTCGAGGGCTTCGACATCGACATCGCCCACGCGGTCGCCAAGGCGATCTTCGGCGACCCGAACAAGGTGCAGTTCCGGGTCATCACCGCCGCCGAGCGTCTCAAGCTGCTCCAGGCGAAGGAGGTCGACATGGTCGCGCGCAACATGTCGATGACGTGCGACCGGTGGGACGACATCGCCTTCTCCGCCGAGTACTACCGCTCCGGGCAGAAGGTCCTCGTCGGCAAGAACCTCCCCGACGCCGCGAACCTGGCGCTCACGGACCTCAAGGGCAAGAAGGTGTGCGCCCCCACGGGGACGACGTCCCTGACCAAGCTCGAGCAGGTCGCCCAGCAGACCAGCGGTGGCCCGGAGGTCGTGACTGCACCGAACCACACGGGCTGCCTCGTGCTCTTCCAGCAGGGCAAGGCCGACGCGATCACCGGTGACGACACCGTGCTCGCCGGTCTCGCCGCCCAGGACCCCAACACCGTCGTGACGAAGGCGAAGGCCATCACTGTCGAGCCCTACGGGCTCGGCTTCAACAAGGCCGACACCTACCTGGCGCGCTACGTCAACCGCGTCATCGCCGACCTCGAGGCCGACGGCGAGTGGAAGGCGATCTACAACCGCTGGCTCGCTGCCCCGCTCGGGCCCGCGCCCGCTCCCCCGGCCCCGGTCTACGGGCGATGACGGCAGTGCCGCAGCAGCACCCCGACCCCGGAGTGGTCGCCCCGGCCGCGCCCGGACGGCTCGGCGTGCCCGTCCAGGCTCCCGAGGCGCAGACGTACCTGAACGCCCTGCGCGAGTGGGTGGCCCAGCGCCGGGCCGACCTCGGTGAGGTCGACCGGGCCGTGCTCAGGCTCTCCCAGGCCGAGCAGGTGGCGATCACCAACGACCTCACCGTCGCGCTGACCTTCTGGAAGGCCGTCAGCGACCGGCTGACGCTGCTCGAGACGACCTTCGACGGAGGTCGCGTCGGCCCGGTCGAGGCCGAACGCCTCTCCACGCTCATCCACGGACGCCTCGACTCCAACACGACCGAGCACCTGTCGCTGCCGTCGAGCGGGTCGCTCGCGGTCAGCCTGCCCGAGGCGTGCCGGCTGCTCGACTCGCTCACCCGCACCCTCCAGGCCCGCGCGTCCCTGGCCCCCGGCGCCGCCGAAGCCAGCCAGCGGATCACCTTGGTACGCGCGGGGATCGAACGCACACGCGACCAGATCCCGCTCGTGCCCGCCGGCGCCCAGCGCGACGCCGCGAGCGAGAAGCTGGCCCGGCTCGACCGCCGCATGGACGACCTCGTCGAGCGGGCCCGGCGCGGCGCCGACGTCGGAGGCATCATCGGCCCGCTCGAGATCGACGTCGCGACCCTCGAGCGGGACCTCATCGTGGCCGCCGCCGAGCGGGCCTCGGCCGCCCGCAGCCGGGTGCGCACGCAGCAGCAGGTCGAGGAGCTCGACGCCCGCGCCGCGGCCATCCGGGCGCTCGAGCGGGCCTGCCTCGAGGCCATCAGCCCGGCCCCGCGCCTTGCCATCCCCAACGTCCGCGCGCTGGGGCCCGTGCCGCAGGCGCCGGCCGAGCTCGCGGCATACCGCGACAAGCTCGAGCGGGTCTCGCGGGCCCTCGACCTCGCCCACGAGACGTATGCCGCCGGGCTCGCCGAGCGAGACGAGGTCGTCGGCCTCGCCGGCGCCGTCGCCGCGATGGCGGCCGCGGCGAGGCTCGGGGCGGAGGCGCAGGCCGACGTCGCCGAGCTGCGTGCCCGCCTCGACGAGACGCTCGCCACGAAGCCGCTGCCGATCGGGCGCGCCGGCGCGCTCGCCGCCGCGTACCAGGCGTACGTCGACTCCGTGACGAGGCCTGTGACGAGACCCGCGACCAGACCTGCCCGCCCGTCCGCACCCCGAACGCAGAGGCCCCGCCCATGAAGTGCACCCAGCCGGGCTGCCCCGGCACGATCGTCGACGGCTACTGCGACGTCTGCGGCATGGCCGCCGGGTCGACTCCCGCACCCCTCGCCGGCGCGGCGAGCGGTGCCACGGCCCCGACCGGCACCCTGGCAGGCGCCGGGGCCTCCTTCGGAGGAGGCAGTGCGGGAGCGGCGTCGCTGCCGGTCCCGCCCGCGCCGTCCACCGGCGCCGCGTCCGGCATCCCCGAGGGTGGCGCCTGCCAGCAGCCCGGCTGCGCGGGCACCATCGAGAGCGGCTACTGCAACGTCTGCGGCACCCCGGGCGACCAGCAGGGCGTCGCCGCGTACGCCGGTCCGGCGGCGGCCGTCCCCGCCGGCGGCAGTGGTGGTGGCAGTGGTGGTGGCAGTGGCAACGGCGCCCCAGCAGGAGTCGGCCCCGAGATGTCCACGCGCTCGGCGGCGTCGAGCAACCTCGCCTCGGCAGCGTTGGGCTCCAAGCGCGCTCGCGAGGCCGGGTCGATCGCGACGCGTCGCACGGGTGGCTCGCAGCGTCTGCGGTCGGCCCGGCTGGGCGGCGGCATCACGACGGTCCGCCCGGCTCCGGAGATCGACGCCGCGAAGGCGCTGCTCAAGGACCCCACCGTCCCCGAGAACAAGCGCTACTGCCCCAAGTGCGGCGAGCCCGTCGGTCGCGGACGCGACGGCAAGCCGGGCCGCACGACCGGGTTCTGCGCCAAGTGCCGACACCCGTTCTCCTTCGACCCCAAGCTCAAGGCGGGCGACCTGGTCGCCGGGCAGTACGAGGTGGCCGGCTGCCTCGCCCACGGCGGCCTCGGCTGGATCTACCTCGCGCGCGACAAGAACGTCTCCGACCGCTGGGTGGTGCTCAAGGGCCTGCTCAACTCGGCCGACCCCGACGCCCTCGCCGCGGCCATCGCCGAGCAGCGCTTCCTCGCGCAGGTGTCGCACCCGAGCATCGTCGAGATCTACAACTTCGTCACGCACGACGACGCCGGCTACATCGTCATGGAGTACGTCGGCGGCACGTCGCTCAAGTCGATCCTCAAGCAGCGCCTGCAGGCGGCAGGCAGGTACGACCCGCTCCCCGTCGACCAGGCCCTCGCCTACCTGCTCGAGATCCTGCCCGCGTTCCAGTACCTCCACGACCTCGGGCTCGTCTTCTGCGACTTCAAGCCCGACAACATCATCCAGGTCGGTGACGAGGTCAAGCTCATCGACCTCGGCGGCGTTCGCCGTGCCGACGACGAGGACTCCGCGATCTTCGGCACCGTCGGCTACCAGGCGCCCGAGGTCGCCGAGCTCGGGGTCTCCGTCGCCTCCGACATCTACACGATCGGCCGCACCCTCGTCGTGCTGACGATGGAGTTCCGCGGCTACCAGACGACCTACCTCAACACGTTGCCCGCGCAGGACACCGTGCCGGTGTTCCAGCGCTACGACTCCTTCTACCGGCTCGTCGCCAAGGCCTGCGCCCCGAACCGCGACGACCGCTTCGTCTCCGCCGACGAGCTGCGGTCGCAGATGGTCGGGGTGCTGCGCGAGGTCGTGGCCCTCGACCGGGGTGCGGGCGCGGCCGTGACCACCGTCAGCTCGCTCCTCTTCGACGTGCCGACCCCGGGCGTCGAGCCCGACGACTGGCGCAACCTCCCGGCGCTGCGTCGTGACCCGCACGACCCCCAGACGGGCTGGCTCAGCACCGTCACGGGCACGCCCACCGAGCGGCTCGGGGTGCTCGACCGCGCCGCGGCGCGCACCACCGAGGTCCTCCTCGACATCGCCCGGACCGCCCTCGACGCGGGCAAGCGCGACGTCGCCGAGGCCACAGCGGGCGAGCTGCTCACCGCCGACCCGTGGGAGTGGCGCGCCGTCTGGATCCAGGGCCTTGCCGCCCTCGAGCGCGGCGACGCCCGCGCGGCCCAGGCCGCCTTCAACGCCGTCTACGGCCAGGTGCCGGGAGAGCTGGCGCCCAAGCTGGCGCTCGCGCAGGCGTGCGAACGGGCGGGCGACGACGCGGTGGCCGAGAACCTCTACGTCGCCTGCGCCCGCACCGACGCGACGTACGTCCCCATGGCTGCGTTCGGGCTCGCGCGCATCCGCGCGGCCCGCTCCGACGTCGACGGGGCAGTGGCGGCGTACCGGCTGGTGCCCCCGCAGTCGAGCGCCTACCGCACCGCGCGTGCGGGCCTCGCCGAGCTGCTCACCAAGGCGAACCGCGGGCTGCCCGACCTCGCCGAGGCGCTGCGCACCCTCGATGACACCTCGCTGTCGGCGCGGCGCCGGGCCGAGCTCACCACGCTCATCTACCGTGAGGCGCTCGAGACGGTCGAGAAGACCGGCAACAAGGCGGACATCCGCCTCGGCCCCCACAAGGGCACCCCCAACGGCCTGCGACTCGGGCTCGAGGACGCCCTGCGCGAGCTGGCCAAGCGCACCCCCGACCTGTCCGAGCGCGTGCCCCTCGTCGACGAGGCGAACGCCATCCGACCCTGGAGCCTCTGGTGACCGACACCCCGATGGCGGGATCCCCGCAACCCGAGGCGACGGCCCCCGTCGCGGAGGGCGTCTCCCGCACCTGTCACGCGTGCGGCGCGGCCAACCCGGCCGAGTCGAGCTTCTGCGAGGCCTGCGGCGCCGACCTCGTCGTCCTCACCGCCGCCCCTGCCCGGCCCGGGACCCCGGGGGCACCCGGCGCCGCCGGTGCCGCTGGCGCCGCTGGTGCCGCCGGTGTCGCTGCCTCGGACGGCACGGTGCTAGCCTCGGCGACGCCTCAGACGGCGCCGGCCGGCGAGGAGTCACCGCTCGACGTCGGCTGGACCGGCGCGGTGCCGTCGGCTGCCGTGCCGCCCGCGACCCCCGACGACCTGCTCTGCCGCGCCTGCGGCCAGGGGCACATCGTCGACGGCTACTGCGACCAGTGCGGCACACCGCCGCCCGACCCGCGCGACCACTTCACCGAGTCGCCCACCACCTGGGTCGGCGGGGTCTGCGACATCGGCAGGCGCCATGCCCGCAACGAGGACGCCATGTCGCTCAGCGCCACCGAGACCCCGGGGTCCCGGGCCGTGCTCGTCGTCTGCGACGGCGTCTCGATGGCCACCGACTCGCACATCGCCTCGCTCGCCGCCGCCACGGCGGCCCGGGCCGTGCTCGACCAGCCCTTCCCGAAGGGGGTCGGCACACCCGACGCGTGGGCCGCTACCGCCGGACGCGCCCTCTCCGTCGCGGTCGCGCGCGCCAACGAGGCCGTCGCCGAGTGCGTCGACGAGGACGTCCCCAACCCTCCGTCGTGCACGATCGCCGCTGCCGTCGTCGAGGACGGCGTCGTCGTGGCCGGCAACGTCGGTGACAGCCGCGTCTACTGGCTGCCCGACGCCGCCGACGAGCCCGCGCTGCAGCTCGGCCGCGACGACTCCTTCGCCCAGGAGCAGATGGCCGCGGGAGTCCCCAGGCTCGAGGCGGAGAACGGCCCGCACGCGCACTCGATCACGCGCTGGCTCGGCAAGGACGCCCCCGACGACCTCACCCCGCACCTGACCACGCTGCCGGCAGGGCAGCGAGGGGCCGGCTGGCTCATGGTGTGCTCCGACGGGCTCTGGAACTACCGCTCCGAGGCCGAGGACCTGCGCGCGCTGCTGCACGGCGCGGCCGCAACGGCCACCACCCCGGCGGCGCTCGCCCAGGCCCTCGTGGACTTCGCGAACGCGCAGGGTGGACGCGACAACATCACGGTTGCCCTCGCCAGACTGGCTGGGCGAGGATCGACGAGCGAGGCGACCGCTGCCGCGGCGCCCATGGAAGGGGACGCGATCGATGGCTGACTTCACGGCAGAGGTGTTCCAGAACGAGTTCCTGCCCGACGGCGGCACCGACGTGCACGCGATCGTCCGGGTGACCTCGACCGGCGCCTCCGCGGGGGCGTCGTCGGCAGGCTCGGCGGGACTGACCGACCCCGGCTCGGCCGCCGAGGTGATCCTCATCGACACGTCCGGCTCGATGGGACGACGCGGCGTGGCAGCGGCCGGCGAGGCCGCCAAGGCCGCCCTCGCCGAGATCGTCGACGGCACACTGTTCTCGATCGTGTCGGGCAACGGCACCGCCCAGATCATCTACCCCTACAGCCACCAGGGCGCGCTCGTGCCGATGTCGGCCCACACCCGCGGCGAGGCCAACCGCGCCATCGAGGGTCTGCGCGCGAACGGGGGCACCGCCATGGGCACGTGGCTGACCCTCGCCCGGCAGATCTTCGAGACCGTGCCGCACGTGACCAAGCGCCACGCCATCCTGCTCACCGACGGCGTCAACGAGGGCGAGACGCCGGCGTCGCTGCAGGCCGCGGTCCGCAGCTGCGTCGGGGCCTTCCAGTGCGACTGTCGCGGCGTGGGCGACCAGTGGCGCGTCGACGAGGTGCGCGGCATCGCCTCGTCGCTGCTCGGCACCGTCGACCTCATCCCGGCACCCGAGGAGATGGCGGCGGAGTTCCAGGCGATGATGCGCGCCTCGATGTCCCGCGGCATCGCCAGCTCCGAGCTGCGGGTGTGGGTGCCTCAGGGCGCCGAGCTGCTCTTCGTGAAGCAGGTGTCGCCCACCCTCGAGGACCTCACGTCGCGGCGCACCGTCGTCAACCCGCTCACGGGCGCCTACCCGACCGGCGCGTGGTCCGACGAGAGCCGCGACTACCACGTCGCCGTACGCCTGCCCGCCCGCACGCTCGGCCAGGAGCAGCTCGCCGCCCGCGTGCAGTTCTCCCTCGGGGGCGACCCGGTCGCGCAGGCCCTCGTCAAGGCCAAGTGGAGCAACGACGACTCGCTGACGACCCGCATCGACCCTGCCGTGGCCGCCTACACCGGACAGGCAGAGCTCGCGACCGTCATCCAGGAGGGTCTGGCCGCCAAGGCCGCCGGCCAGGACGACGTGGCGACCTCGAAGCTCGGTCGTGCGGTGCAGCTGGCCGGGATGACCGGCAACGACGAGATGACCTCGCGCCTGCGCAAGGTCGTCGAGATCGACGACGCCGACACCGGCACGGTGCGCCTCAAGAAGGGCGCGTCGAAGATCGACGAGATGTCGCTCGACACGGCGTCGACGAAGACGAGCCGGGTGCGCCGGTGAGCGCGGTCTGCCCCAACGGGCACACGTCCGAGGCCGAGGACTACTGCGACACCTGCGGCTCGCCCATCGACGTCGCGGCCCAGCCGCCCGCCCGTGGCGCCGCGGCTCCCGCGCCCGACCCCGCCGCCGGGGCAGCCACGTCGGGCTCGTCCCTCGACCTCGACCTGCCCGGTACGCCGTCCGGCGCGGCGAGCGACCCCGCCGGGTCCTCCGTCGCTCCGGCAGCGCCGACGTCGCTCGAGTGCCCGAACTGCCACACCGAGAACCCCGACGGCGCCCTCTTCTGCGAGGCGTGCGGCTACGACTTCACCACCGGCGCCATGCCGCGCGACCCCGCCGCAGGGCCGGGCGACCTCGACGACACCCAGCCCGACAACGAGCCGGTGACGCCCGCCGAGGCGAGCCAGGCGGGCGAGGCGGGCGCGGCGCGCGCCGCTGCGGGCAGCGCTGCCGCCGGGTCCTCCCCCGAGTCCTCCGCCGGATCCTCCCCTGGGTCCTCCGCCGAGACCGCCGGCTCCGAGGGGGTGTTCGAGTGGCTGGCCGAGGTGTGGGTCGACCCCGACTGGTACCAGACCCAGGAGGCCGACGACCCGTGTCCGTCGCCGGGGCTCCCGACGATCATGCCGCTGCGCCACCGCAGCGTCCTGCTCGGGCGGGTGTCGACGAGCCGCAACACGCACCCCGAGATCGACCTGTCGTCCGACCCCGGTGTGAGCCGCCGCCACGCCCAGCTGACGACCGACGGGTCGCGCTGGTTCGTCGAGGACCTCGGCAGCTCCAACGGGACCTTCGTCGGACCCGCCTCCGGTCCGCTGCCCGAGCGCGCCATCTCCGTGGGCCCGAAGACCGAGCTCGACGACGACGACCGCCTCTACGTCGGCGCGTGGACCCGCGTCGTCGTGCGCCGCGCCACCCCCGACGAGGTCGAGGCGTACGCCTGACGACGCGGCCCGCCGGCATACGCCGGTGGGTCCGAAACTTGAACTTCACCTGAGGTCCGGCGACATTTCGCCCGCGGCCCCCTAGGGTTGTGGTCTGTGAGCGACCGGTCCCTCCACACCGACGTCGACATCCCGCAGGTCATCGTCGTCACGGGCGTGATGGCCGCGGGCAAGTCGACCGTCTCCCAGCTCCTCGCGGAGCGCTTCACGCGCGCAGTGCACCTGCGCGGCGACGAGTTCCGCCGCGTCGTCGTGCGCGGGCGCGTCGACATGTCGCCGCACGGCGACCCCGAGGCCGAGCGACAGCTCGCGCTGCGTCACTCGATCACGGCCCACATCGCCGACCGATATGCCGCAGAAGGCTTCACGGTCGTCGTCCAGGACCTGTTCGTGGGCGCCAGCCTGCAGCCCTTCCTCGACCGGCTGACGACGCGTCCGCTCAGCCTCGTGATGCTCGCTCCCGACGTCGGCACGGTCATGCGACGCGAGTCCGAACGCACCAAGGTGGGCTACGGCGACCTGTGGTCGATCCGCGACTTCGACCTCAAGGTGCGTGCGGAGACGCCCCACATCGGGCTGTGGCTCGACAGCTCGCAGCAGACCCCCGACGAGACCGTCACCGAGATCGTCGGCCGGCTGCCCGAGGCGAGGATCGCCTGAGATGTCGGCGCTGACCATCGGCGAGGTGGCGCACCGCACGGGCGCGGCGACGTCGGCGCTGCGCTACTGGGAGGAGCTGGGGCTTATCACCTCGGTGCGCACCACCGGCAACCAGCGCCGCTACGAGCGCGCCACGATCCGGCGCGTCTCGTTCATCCGCGCCGCCCAGCGGGTCGGCCTGTCGCTCGACGAGATCGGCGCCGCGCTCGCGACGCTGCCCGAGCAGCGGACCCCGACGGCGCGTGACTGGGCCCGGCTGTCACGGGCCTGGCGCGCGCGGCTCGACGAGCAGATCCGCCGCATCGAGAAGCTGCGCGACGACCTCGACGGCTGCATCGGGTGCGGCTGCCTCAGCCTGACGACGTGCGCCCTCAACAACACGGGCGACTGGCAGGCGAACCTCGGGCCCGGAGCCCACAAGCTCCAGGTCTGAACGAGCGCAGCTCGTACGACCTTGCAGCCCAACGAGATTCGGGTCGCGTTGTAGTCGGGCGGCGTCGCGCTGCCCTTTTCCTGTCGTCGTCGCGCACGCCTGCCCCGGCGACCTGTGCGCATCGTGGCCCGGCTCCGGTCACACCCTCGGTTAGTGGGTTGTTAGGGCGCTTCGCGACGGTCTCCCCGATGGCTCACCGACCGGCGAACCGGTCGGTGTCCACCACCTCTGCAGCCAGCACTCACCACCAGACGCTGCACCACCCACACACTGATCCAGGAGACCGTCATGAAGCTCAACACCGCCGTCCTGCGCCGCGCCGCGGCCGCCTCCCTCATCACCGCCTCCGCGGTCGGCTTCATGCCGATGAGCGCCCCGAGCGCTGTCGCGGCCCCGGCGATCGTCGAGCACGCCCGCAGCCACATCGGCCAGTGGGGCGGCCAGTGCAAGGCGTTCGTGCAGCGGATGTACAACGAGACGCACGCCAACAACCTCGGCACCGGCTACTACCAGGCCTACATCGACGCCGGCTACCACCGCGTCGCCAAGGCCGACGTCGTGCCGGGCGACATCATCCAGGAGACCGACGCCAGCCACACGCGCGGCATCCACACCGCGATCGTCACGGGCGACCCGGTCGGCGCGAACATCCGCGTCGTCGACTCGAACTGGGTCGCCTACGAGATCGTCGGCGAGCACTCCTACGACCCGACGACGCACGCCGCCAACAACGGCGGTGCCGCGTACTACTGGCACAAGTGACCCACCTCCGTGGGCGCCCTGCACCTCGGGGCTCCCACGGATCGCCAGCCTTGTCGCCAGTGTCGCCAGTCGTGTCGCCAGCCCGCCCGCCTTGTCGCCCGTCGTGGCGTCACCGTCCTGCTAGCGGCTTGTGAGCGGCATCGGCGACAGTGGCACCGCCCGCGCGGGTCGTACAGGGGCGACACCGCGCGGTCACACGCTCCGGGCACCTGCCGCCCCGGGACCTCGCCTCCACCACGGGCAGTGGGGACGCGCCCGGGGCCGCAGGTGCCTGCGTTCTGCTGCCGCCGGAGGCCCTCGTTCCGGTATCAATGCCCTGTGCAGTTTCGCGTGCTCGGGCCCATGGAGGTCATCGCCGACGACGGCGAGCTCCTGAGGCTGGGCAGCGCCCGCGAGCGGTTCGTCCTCGCGACACTGCTCGTCAGCGCCGACCGCCTGGTGCCGGCGGAGCGGCTCATCGACGGCCTCTGGGACGAGCCTCCCCCGACGGCCCGTCAGCAGCTGCAGAACCTCATCGCGGGCCTGCGTCGGCGCCTCGCCGCCCACGACCGCGGCCTCGTCACGACCCGCCCGTTCGGCTACGAGCTGCGCATGGGAGGCCACACCCTCGACCTCACCGAGTTCCGGCGCGAGGTGGCCGAGGCGCGTGCGCTCGAGGGCTGCGACCAGCCCGCCACGGTGGTGCGCCACCTCGAGCGTGCGGTGGCGCTGTGGCGCGGCACCGCCCTGGGCGACGTCGCGCCCGCTGCCGACGCCTCCACCGAGAGCCTCCAGCAGGCCCTGCGCGACGAGCGCATCGCCGCGACCGACCTGCTCGTCGACTCCCTCGCCCAGCTCGGCCGGCACGAGGAGGTCCTCGCGACGGCGGCCGTGCAGCTCGAGGACGACCCGTGGAACGAGCGCCTCCACGAGCACCGGCTCCGGGCGCTCGCCGCGACCGGGCGCCGCTCCGAGGCCAGCGACGCCTACCGCCGGCTGCGGCGGCGCTTCATCGACGAGCTCGGGGTGCCGCCGAGCCGGTCGCTCGCAGAGCTCAACACCCAGATCCTCGACGGCAGCCCGCTGGGGGCCACCTCGTCGCGTCGCCGCGTGATCCCCCGAGAGCTGCCCGCACCCACGTGGACCCTCCTCGGCAGGGAGGCCCTGCTCGGGGCGGTCCTCACACGACTCGCTCCCCGGCTCCCCGACGAGCACGGCGCGTCCCGTTCGCCCGTCGCCCTCGCCTCGCGGGCCGCGGCCCCGCCGGGCCTCGTCGTGCTGGTCGGCGTCGGCGGGGTGGGCAAGACCGCGCTCGCCGTGACGGCCGGCCACGCCCTCGCCGACGCCTACCCGGACGGGACGCTGTACGCCGCCCTGAGCGACGACCCGACGGGCGCGATCGACCCGCACCATGTCGCAGCCCGGTTCCTCCGGGCGCTCGGCGTCGACGGGCCCTCCATCCCGGCGGGGCGTGAGGACCGCATCGCGCTCTACCGGACCACGATCGCCGGCAAGCGCATCCTCACCGTCATCGACGGCGCCACCACCGAGTCCCAGGTGCGCCCCCTGCTGCCGACGTCGCCCGGCGCCGGCGCCATCGTCACGTCGCGCAGCCGGCTCGCGGGTCTCGTCGGCGTGCGCCGGCACACGGTGCAACCGCTGACCGCCGACGCCAGCCTGGCCCTGCTGACAGAGCTCGCCGGGCCCGAGCGCGAGGTCGACGCCACGGAGGCGCTCGTCGACATCTCCGCCCTCTGCGGCCACCTGCCGCTCGCCCTCTGCGTCGCCGGGTCCAAGCTCGCGACGAACCCCACCCTGGCGCTGCCCGAGCTGCGCGACCGGCTCACCCACGAGCACACGAGGCTCGACGAGCTGTCCGCCGGCGACATCGACGTCCGCGCGAGCATCGCGCTGTCGGTGCAGGACCTGCCGGCCCCGGCGCGCGCGCTCTTCCGTCGCCTCGCGCTGGCCCCGAGCTCCGACTGGCCGGCCTGGGTCGCGCGACGGCTGCTCAAGGACGTGACGCGCGAGATCGAGGCCCACCACGCCCTCGACGAGCTCGTCGACCGCCACCTCGTCGAGCCCACGGGACGCGACGCCGCAGGGCAGCCGCGCTACCGCGTGCACAGCCTCGTCTCGGAGCTGGCCGGGGAGTACCTCGACGTCGAGGAGGCCGACGGGTCCGCCGCGGCCCTCCAGCGCGACCTCAGCGACGCGTGGCTGCGGCTCGCGGCTGCCGCGGGCCCGCGGCTCGAGGGGTCCTCCGACACCCTCCCCGAGCCGCAGGGCGACGGGGCCGTCGACGCGGTCGCGGCCCCGGCCGAGTGGTTCGAGTCCGAGCGCCTCAACCTCGTCGAGGCGGTCACCGTGGCCGCCCGTCTCGGCGACCCCGACCTCGCCGGACGGCTGGCCCTGGCGATCCGCGGCTTCCTCACGGTGCGGGCCTACGACGACGACCGTGAGCGCGTCCTGCGCGCAGCTCTCGGGTCGACGGCCGCCGACGGCACGACCCGGCCCAGCGACCGCCAGCGGCTCGACCTGCTCGGGGCCCGCTTCGCGGTGCTCGGCCAGCTGCGCCGTGACGCCGAGCTGCCCGACGTCGCCCGCGAGTCGCTCACCATCGCCCGCCGCATCGGCGACAGCGACGGCGAGCAGCGGGCACTGTCGCAGTCGGCGTGGGCGTCGATGGCCCTGCACCGCTTCGAGGAGGCGCTCGAGGGCTTCGCCCGCACCGCGGCGTTCGCGGACCTGCGCGGCGACCGGCTCGGACGCGTCCGGGCCGAGGCCCACCGCGGCATCGTGCTGCGCAACGTCGGACGCGCCGACGAGGGCGACCCGCTCCTCGCGGCCATGGTCACGGAGGCGCGGCGCGCGGGCTCGCGGCGCGACGCGAGCATCTGGATGGTCTCGCGGGCCGAAGGCCTGGTCGAGCTGGGTCGGTGGACGGAGGCCAGGGACCTCCTCGAGGACGCGCTGCACACGGCCGTCGAGATCCGCGACGACCTCGGTGCGGCCCACTGCCGCCTGGCTCTCGCCCGGGCCCACCTCGGGCTCGACGACCTGCCCGAGTCCCTCAAGCAGCTGCGCGCGGCCAGGGTCGAGCTCGACGCACGGGCCGGCGAGGGCGGCGACCTCGACGTCCTGCGCCTCGAGGTCGACGTGCTCGCGCACCAGCAGGAGTGGGCCCGCGCGGCCGGCCACGCGCGACGGCTCGTCGCAGGTCGTCGCCGGGCCGGTGTCCCGCTCGACCTGGCCGCCGACGTCGCCCGCCAGGGGCACGTCGCCCACCGCCTCGACGACCGCGACGGAGCCTCGCGCGACCTCCAGGAGGCAGCCGCCGTCCTGGCCGGGCTGCGCCTGTCGCCTCGGGCCCTGAGGCTGCCGAGCCCGCCCTACCCCGAGGCGAACTCACTGTTAGCCGTTAGTTAGGACCCCGGGACTATCCTCCGAGCACCGCCTGGTCGACAGGGACCGGGCGCAAAGGATCCAGGGGTCAAACATGTCGCTCGTCATCCGCTCTGCAGCAGCGCTCACCGCCGCCCTCGCCGTCGTCCTGACGGTCAGCCCGGTCTCCGCCGCCCCCTCCAACGCCGGCACCAACGTCTGGTGCTTCCGGGCCGACCCGGGCACGAACGGCCCGTGCCCCGTCCTCAGGCTCCCGGCCTCCAGCTGACCGGCCCAGCTGACCTGTCCAGGCTGACCGGTCAGCGCGGCGACTCGAGCGCCGCACACGGAGTGGCCCCCTCACCCCGCCGGGTGAGGGGGCCACTTCCGTGCCACACGGCGCAACACGCGTACGCGTGGACTGCTTTCCGACCGGTCAGTCGGCCACCGGGTCGGCGGGCACGGCGTTGTCGGGTGCGGGCACCCCCGGTCCGCCGCCGGGACCGGGCACCGCTGCACCCACGCCCGCCAGCTCGGGCGCCGCGGGCACACCCGCGGCCTGCTCGTCGAGGTCGGCTGCAGCACCGGCGAACTGGGCGGCATACAGCTTCGCGTAGGCACCGTCGCGAGCGAGCAGCTCGGAGTGAGAGCCCTGCTCGACGATGCGGCCGTCCTCCATGACGAGGATGAGGTCGGCGTCGCGGATCGTCGAGAGACGGTGCGCGATGACGAAGCTCGTGCGGTCGGACCGCAGCGCCGCCATGGCCTGCTGGACGAGCAGCTCCGTTCGGGTGTCGACCGAGCTCGTCGCCTCGTCGAGGATGAGCAGCGCAGGGTCGGAGAGGAACGCCCGCGCGATCGTGACGAGCTGCTTCTCGCCGGCGGAGATGTTGCTCGCCTCGTCGTCGAGCACCGTGTCGTAGCCGTCGGGCAGCGAGTGCACGAAGCGGTCGACGTAGGTCGCCCGCGCGGCCTCGAGGACCTCGGCGTCACTGGCGCCGGGACGGCCGTAGGCGATGTTGTCGCGGATCGTGCCCCCGAAGAGCCAGGTGTCCTGCAGCACCATGCCGATGCGCGAGCGCAGGCCGTGGCGCGTCAGGTCACGGATGTCGACGCCGTCGAGCGTGATGCGGCCGCCGTCGAGCTCGTAGAACCGCATGATGAGGTTGACGAGTGTCGTCTTGCCGGCGCCGGTCGGGCCGACGATGGCGACCGTCTGCCCCGGGCTGACCGACAGGTCGAGGTGCTCGATGAGCGGCCTGTCGGCGACGTAGCTGAACGAGACGTCCTCGAAGGCCACCGCGCCGTGCGGGTCGTCGATCGTCTCCGGGCTGCCCGCGTCGGCCTGCTGCTCCTCGGCATCGAGCACCTCGAAGACCCGCTCGGCCGAGGCGACACCCGACTGCAGGACGTTGGCCATCGAGGCCACCTGCGTGAGCGGCTGGGTGAACTGGCGGGAGTACTGGATGAACGCCTGGACGTCACCGAGGCTCATCGAGCCGCTCGCCACGCGCAGGCCCCCGACGACGGCGACGAGCACGTAGTTGAGGTTCCCGATGAACATCATCGTCGGCATGATGATGCCGCTGATGAACTGGGCACCGAACGCGGCCCCGAAGAGCTCGTCGTTCTTCTTCTCGAACGCCGCCTCGGCCTCCTTCTGACGGCCGAAGACCTTGACCACCCCGTGGCCGGTGAACGTCTCCTCGATGATGCCGTTCAGCTCACCGGTGTTGCGCCACTGCTGGATGAACAGCTTCTGCGAGCGCTTGCCGATGGCCGCCGTCACCATGACCGAGATCGGGATCGTGACGAGCGCGATGAGCGCGAGCAGCCACGAGATCCAGAACATCATGCCCAGCACGGCCACGACCGTCAGCAGCGACGTGAGCAGCTGCGAGAGCGTCTGCTGCAGGGACATCGAGATGTTGTCGATGTCGTTCGTGACGCGTGAGAGCACCTCACCGCGCGGCTGCCGGTCGAAGTAGGGCAGCGGCAGGCGGTTGAGCTTGGCCTCGACGTCCTGGCGCAGCCGGAACATCGTGCGCTGGAGCAGGCCCTGGAGGACCCAGCCCTGCACCCACATGAGCAGCGACGCCACCGCGAAGAGCGCGACGACGAGGAGCAGGACGCCCTTGAGGGCGTCGAAGTCGATGCCGACGCCGGGGGTGAAGTCGACGTTGGCCAGCAGGTCGGCATACGTGGTCTGGCCGGTCGCGCGCAGCCCGTCGACGACCTGCTGCTTCGTCGTGCCGGGCGGCACGTTGACGGTGCTGCCGATGACGCCGGCGAAGATGATGTCGGTCGCACGGCCCAGGATCTTCGGGCCGATCGAGCTGAGGACGACGCTGATGACGGCGAGCGTGATGACGACGACCAGCTTGGTCTGCTCCGGTCGGAGCAGCCCGAGCAGGCGCTTGGCCGAGGGACCGAAGTCGAGCGACTTCTCGACCGGCTGCCCCATCTGCATGTGCGGTGGGCCGCCGCGACGGGCCGGCCCGCGACGTGCCTCGGCGGCCTTCTCCTCCGCGCTCTTGACTCCCTCGGCCATCAGGCCGCCTCCTCCGCGCTGCGCTGGGACTCGACGATCTCCTGGTAGGTCGTACAGGAGTCGAGGAGCTGGTCATGGGTGCCCTGGCCGACGACGCGGCCGTCCTCGAGCACCACGATGTGGTCGGCGTCGACGATCGTCGAGACGCGCTGGGCCACGATCACGACGGCGCTCTCGCGCGTGACCGGGCGCAGCGCCTGCCGTAGGCGGGCGTCGGTCGCGAGGTCGAGGGCGGAGAACGAGTCGTCGAAGAGGTAGACGTCGGGCCGCTTGACGACCGCACGCGCGATGGCGAGGCGCTGGCGCTGCCCACCCGACACGTTGGTGCCGCCCTGGGCGATCGGCGCGTCGAGGCCTCCGTCCATCTTCTCGACGAAGTCGTGAGCCTGTGCGATGCGCAAGGCGTCCCAGAGCTGCTCGTCGGTGGCGTCGGGGTTGCCGTAGCGCAGGTTGCTCGCGACCGTGCCGCTGAAGAGGTACGGCTTCTGCGGCACGAGGCCGATGCGCGACCACAGGTCGTCGAGGGCGAGGTCACGCACGTCGACGCCGCCGACCTTGACGCGCCCGGACGACACGTCGAAGAGGCGCGGCACCAGACCGATGAGCGTCGTCTTTCCGGCGCCGGTCGACCCGATGATCGCCGTCGTGCGGCCGGGCTCGGCCGCGAACGAGACGTCGTGGAGCACGGCGTTCTCGGCCCCCGGGTAGTGGAAGTCGACGTCGACGAGCTCGACCCCGGCCCGCGTGGCCTTGATCTGCAGGGGCTGCACCGACTCACCCACCGACGAGGTCGTGCCGAGCACCTCCTGGATGCGACCGGCCGAGACCGCGGCACGCGGGATCATCGTGGCCATGAAGGTCGCCATCATGACGCCCATGAGGATCTGGATGAGGTAGCTGAGGAACGCCGTCAGCGCTCCGATCTGCATGTCGCCCGTGGCGATGCGGTGCGCGCCGAACCACAGCACGGCGACGGACGACACGTTGAAGATGAACATCACGATCGGGAAGACGATGGCCATGAGCCGGCCCACGCGCAGGCCCGCCTCGGTAAGGGTGGCGTTGGCCTCGGAGAACCGCTGCTCCTCGTGACCCTCGCGCACGAAGGCCCGGACGACGCGGATGCCGGTGATCTGCTCGCGCAGCACACGGTTCACGCCGTCGAGCGAGGTCTGCATGCGCCCGAACCACGGCACCATCCGCCAGATGACCAGGCCCACGCACAGACCGAGGAGCGGCACGGCGACCGCGACCAGCCAGGACAGACCGACGTCCTCGCGCAGCGCCATGATGACGCCGCCGACCATCATGATCGGCGTCGTGACGAGCAGCGCGAACGCCATGAACGTCACCATCTGCACCTGGGTGACGTCGTTGGTGTTGCGTGAGATGAGGGTGGGCGCCCCGAACTTCGCGACCTCCTGCGCGGAGTAGTCGACGACGGTGCCGAAGATGCCGGCGCGCAGGTTGCGGCCCATCCCCATGGCGACCTTGGCCGCCAGGTAGGTGGCGCCGACCGCCGCGACGATCTGCACGACGCTGACGCCGAGCATGAGGCCGCCGTGGCGGAGGATGAAGCCGGTGTCGCCCTTGGCCACGCCGTCGTCGATGATCTCGCCGTTGAGGCTGGGCAGGTAGAGGGAGGCGAGGGTGCTCACGAGCTGCAGCAGCACGATGAGCGAGATCTCGCCCCCGTAGGGCCGCAGGTGGCTGCGGAGCAGTCGCATCAGCATGCGCATGCCTTTCGGTGGGTGTTGTAGGTGCTGTCGGTGTGGTCGGTGTTGTCGCTGGAGGGGTGCGGGCCGGTCGCAGACGCTACGACCTCACGCTGGGTGAGGGTCAACGGTTTTTGCACGCTGCTGCTCCTCTCCGACGAGGGTGGCGCTGTCGCCGCCGAGCTCGGCGTACAGCTCGGCGATGCCGAGGCCAGTGCCATGGGTGGATGTCGTGGGGCGGGCGATGACGCCGTAGAGGACGGTGTCGACGATCTCCTCGGGAGTCAGGGTCATGCCGTCGGCGATCCCGGGGTGGCTGCCCGAGAAGCACAGCAGCCGGATGCGGTGCACGACGTCGCGCGCCGGCACGACGAACGTGTCGGACTCGCTGAGGACGAGCTGGTGGATGGTGTCGAGGAGGGGCTGGTGGGGCCCGCAGTCCTCGGCGCCCTCGTCGGTCGCACCGCGCAGGTGCCGGCCGACGGCGTAGCAGGCGAGGTGGGGGCCGCGGTCGGGCGGCTCGGTCAGGCCGAGCGCCGCCATCAGCCCGAAGACCTCGGTGAAGCGCCGCTGCATGATGGTCGTGAAGGCGACGAGCCGGTCACGCACGGGGAGGTCGGTGCCGATGGCCGCGATCGACCGCCGCACCGGGGCCGGACAGAAGGCCGTCTGCACGGCTTCGTCCTGGAGAGCGTCCTTGGTGGCGAAGACGCGGAAGATCGTGCCCTCGGCGACGCCGGCCTCACGCGCGATCTCGCTCGTCGTCGGAGGGCGTCCCTCGCGGTGCGCCAGGTCGAGGAAGACACCGATGAGGGCCTCCCGACGGTCGTCCGGGTGCATGGGCGCGGCGCGCCCCGTTCGCTGTCGCACCGGACCATTCTGAATGAGTGAGCACTCACTCACAACCGGAATACGCCAACAGCAGCCGAACGGTCACCCCCCTCCCACAGTCGAAAGAGCGCAAGGTCAGCCGCCTCCTTGCCATCGAGAGGGCACTCCGTCATGACCGAGCGCCCGCTCGATAGAAGGCGGTGGTGGCGGAGCGCTCTTTCGCTCGGGGGGCCGCGCCGGTCAGACGAGGAGGCCGTCGGCGACGAGGTCGCGGACCTGCGGCACCAGCTCCGCTCGCACCTCGGCGGCGTCGAGCTCGAGCACGGTCGCGATCGCGTCGAGCGCGGCGCGGGCGGTCAGCTCGCCGTCGGCCACCCCGAGGTATGCCGCCAGCAGCGTCCCCGCGCGCAGGACGCGACCCAGCCCTCCGCCCTGCCTCACGAGGATCACGCTCGGGTCCTCGACGCCCGGGACGCCGTGGCGCTCCTCCGTGACGTCGGGCGCGCAGGACCATGCGACGTCGAGCACCTCGTCGTCGGTGTGCCCGGCGAGCCACGTGCGGGCCTCGAGGCCGGCGTCGACGGTCGGCCCCATCGGGGCGGCCACCGGCCCGTGCGCCTCGTCCAGCGAGCGCCAGGTCGGCCGGTCGGTGGCCGGACGCTGCAGCGTCACGACCCCGAAACCGATCGCCTCGACGTCGCGGGAGGCGAAGTCGCGCAGCCACGCGGCATACATCTGCGAGTGCTCCTCGCTGCCCGGACTGGCGCCGCCGTCGCGCGCCCACAGCTCGGCGTACTCGGCGGGGTCCTGCGACTCGCGCTGGACGACCCACGCGTCGAGGGCGACGCCGTGGGCGGCCTGCTCGTCGAGCCACCCGGTCCAGACGTCGCGCCAGGAGCGACCGGCCGGCACCTCCCAGTTGCCGAGGAACTGCGCGACGCCTCCGGGCTCGAGCACGCTGCCGACCTGCTGCACGAGGGAGCGCACGAGCACGTCGCCGGGGCGTCCGCCGTCGCGGTACTCGTAGAGGGGGAGCCCCTGGTCGCGCGGGGTGATGACGAAGGGAGGGTTGCTCACGACCAACGAGAACCGTTGCCCGGCAACGGGATCCAGCAGGTCACCGGCGAGCAGCTGGACATCGGGGACCGCGCCAGGGCCGTCGGACGCGGCGAGCGCGAGGTTGAACGCGGCATACGCGAGGGCTCGCTCGGAGATGTCGGTGGCGACGATCGAACCGACGTGAGCCGTGAGGTGGAGCGCCTGCACGCCGCAGCCGGTGCCGAGGTCGAGGGCACGGCCGGCGGGGCGTCGGACGGTCCACGACGCGAGGGTGGTCGAGGCGCCGCCGATGCCGAGCACGTGGTCGGCGCGCAGCGGGCCGCCGACCGCGAGCTCGGAGAGGTCGGACGCGACCCACCAGTCGTGGGCGTCGTCGCCGTAGGGCCGCAGGTCGCAGGTCGCGACGGCCTGACGTGCGGACCCAGCACGGTCGGCACCGAAGCCGGCCCGGCCGTTCTCGAGGCGAACGAGACCGAGGGCCACGGCGCCCTCGACGGTCAGTGTCGGGAGCGCCTCGGCGAGCGCCGCGACGGGGACGGCACGGCCCAGTGTGAAGACACGCACGAGCGTGCCGCACGGGTCGGGCCCCCCGCTGCGGGACGACGTGCCCGGTTCGGTGGCGAGCAGTGCCGGCAGCGGCTGCTCGCGGTGCAGGGCGGCGGACGCGACGGGGCCGAGGCGCGCGGCGACGCCGTCGACCGTGAAGGCGGCCGTCGTCAGGTCGGCACGCAGCAGCGCGACCAGTCGCTCGTCGACGACGGGGGTGTCGCTCAGGACTGCCCGCCCTGCGACAGGCCGGGGGCTGCCGGCGCCGAGCCGGCGGCGAGGGCAGAGTCGAGGTCGGCGTGGATCTCGAACACCTTGTCGAGGCCGGTGATCGAGAAGACCTTGAGGACCCGGTCGTCCTTGCCGACGAGACGCATCGAGCCGCCGCGGGTGCGGGCCAGCTTGAGCCGTCCGACGAGGACGCCGAGGCCGGTGGAGTCGAGGAACGTCACGTCGGTGAGGTCGACGACGAGCCGGGTGCGGCCACCCTGGATCTGTTCATCGAGCTTCTCGCGCACGAGCGGCGCCGTGTAGACGTCGATCTCGCCGCCGAGGTGCACCACGGTCTGGTCGCCGTGGTCGGCTCGGGTGATCGAGAGATCCACCTGTGCCCCTTCCTGTCCCCACACTTGTGATGCGTCCGGATGCCCCGGGGTCGGGCCAACCAGTCCTGTCGTCGTGCAGACCGAACCGCGTCGGTCACGATTTCCCCGACGTGACTGACCGCGCAGTAACATGCCCCGCACGACGGTTACCGTACCCCGACGACATACGGTTGCTCCACATGAACGGGGAGCCATTGCCCAGCGGATCCGTGCCGGAATCGTCCGGTCACGGCTCGTCGCCCGCCGCGCCCCGCCCTTCCGCTCGGGCAGCGGGAGCCCACCGCCCGGCCCCGGACGAGCTGCTGCGCACGCTCGTCGGCGACCACCCGGAGCGCCTCGTCCACGTGCACGAGGTGCCGGCCCGTGAGGCGGTGCACGCGCCGTGGCCCGAGTGGGTCGACCCCACGCTGCTCGGGGCCCTGCTCGCGTCCGGCATCGAGTCGCCGTGGGCGCACCAGGTCGAGGTGGCCGAGGCCGCCCACGCGGGCCGACACGTCGTCGTCAGCACGGGCACCGCCTCGGGCAAGAGCCTCGGCTACCACCTGCCGATCCTCAGCGACCTCGTCTCGGGCGCCGGCGCCCCGAACGGCCGCGGCGCGACAGCGCTCTACCTCTCGCCCACCAAGGCCCTGGCTGCCGACCAGCTGAGCCGCATCGCGGCGCTCGCACTGCCGCAGCTGCGACCGGCCACCTACGACGGCGACACCCCGACCGACGAGCGCCGCTGGATCCGCGACCACGCCAACCTCGTGCTCACCAACCCAGACCTGCTGCACCATTCGCTCCTGCCCGGCCACGAGCGGTGGAGCTCGTTCCTGCGGGCCCTTCGCTACGTCGTGGTCGACGAGTGCCACGTCTACAAGGGCGTCTTCGGTGCGCACATGGCTGCCGTGCTGAGGCGGTTGCGGCGGGTCGCCGCCCGTTACCGGTCCGAGCCGACCTTCGTCTTCGCGTCCGCGACCGTGGCCGACCCCGAGGACCACGCCTCCCGGCTCCTCGGTCTGCCGGTCGTTCCGGTCACGCGTGACGCGTCCCCTCGGGCATCGATGACCTTCGCCCTGTGGGAGCCCCCGCTGCTCGTCGACGAGAACGGCCGACCCAAGCGGGTCAGCACCGTGGCCGAGACCGGTGAGCTGCTGGCCGGCTGCGTCCGCGAGCAGGTGCAGACCGTCGCCTTCGCGCGGTCGCGCGCCGGCGTCGAGGTCGTCGCCCGCATCGCCCGCGAGCGCGTGTCGGTCACCGAGGAGGAGCGGGTGGCGGCCTACCGCGGCGGCTACCTCCCGGAGGAGCGGCGCGAGCTCGAGAAGGCGCTGCGCTCGAAGCAGCTGCTCGGGCTGGCGGCGACCAACGCGCTCGAGCTCGGGGTCGACGTCAGCGGGCTCGATGCGGTGCTGCTCGCCGGCTGGCCGGGCACGCTGTCGTCGCTCTGGCAGCAGGCGGGCCGCGCCGGGCGGTCGGGCGAGCGCTCGCTCGCCGTGCTCGTCGCTGCCGACGACCCGCTCGACACCTTCGTGGTGCACCACCCGGAGGCGATCTTCGGGCGTGGCATCGAGGCGACGGTCGTCGACCCCGACAACCCGCACGTGCTGGCGCCGCACCTGGCCGCTGCGGCCGCTGAGCTGCCCCTCACCGAGGCCGACTTCGCCCTCTTCGGCGCACAGACACGGTCGCTGCTCGACGCGCTCGTCGAGCGAGGCATCCTGCGCAAGCGGCCCCGCGGATGGTTCTGGGGCCGCGAGGACCGGCCGGCCGACCACCTGTCGCTGCGTGGTGCGGGCGAGCCGGTACGCATCATCGAGACGCGCACAGGCCGGGTCGTCGGCACCGTCGACGAGGCTGCTGCCCACGCGCAGGTACACACCGGCGCGGTCCACCTGCACCAGGGACAGACGTGGGTCGTGACCGAGCTCCAGCTCGACGACCACGCCGCCTTCGCCGTACGCGGTGACCCCGGGTGGACGACGCAGGCCCAGTCGGTGAGCGACTTCCAGATCGTCCACGAGGTCGAGCACGCGCAGTGGGGCCCGCTCCGCTGCTCGTTCGGGCACGTGACGGTGCGCAACCAGGTGACCTCGTTCTTACGCCGGCTCCCCGGCGGGGAGGTGCTCGGTGAGCACCCGCTCGACCTGCCCCCGCGATCGCTCGCGACCAAGGCGGTGTGGTGGACGATGCCCGTCGAGGAGCTCGCCTCGGCCGGGGTCGACGAAGCCGGCATACCCGGTGCGGCGCACGCGGCAGAGCACGCGGCGATCGGCATGCTCCCCCTCTTCGCCACCGCCGACCGGTGGGACATCGGCGGGGTGTCCACGGCGCTGCACCCCGACACCGGGCTGCCGACCATCCTTATCTACGACGGGCACCCGGGCGGGGCGGGCTTCGCAGAGCGCGGCTACCGGCGCATCCGGGCGTGGCTGTCGGCGACCCGCGAGGCCATCGCGGCATGCGAGTGCGCGTCGGGGTGCCCGTCGTGCGTGCAGTCACCGAAGTGCGGCAACGGCAACGAGCCCCTCGACAAGGCCGGCGCCATCGCCCTGCTCGACCTCACCCTGCGTCACGCCGGCGCCTCCGGTGGCTCCGGTGTCTCCAGCGACTCGGGCGACTCCGGCGACTCCGGCGAACCGGGCAGTTCGGTCGCGGCGACGCAAGAACGTCGGTTCGCCGGTCCCTGACCGGCCCTGACGCGCGGCTCCCGGTCCATGCGCCGGAAAGTCGGCGCGGCGGAAGCCTCCCCAAAAGAGGCACTCCGCCGTTATGGTCCATCTCACACGGGTGCAGCAGTCCGCCCATGCGCCGGCTCGGGGAACACACCTCAGGAGAACCATGAATCGTCGATGGTTTGCTGCGCTCGCCGCAGTGCCGCTTGCCCTCAGCGTCGCCGGAACGGGAGCGGCCGACGCGGCCCCCGCCGCCGTGGCGACGGCCCCGGCCGCCGCGCCCGCGGTCGACCGCCCCGACACCGACGGCGTCTACGTCGTCCAGATGGCCGACCTGCCGGTCGTCGCGTACGACGGCTCGACGCCCGGCTATGCGGCGACCAAGCCCGCCAAGGGCAAGAAGATCGACGTCACGTCGGCGGCGGTGACCCGCTGGGCAGACAACCTCAAGAGCAAGCACGGGAACGCCCTGCGGTCGGTCGGCGCGACCTCGCGGCTGTACGACTACGCGTACACCTACAACGGCTTCGCGGCCCGCCTCACCGGTGCACAGGCCAAGGCGCTGCGCTCGACCGCCGGTGTGCTGGCCGTCTCGAAGCAGCAGACCTACACCATCGACACGTCGACGACGCCGGGCTTCCTCGGGCTCACCGACAAGGGCGGGCTGTGGGAGCAGCTCGGCGGCACGAAGGGCGCCGGCGAAGGCATCGTCATCGGCGACATCGACTCGGGCATCTGGCCCGAGTCCCTGTCGTTCAGCGACCGCGTCGACGCCAAGGGCGTGCCGACGCGTGCCGCCACCGGCAAGCTCGCCTTCCAGCAGCTCCCGGGCTGGAACGCCAAGTGCCAGAACGGCGAGCAGTGGAACAACTCGCTCTGCAACCAGAAGCTCATCGGCGCGCAGTACTTCAACGCGGGCCAGGGCGGCAACGCCGGCATCGACCGTGACCGTCCGTGGGAGTTCAACTCCGCCCGCGACTACAACAGCCACGGCACCCACACGGCGAGCACCGCCGGTGGCAACTTCGGCGTTCCCGTGACGGGCAAGACGGCTCCCCTGGCGCCCAACGGCATCAGCGGCATGGCCCCCCGCGCCCGCATCTCGGTCTACAAGGCCCTGTGGTCGACCGAGTCCGGCGACACCGCGAGCGGCGCCGGGTCCGACATCGTCGCGGCCATCGACCAGGCGGTCGCTGACGGCGTCGACGTCATCAACTTCTCGATCAGCGGGACGTCGACGAACTTCGCCGACCCGACCGAGATCGCGTTCCTGTTCGCCGCCGACGCGGGAGTCTTCGTGTCCGCCTCCGCCGGCAACAGCGGCCCGACGCCGTCCACCGTCGCGCACCCGTCCCCGTGGATCACGACCGTTGCCGCCGGCACGCACCCGCGCGCCAGCCTCGGCGACGTCACCCTCGGCAACGGCACGGTCATGACCGGCGCCTCGACCGCCACGACCGACGTCAGTGGCAGCCTCGTGCGGGCCCGTGACGTGGCTCGCGCAGGTGTGGACCCCGCGACCGCGGCGCGGTGCCACTCGAGCGACACGGGGACCGGCGGCTCCAACGACCTCGACCCGGCCAAGGTGGCCGGCAAGATCGTGGTCTGCGAGCGCGGCGACAACGCCCGCGTCGACAAGAGCCTGGCCGTCCAGCAGGCCGGCGGCATCGGCATGGTCCTCGTCAACGTCCCCCCGGCAGTCGGTGGAACCCTCGCGGACTTCCACTCCGTCCCGACCGTGCACCTCGAGAGCAACCACTACGCCGCGCTCGACGCGTACGTCGTCGGTGCAGGCGCGTCCGCGCGGGCATCCATCCACGGCTACGTCGACACGAAGCAGCCCGCGCCGTTCACGGCGAGCTTCTCGTCGCGCGGTCCGATGCTCGCCGGCAGCGGCGACGTGCTCAAGCCGGACGTCATCGCACCCGGCCAGGACATCCTCGCGGCCGTCTCGCCGTCCACCGGCGGGGACAGCTTCAACCTCGAGTCGGGCACCTCGATGTCGGCCCCGCACGTCGCCGGCGTCGCGGCGCTGCTCAAGCAGCGTCACCCGAGCTGGTCGCCGATGGCCATCAAGAGCGCGCTCATGACGTCCGCCTACGACGTGCTCGACGACGTCACCACGGCGACGAAGATCTTCCGCCAGGGCGCGGGCCACATCCGGCCCAACTCTGCGGCAGACCCGGGGCTCGTCTACGACAACGGCTTCAACGACTGGGTCGCCTTCCTGTGCGGCTCCTCGAACGCCGTCGGCGCCGCGACCTGCAACGCCCTCAGGAACGCCGGCTTCAAGACCGACCCGAGCGACTTCAACGTCGCCTCGATCGCCATCGGTGACCTGGCCGGCACCCAGACGGTGACCCGCACGGTCACCAACGTCGGCTCTGCCTCCGCCACGTACACGCCATCGGTGTCGGGGCTGAACGGGGTCACCGCCCAGGTGCTTCCGGCGCAGCTCGCGCTCGCGCCCGGCGCCAAGGGCACGTTCACGGTGAAGCTCACCCGGACGACCGCACCGATCGGCTCGTACACCGGAGGCTTCCTCACCTGGAGCGACGGGACCCACTCGGTTCGTTCGCCGCTCGTCGTCAAGCCGGTCGCGCTCGCCGCCCCGGCCGAGGTCGCGGCCACGACCGCCGGAAAGTCGTACGAGGTCACGTTCGGCTACGACGGCCCCTTCACCGCGTCCCCGCGCGGTCTGGTCAAGGCGACGGAGACGCCCGGTTCGGTCGTCGACGACCCCACCGACGACATCGACACGGCTCCTGCCAGCAGCCTCGCGACGACGACGGTGACGGTTCCGGCCGGCACGACGTACGCACGTTTCGCCCTCTTCGGGTCGAGCGGCGCCGGCGACGACCTCGATCTCTACGTCTACCGGGGCACGACCCTCGTGGCCCTGAGCGGCAACGGAGGAGCCGTCGAGGAGGCCAACCTGGTCGACCCGGCGCCCGGTGACTACCGGGTCGTCGTCCACGGGTTCGCCGTGACGGGCGCGACTGCGAGCTTCACGCTGAACCACTGGCTGCTCGGCTCGACCGACGCCGGCAACATGGAGGTCACGGCACCGCCCCAGGCGACGACCGGCGGCAAGGGCACGATCGCCCTCGGCTTCGGCACCCTGGCGCCGGGCAAGTGGCTCGGCTCGGTCGCGTACGCCGGCAGCGCCGGCATGCCCAGCCCGACCGTCGTGCGGGTGGACGTGCCGTAGGTGTGAACAACCAACGGGGGCCGTCAGGCCCCGAACGACGGGGAGGTCCCGGCAGCCGCCGGGGCCTCCCCGCTCGGCGTCCGGGCGGGGGCCGGCCGGACCCCGCCGGGGCCGAGGACGTCCCGTCGACCAGTGCCCGCGAGCAGCTGCGACAGGCAGCCGCCGCGGGGGCGTCTCGCCCCCTGCCCACGGTCGTCGTCCGCGGCACGCTGCGGCGGGCCGAGGTGGAGATGCGGCCCCTCGTGCTCGATGGCGACGACGGGACCACGTGGGAGCTGCTGCTCCCGCCGGGATGGGCGGTGGAGGCCGAGCCGGGCGCGCGTGTGACGGTGAGCGGCGACCCCGCGGACGACGTGGTGACGACCTCGATGGTCGGGCCCGTGCTGCGCGTGCGGACGCTCTCGACCGAAGCCTGACCGCAGCCACCCGGCCGGACGCCGGAGAGGCGGCTCGACCACACTCTGAGACATAATCGCGAGTTATTTGACCGGTAACGCTCGCCTATTCGAAACTCCCATGCAACAGATAGGAAAGCATCACGCTCTCCCCTGGGCACGACACGTCCACGTCGTGTGGACCGCACACGACCACCGTCTCACCCCTCAGGAGCACCGCCCATGCGACGCCCAACCATCGCCCTCGCCGCCATCGCCGTCACCGCGACCCTGGGCCTGTCGGCGTGTGCCGGCGGCGGGGCCAGTGACACCGTCGACCAGCCGGGCTCCACGGCGGCCGGTGCTGCGACCAGCACCATCAACCTCTTCGCGTATGCCGTCCCGAAGGTGGGCTTCGACGTCGTCATCCCGGCCTTCCAGAAGACCGACGCAGGCAAGGGCGTGCAGTTCCAGCAGAGCTACGGCGCCTCGGGAGACCAGAGCCGCAAGGTGGCTGCCGGCGCCGAAGCCGACTTCGTCAACTTCTCGGTCGAGCCCGACATCACGCGTCTCGTCGACGCCGGGCTCGTCGACGCCAACTGGAATGCCAACGAGCACAAGGGAATTCCCTTCGGCTCCGTCGTCACGATCGTCGTGCGCAAGGGCAACCCCAAGGGCATCAAGGACTGGGACGACCTGCTCAAGCCGGGTGTCGAGGTCGTGACGCCCAACCCGTTCTCATCGGGTTCGGCCAAGTGGAACCTGCTCGCCCCTTATGCCGCGAAGAGCAACGGCGGCGCCAACAAGGCGGCCGGCCTCGCCTACGTGACCTCGCTCGTCAAGGACCACGTCAAGATCCAGCCCAAGTCGGGCCGTGAGGCCACCGAGGCCTTCCTCCAGGGCAGCGGCGACGTGCTGCTCAGCTACGAGAACGAGGCGCTGTTCGTCGAGAAGAACGGCGACCCCGTCCAGCACGTGACGCCGCCCACGACCTTCAAGATCGAGAACCCGGCCGCCGTGCTCAAGGGCAGCAAGAACCTAGCCCAGGCGACCGCGTTCAACGAGTACCTCTACTCCCCGGAGGCCCAGAAGCTGCTCGCCGAAGCAGGCTTCCGCCCCGTCGACACGACGGTGGCCAAGGAGTTCGCCTCGAAGTTCCCGACGCCGACGAAGCTCTGGACGATCGCCGACCTCGGCGGCTGGAAGACGGTCGACTCGACGCTCTTCAAGAAGGACGTCGGTGACATCGCCAAGATCTACGACCAGGCGACGCAGTGACAGCCAGGATCCACCAGCGCAGGGGTGCCGCGGCAGCGGCGCCCCTGCCGGCGCGTCCGGCCACGGGCGACGATCGTGTGCGCGGCCGGACCGACGGTCTCACCGAGGACGGCACCGAGGACGGCCCCGAGGACCGCACCGAAGACCGCACCCAGCACCACACGGGGGACGGGGCCGACGAGCGCGACGCGCGGGACGGCATACGCCCTGCGGGTGGTCGGGACGGCACGGCAAGCCCGGACGCGGGCGCGCCGAAACGGCCCTCGGGTCGGATCGGCCTGGCCCGCCCCCTCGGCGTCGGGGTCGTGACGCTGTGGCTCAGCGTCATCGTGCTGCTGCCGCTCGCGGCCCTCACCGTCGCGTCGTTCGGCGAGGGACTCTCCGGGTTCTGGGACGCCGTCACCGCGCCTGCGGCCCTCGCGTCGCTGTGGGTGACGGTGCTCGTGTCGGCGATCGTGGCCGTCGTCAACGCCGCGCTCGGCACCCTCGTGGCGTGGGTGCTCGTGCGCGACGAGTTCCCGGGCAAGCGCATCGTCAACGCGCTCATCGACCTGCCGTTCGCGCTGCCGACGATCGTCGCGAGCATCGTGCTGCTCTCGCTCTACGGGCCCAACAGCCCGATCGGGATCGAGCTCAACGCGACCCGTTGGGGCCTGGTCGTGGCCCTGCTGTTCGTCACGCTGCCCTTCGTCGTGCGCTCGGTGCAGCCCGTGCTCATCGAGGCCGACCGTGAGGTCGAGGAGGCCGCGGCATCGCTCGGTGCCTCGAACTGGACGACGTTCCGTCGCATCGTGCTCCCGACCCTTGCTCCGGCGATCCTGGGTGGCACCGGCCTCGCCTTCGCCCGTGCCATCGGTGAGTACGGATCCGTCGTGCTCATCGGCGGCAACATCCCGCGCGAGACACAGGTCGCCTCGCAGTACATCCAGCAGCAGATCGAGATCGACCGGCCCCTCAACGCCGCCGCGGTGTCGGTGGCGCTGCTCGCCGTCGCGTTCGTGACGCTGCTCGTCCTGCGGGTGCTCTCGAGCCGCACCCAGCGCCGTGAGGAGCGTGACGCATGACGATCTCCCGGGGCACCCGACTCTCGCTGCGCGTCGTGGCGCTCGGCTACCTCTTCGCGCTGCTCGCCGTGCCCATCGCCGTCATCCTGTGGCGCACGTTCTCTCCCGGGCTCGGCGAGTTCATCCAGTCCGTGTCGACCCCTGCAGCGCGGTCGGCCATCAACCTGTCGCTCCTGATCGTGGCGATCGTCGTGCCCCTCGACGTCGTCTTCGGGGTGGCCACGGCGCTGGCACTCGTGCGAGGTCGGTTCCGTGGCCGCGGACTGCTGCAGGCCGTGGTCGACCTGCCCTTCGCCGTCTCGCCCATCGTCGTCGGCGTCGCCCTCATCATGCTGTGGGGGGCTGGGGGCTGGTTCGGCGGTCTCGACAACGCCGGCTTCACGGTGATCTTCGGGCTGCCCGGCATGGTCATCGCGACGCTCTTCGTCACGCTGCCCTTCGTGGTGCGCGAGGTCGAGCCGGTGCTGCACGAGATCGGCCAGGAGCAGGAGCAGGCCGCCTCGACGCTCGGCGCGAGCCGCTGGCAGACCTTCTGGCGGATCACGCTCCCGGCCATCCGGTGGGGCCTGACCTACGGCATCGTCCTGACGGTCGCCCGCGCGCTCGGCGAGTTCGGGGCCGTGATCATGGTGTCATCCGGCTTCCCCGGGGTCTCGCAGACGCTGACGCTGCTCGTCCACTCCCGCTACATCGACGACCACAACACCTACGGCGCGTATGCCGCCGCCACCCTGCTCATGGGCATCGCGCTCGTCGTGCTGCTGCTCATGACCGTACTCGACCGCAAGAGGAGCGACCGATGATCACCGTGACCAACGCGCGCAAGAACTACGGGTCCTTCGCCGCCCTCGACGACGTCAGCATCGACATCCCGAGCGGTTCGCTCACCGCGCTGCTCGGGCCGAGCGGATCGGGCAAGTCGACCCTGCTGCGCTCGATCGCCGGCCTCGAGGGGCTCGACTCGGGCACCGTGACGATCAAGGGCCGCGACGTCACGCACGAGCCACCCCAGCGCCGCGGCATCGGCTTCGTCTTCCAGCACTACGCCGCCTTCAAGCACATGACCGTTCGCGACAACGTGGCCTTCGGGCTCACGATCCGCAAGAAGCCGAAGGCGGAGACAGACCGCAAGGTCGACGAGCTGCTCGAGATCGTCGGGCTCGAGGGCTTTCGCAACCGCTACCCGGCCCAGCTCTCGGGCGGCCAGCGGCAGCGCATGGCCCTGGCCCGCGCGCTTGCCGTCGACCCGCAGGTGCTGCTGCTCGACGAGCCGTTCGGTGCCCTCGACGCCAAGGTGCGCACCGACCTGCGCCAGTGGCTGCGCCGACTCCACGACGAGGTGCACGTCACGACGGTGCTCGTGACCCACGACCAGGAGGAGGCCCTCGACGTCGCCGACCGCATCGCGGTGCTGAACAAGGGCCAGATCGAGCAGGTCGGCGACCCGGTGACGCTCTACGAGCGCCCGGCCAACGACTTCGTCATGGGATTCCTCGGTTCGGTCGCGCACTTCGGCGACCAGCTGGTGCGCCCGCACGACATCGTGCTCGAGCGCGACCGTGCCACGGCGCTGGCCCTCGACGCGAAGGTCGCCGGATCTCCGGGCGTCGTCGAAGCGGTCGTCGAGCGGGTCGTGCCCCTCGGCTTCGAGGTGCGCATCGACCTGCGAGCGGACTCCGGGGCGCGGTTCGCGGCCCAGATCACGCGCCGTGACGCCGCCGCGCTCCAGCTGCGCGAGGGAGAGACGATCCATGCCCGTGCCGTCGCACGGTCGAGCGTCGTGGACGTCGACCCGGCCCTCGCGATCTGATCCGTCCGGACGACTCCGAACCCGCCGCGGGTAGCCGCGCAGCGAGACCGCCCGGCCGGGTCCGTGGATGACGGCATACCGTGTGCTGTGGAGCTCGCCCGTCCCGACGAGACGGGTGCAGGTGGCTCGGGCGACCGAGTGACCGAACGACTGAGGCGGCGAGGGGACGACACCTCGCCGCCTCAGCCACTTCACCCGCGCCGGGTGCGCACGTCGCTGTGCGGTGCGGCAGACTGCACGGATGGACATCTCGGCACGGGTCGACTATGCGGTCCGCGCCATGCTGATCCTCGCAGAGGCTGACGCGGAGGGTTCGGCGCCGATCAGCATCGACAGCCTCTCGACCCGGCAGGAGCTGCCGCGCAAGTTCCTCGAGGCGATCTTCGCGGACCTCCGACGCGCCGACCTCGTCCTCAGCCGGCGGGGGGCCCGTGGCGGCTACGTGCTGGCCCGCGAGCGTGGCGCGATCAGCGTCGGTGACGTCTTCCGGGCCGTCGACGGCCCGCTCGCCGAGGTGCGCGGCCTTCGCCCGCACGAGACGGCCTACCAAGGGGTCGCCGAGCACCTGCCGAGTCTCTGGGTCGCCGTTCGGGCGAGCCTGCGCGAGGTACTCGACGAGACCTCGCTCGAGGACCTTCGCACCGGTGACCTGCCTGACCGCGTCCGGCAGCTGCTGACGGCGCCGGACGCCTGGCAGAACCGCTGACGGCGGACGGACGTGCGGCCCGCCCCGTCCCAGCGCTCAGCCCAGCTCAGCGCTCCGGCCCGGCGCGGGAGCGAGCGGTCGCCGGCCGCGGCCACAGCGAGGAACGCACGGCGACGGTGAGCTCGACATCGGTGCCGTTCACCGAGCAGGCCTGTGTCACGGCGCCGTTCACCTGCGCCACCTGCCCCGCGACCGCGCAGGCGGCCGGTGCGGACGAGCCCTCTTGAGCGGCTGAGGCCCCGGCCAGGGCGCCGAGGTCGGCTGCCAGCCGCGCCCGGTGGCTCGCGACGACGACGGATCCGATCACGAGAGCGCCGGTCGTCAGGGCGAGGACGACGACCACGACCGTCAGGACCAGCAGGCTTGCGGCACCCCTGTCGGCGGCGGCTGCCGGAGCACTGCCGTTCGTCATGGCCCTGATCGCCCAGGTCGCCCTGATGGCCCTGATGACCCTGACTCGACAGGCGTCTCTGCGGTCGCCTCGAGGTCCCACCCGGGCAGGACGCCCCAGCCGCCCGTGCGGGCCGTCACCGTGACGCGGGCCGCGCCGCCACCTCCGGTCACCGCGACACGCGCACCCGAGGGAGCAGCCTGTGCGGCGAGCGACCGGACCCGGCCGTCGTCGTCTCCGCGGGCTGCCGCCCTGCTGGCGATGCGCGCGGCGTCGATGCACCGGATCTGGTCGATGGCCGCCTGGACCGCCACGAGGCACAGCGCCAGGACGAGGACGACGGACGGGATGGCGACGGCGAGCTCGGCCGTCACCATCCCGCGCTCACGCCGAACGAGGCGAGGGTGGCGTCGGGTCACCCCGCGAGGCCCAGGGCGCTCTGCACGATGCCCGTCAGGGCACCTCGCACGGCGTCGGACTTCACGACCCCGAGCAGCACGAGCGCGAACGTGCAGGCTGCCATGATGCCGACGGCGTACTCCGCCGTCGTCATCCCGACGTCGCGCCTCACGGACGTCAGTCGCCGGATCAGTCTGCGGGACATGGGTTCTGCTTTCATCGGTCTCCTTCCATCTGTCTTTCTCCTCATGGCCCGAGCAGGAGTGCTCGAGACGTCCTGTGCTTCGGCTACCCACGGAGCACGTCCCCCGCGAGCGCGATGACGAGCGGCGCCACCGTCGTGAGGCAGAAGGCGGGCAGCAGCACGAGACCCAAGGGGGCGACGAGCCGGACTCCGACCTTCGCGGCCGACAACTCGAGGCGTTCGAGCTCCGCGTCGCGAAGGTCGTCCGAGGCCGCGAGCAGCATCGCGCCGGGAGGCACGCCGGCGTGGTGCGCGATGGCGACAGCGCGCGCGGCCGGTGCCCAGGCCGGCCCGACGGAGGCCCAGGCCTCGGCCTCGTCGGCTCCCCAGCGCAGCGCTGCGGCAACCTGACGCAGGTCACGTGAGGCCGGCCCTGCCAACCCTGTGGCAACGGCCTCGAGGACGTCCCACGTGGGAAGGCCCGAGCGGTAGGCGAGAGCAAGCAGAGCGAGCGCCGACGACACCTCGGCGTCGACGACCTTCGCCACGGTCGCGCCGGGTGGGCGCAGACCTCGGGTCATGCGGCGAAGACCAGGCACGGCGCCGACCGGACGGTCCCCGGACTCGCCAGCCGATGCGGCTCGGTCACCGCGCGGGGCACCACCGCCGCGGTCAACTGCACCGACAGGCTCGCCGTGGCCGACGGACTCGGCACCGTCGAGGGGCTCGGCATGGTCTAGAGGCTCGGCGTGGTCGACGGACTCGGCGCCCTCGACGGACTGGCCTTGCCGGCTGTCGGAACCCAGCAGGACGTGGACGGCCGCGCCGAGAAGGGCCGCCGCGACCACGGTCCAGGGGCTCACGGTCGCACCGCCCGACGGACCATGCGTGTGCACCAGACTCGTCCGGCCCACACGAGGGCGAGCCCGGCCGCTACGCAGACGCTCGCGAGAGGCGTTCCGAGATAGAGGACACGGGGGTCGACGCCGACGGCCAGACCGAACAGGGGCCCGGTCAGCGGGAGAGTCGTGAGCACGGTGACGGTGGCACGGGGTCCGGCCACCGCGACGGCGACCTTGCGGCGCCGTGCCCTGGCGTCGAGCAGCCCGCGCACCGCACGGTCGACGGCGAAGGAGAGCGGCGCGCCGGTGGTCTCGGAGAGCTGCCAGGCGGCGGCGACGAGGGCGAGCTCTGCGGATCGGCTTCGCGCGGCCCAGTGTGCCCAGACCGGCGACATGACCTCTGCCTTCTCAGCCGCGGCGAGGAGTGCGCCCACCAGCTGGTCGATGTCGTGACCCGCCGCCCCCGGGCGAGTCGCCGGCCCCCAGCCGGGCCTGCGGTGTCGGGCGTCCCCACGGCGAGATCGACCCATCCGCTGCCGGGCCAGTGCCACTCGCTCAGCGCCCAGAGCGGCGGCGGCCGCGAGCTCGATGGACCGGCTCGGAGTCAGTCCTGCGTCGAGCGCAGGTCCGACGCCGCGCAGCAGCTCGAGGGCGTCGTCGGCGAGCTCGCCCGAGCGGCGCCGGAGACGCCATCGGCGGAAGAGCTCGACGGGGTCACGGTGCCACAGGCTCGGCAGCGCGGCATCGGTCCGGCCGCCTGGTGCTCCCGGCGGCGCTGCCCACACAGAGTCGTGAGCGGTCGCTCCACCACTCCGCCGCCGCCGTGGCCACAGGAGGACGGCGATGACGAGCAACACGGCCGCGAGGGCCGCCACCCCGTCGACCCTCACGACGCCTCCCTGAAAGGCCGTCCCGGTGGCGTCGGGTCGCCGGCTGCCGCGCCGGTCGCGGCAGCCTCGAGCGCACAGCCCGCCGAGACAGCAGGTGCACCGACAGGCGGACTGGTCAGCGGCCCGACACGGTCGACGGGAAGGTCGAGGCGGGCGGCGAGGGCGGCCCAGCCGGGACCGGTGCGTGGCGGGTGGCCGGGCCCGTCCCACTCCAGGGCGGGGACGACGGCCGGCGAGGCGTCACGGCGGAACAGCGCAGCCACCGCCGAGATGCGCCTGTGGCCGCCCGCACGAGTCACGTGCACGACGAGGTCGATGGCGGCCGCGAGCTGGGCACGGACCGCGTCGGGGGCGAGACCCGCCAAAGCCCCCAGCGCCTCGAACCGGGCGACGACGTCGACCGGCGCGTTGGCGTGGACCGTGCCGCAGCCGCCCTCGTGGCCCGTGTTGAGCGCCGCCAGCAGCTCACGGACCTCGGCTCCTCTGACCTCCCCCACGACGATCCGGTCGGGGCGCATGCGCAGGGCCTGACGCACCAGCGTGGTGAGGGTGACCTCTCCGGCCCCCTCGACGTTGGCCGGCCTCGCCTCGAGGCGGACGAGGTGCGGATGGTAGACGGAGAGCTCACGGACGTCCTCGACCACGAGCAGTCGCTCGACGGGGTCGATGCACCCCAGCAGCGCCGCGAGCAGGGTCGTCTTGCCGGCGCCCGTGCCACCGGACACGACGAACGCCAGCCGGGCCCTCACGGCCGCACGCAGCACCGGCTCCCACTCACCCGGCATCATGCCGCGGGCACACAGCCCCTCGAGGGACACCGTGTCGCTCGGAGGCACACGGATCGTGATGTGCGGACCGCCCGAGACGAGCGGCGGCAGCATCGCGTGCAGCCGCGCGCCGGACGGCAGCTGGCCGTCGACCCACGGGCTGGCGTCGTCGAGCCGTCGACCGGCGAGCCCGGCCAGGCGCACCGCGAGGGCGCGGGCCTCGTCGGGCTCCATCCCCTCGCCGACCCACTCCATGCCGTGGCCCCGGTCGACCCAGATCGAGCCGTCGCCGTTGACCGCGACGTCGGTGACGCCGGGTTCGCAGAGCCAGGGGTCGAGAGGCCCTGCCCCCAGCACGCGAGCCGCAAGCGCAGAGCGTGTCGCGGCGACCCGCCGGGCTCCAAGAGCCCCGTGCTCCTGGGCGGCCACCGCCGCGACGGCACCGCCGTCGGGGGAGACCCCGTCGCGGACGCGCTGCCACACGGCCGGGCTGAGGCTCATCGCAGGCACCGATCGCTCATGCCGCAACCGCCTGGGCGATCAGCCGCAGCAGGAGCTCGTCGGCCGCCCGCACCACCGCACCGCGGCCCCGCGCCCCCGGCGGCAGTCCCTCGGACACCTCCGCCAACAGCCTGCGGTCGTCGCCGATGGTGGCGACGAGCGGCACGTCGAGCTGGTCCATCACGAGGCTCTCGAGGTCGCGCTCGACCCGGTTGCCGCGGAGCACCGCCCACGGTTCGATCGGGAGGAGCGGCGCCTCGTCCCACGAGCGCGCGACCGGCTCGCGGAAGCCACCGAGCAGGCGCCGCACCTCCGGCACGACGGCGGCGGCTGCGGCGAGCTGGGGCACGTGCGAGCCGACGAGCACCACGACGGCGTCGACGAGCACGGCCACCGACGCCAGCACCCGGTCGTCACGCGGCAGGTCGAGCACGGTCACCTCGTGCGCGTCTGCGAGCCCCGCGACGACGTCGGGCACGGTGTCGAGCCAGCCGTCGAGCGCGTCGCCTCCCACCGGCGCGGCGCCGGGCGCGACGCCGGACCCGGGTCTCGTGAGCACCGGGACCCCGCACGCCATGGGCAGCTCGTCGGCCAGCCCCAGCCCGTCGACGACGCCCGCGACGTCAGCGAGCTCTGGCCACCGCCAGCCCGGCTCCTGCTCGAGCCCGAGGAGGACGTCCTTCGGACCGCCCCACGGGTCGAGGTCCACGAGCACGGCCGACCGGGAGGCCGCCGCCGCCCGCACGGCGACGGCCGCGGCGAGCGTCGACGACCCGAGCCCGCCGGAGGCGGGGACGAAGGCGATGACGGTTCCCATGCGCCAACCGTCACGCAGCCGCCGGGCCCGGCCCAGCGGCATACGCAAGCCGGTGGAAAGGCCACCCCGCGTCCGAGGGGGTGTGGACAACCAGCCCGCCACCCAGCGCTGGGGCTCCGAGCCGGCTCCGAGGCAGGCTCGCCGGCGGCCCGGGCCGAGGCCATCGACGTGGGCGAACCGGCCCGGAAAACGGTGGTGGCCTCCGTCCGGGGGAAGACGGAGGCCACCCTCACGAGACTGGCACCGGGGGGGAGGAGCCAGATCGCGCGGCGCTCGACCCGCGAGGGGAGCGCCTCGTCAATCGTGGAGGTTCGACCTTCGGAATGCAAACCGGGATGTCGCGACACGCGGCCGTTTCTCGGGATTTGTCACCACACGACAATGTGCGTCCGAAATGTCCGGAAAGCGCTTCCATTTCGAAGGCCGACCGTGGAGATGGTCCCACACAGGTGGAGGCCCCTCGACCGGGGTCGAGGGGCCTCCAGAGAAGTCCGGGCTACCAAGCGTGCAATTGTCGAAGTGTCGCTCCGGTTGTGCGCCCGGAGGTGGACTGTTCCAAGGGAACTGCTCTCGCGTGGGTACTCGGGGTCTTCTCGTGACATCTGTCCTGCGTGGATCCGGATCTACGCCTCTCGGCGATGGGGTTCCTGCAACTGTTCTACTCCACGGCCTCGGCGTGGCGACAGCCCTGACCTCGTGCGAGGTCCTCGTCAGAGCGAGAAACTGTCCAGCATCGTGGACATCCCGCACGAATCGGCGGCTTCTCGGGGGCCGCACGGGCGCCTCCGGAGCAGCTCAGGTGAGACGGCCGGCGCGCACGGCGTCGCTGACCCGTTCCCCCTCCGCCGCCCCACGCACGTACGCCTCCCCTGCCTGCGCGAGCCAGAGCCCGACCCCCGCCGCGTCACCCCGGGCGTAGGCCGCCAGCGACCCCAGGTAGGCCGGGCCGCCGCCGGCGACGTGGCCGGCCTCCGGCACCGCGACGCCCGTCGGGTCGAGCCCGAGGGCCTGGACGACGGCCCGCTCCATGGCGCGGGCCACGAGCCCGTTGCCGTGCACGAAGGGTCGGATCGAGGCGATCTCGGCGTGCACCAGCGCCGCGACGACCGCCGCCGGCACCCGGTTGCTGCCGGCGGCCGCGACGACCATCTCCGAAAGGGCGGCCAGACGCGCCGCGACGACCGGAGGGGCCGGCGCCGGCCCGAGGTCGACGAGCTCCGCGCAGTCCTCGTCGTCGATGCGGGGGCGCCCGAGCCGGTCGCCCTCGACGACGGGGGCCGCTGCCGCGACGTGCAGCCGGGCCAACGCCTGGAGCGGCGCCGTGCGCACGAGGGAGACGACCCTCTCGCTCTCGGCCGTCGCGGCGACGGCGCCCTTGAGGGTCATGAGTCCCGGGTCGAGGTCGTCGGGCCAGCCGCGGGCCCCGCTCATCAGCTCGCGCACCAGGTCGACGGGCAGCTCGGCCCCGTCGAGGGCGGCGCTCGCCCGCGCCCCGCGCACCCGCGACTCGGCCGCCGCCTCCGGAATCCGCCGGCGCAGGGCCTCGTGGAACCGCAGCTTCGTGCAGGCCTCGCGCGCGCCGTCGGCGCGGTCGCGCACGTCAGGCAGCTCGGTCAGCGCGGCGAGCTGGTCGAGCAGGGCGGTCTGGGCGGGAGTCGCGTCGGGCACCGGACCAGCCTAGGAGCGGGCCGTTGCCGATCGAACCGTTCGACAGCCTCGGCGGCCGTGAGTACCCTCACTGACATGCGTCCGACGACCCGTCAGTGGTGGCTGCCCAGCTGAGGCGGCCCTCCGACGCGACGCGTCAACCCACACAGAGCCGCCCACGGGCGGCTCTTCGCATGTCTCGACCATGCGGGCACCGGGTCGACCCGTGGGCACCCCACGAAGGAGACCCACGATGACGCTCAGCCCCACCCTCGGTACCGACACCGGCCTCCCCCCTGCCGATCCCGCCGATCCCGCCGGTCCGGCCGGTCCCGCCGGTCCCGCCGGTCCCGGCGACGAGCGGGCCACGTATGCCGTCGCGCGCGAGCGCAGCGCCGTCCTCGACGCACTCATCGACGGCCACGCAGCCGGCGACCCCACACGCTTCCGCATGCTCACCGGCGACCGGCCCACGGGGCCGTTGCACATCGGGCACTACCTCGCGAGCCTGCGCAACCGGGTTCGCTTGCAGGACAAGGGCGTCGAGACGTTCGTCGTCATCGCCGACTACCAGGTGGTCACCGACCGCGACTCCGTGGGCGAGATGGGGTCCAACGTGCACGGTCTCGTCCTCGACTACCTCGCCGCCGGCATCGACCCGACGCGCACGACGATCTTCACCCACAGCGCCGTCCCGGCACTCAACCAGCTGATGCTGCCGTTCCTGTCGCTCGTGACGGACGCCGAGCTGCGCCGAAACCCCACGGTGAAGGACGAGCTCGCGATGTCGGCCGGGCGCCCGCTCTCCGGGCTGCTGCTCACCTACCCGGTGCATCAAGCGGCCGACATCCTCTTCTGCCACAGCCGCATCGTCCCGGTGGGCCGTGACCAGCTGCCGCACCTCGAGCAGACGCGAGCCATCGCGCGCCGCTTCAACACCAGGTATGCCGCCGGGCACACCGTCTTCCCCGAGCCCGAGGCGCTGCTCAGCGACGTCCCGCTGCTGCTGGGCACCGACGGCACCAAGATGAGCAAGAGCAAGGGCAACGTCATCAACCTGCGCGACACGGCGGACGAGACGGCGGCCCGCATCCGGGCGGCGCGCACCGACTCCGAGAGGCGGATCACCTTCGACCCCGACGGTCGCCCGGCGGTGGCCAACCTCCTGACGATCGCCGGGCTGTTCCTCGACGAGTCACCCGAGTCGGTCGCCGAGCGCGTCGGCGACGGCGGCGCCCGGGTGCTGAAGCGGGTCGTGACCGACGCGGTCAACGAGTCCCTCGCAGGACACCGGGCGCGGCGGGCCGACCTCGCTCGCGATCCGGCACACCTCACGTCGGTGCTGCACGACGGCAATGCCCGCGTCAACGAGGTCGCCGAGCGCACGCTCGCGACCGTGCGGGCGGTGATGGGCATGAGCTACTGAGGGAGAGGACGAGATCGCCACGGCGCCCACCCGGCCTGACTTCCCAGCCTGACTTTCCCAGCCTGACTTCCCAGCCTGACTTCCCGGCGTGACTTGCCGGCCTGTCTTCTCGGCTCCCCACCTGTCGAGGCCGTATGCCGTGTCGCCTGCTCAGCCCCGACGGAGCTTGCGCGCGGACGCGCGGGATCGCCTGCGGGAGCGCTTGGCCCGCTGTTCGGCTGCCAGGTCGGCGCGCCGCATACCCTCCTCGTCGATGCGCAGCCCGTCCTCGACGCTCGGCGCCGTGCCACCCCGCGACCGAGGCAGCCACCAGCGGTCGGCGTCGTCGCGCGGCTGGTCGGGGTAGGCATCCATGGCCTGCTCGAGCAGTGCCGCCACCCGGGCACTCAGCTGCTCCGAGACGGCATACGGGTCCGCGTCGGCTGCGGGGCGGAGCGGCTCGCCGACGACGATCGTGACCGGGACGCCGCGGCGCAGGCCGAGACGCCCACTGCGCCCGATGCGGTGGCTGCCCCAGACTGCGACGGGGACGAGCGGGACCTGGCACCACGTCGCGACGGCGGCGGCACCGGGTCGGAACGGCCGCAGCTCCCACGAGTGCGAGATCGTCGCCTCGGGGAAGATGCCGACGACCTCGCCCGCCCGGACCGCCTCGACCGCGTGCCGCAACGCGACCTCGCCGTGCGCACGGTCGACCTCGATGTGCCGCATGGCCCGCATCGCGTCACCGAGGACGGGCGGCAGGAAGACCCCGTGCTTGGCGAGGAACCGCACGTAGCGGCCGCGCTCGCGACCGACCAGCCCGACGAACAGGAAGTCCGGAGAGCTCACGTGGTTGCTCGCCACCACCGCACCTCCCGACATGGGCAGGTGCTCGACGCCTCGGACGTCGATGCGCAGGCCGAGCGCGGCGAAGCTCGCGCGCGCCGCCCGGACAACGAGGCGGTAGGTCCGTTCGGTCACACCTCATCTTCGACGCCGCGCCCGCCCCCGGATGCCGACGACACCCCGCCCACCGATCGAAAGAGCACTCCGCCACGTGACGGAGTGCTCTCTCGATCGCGGGTTGGTGTGAGGGATTGCGCTCTCGATGAGAGCGAGGGGGCTACTCGGTGGCGTGGGTCTCCTCGCGGATGGTGTCGGCGATGATCTGCGCGTCGCTCGGCCCGGACGCCGCGGACGCCCCGGACGCCCCGGCGGTGGCCGACGCCGCGGACGCCTCGGACGCGGCGGCGGACCGGCGGGCGGTCGTCGAGGGCAGCGGGTTGTCGGCCGTCTGGCGCAGGCCGCGCTCACCGTCGTCGAGGACGAACTCGGCGCGCGTGAACACCTCGGCGCCGGGCGTGGTCACGACCGGCACGCAGCGGTAGCGCGCTGTGAGCCCGGTGGGCGTGATCGTCGTCGAGACGTAGCCGCGCAGGTTGGTCCAGAAGCGCAGGTTCGGGTTCCACGCCGCCCACGGGTGCTGGCCGCTCGCGCTGTCGTAGCCGTTGCCGCCCGACGTGATCGAGCTCGTGACGAGCTCCGAACCGACCACCGCGCCGGGGTCGTCGTAGTCGAGCTGGAGGTCCGAGGCCCAGTGGGCGTGGACGTCGCCGGTGAGCACCACGGGGTTGCGCACGCCCGCGTCGACCCAGCCCTGCGTGATGCGCCGGCGCGAAGCGGGGTAGCCGTCCCAGGCGTCCATCGAGACCGTCGTCCTCGCCGTCGCGTCGTTGTCGCGACGGCCGAAGAAGACCTGCTGGCCCAGCAAATCCCAACGCGCCTGCGACTGGCGGAACCCCTCGAGCAGCCACCGCTCCTGCTCCATGCCCGGCAGCGAGCGCGACGGGTCGGCGGCGTCGGCGCAGTCCTTGTAGCCGTCACCGCAGGCCTGGTCGGAACGGTACTGGCGCGTGTCGAGCATGTGGAAGTTGGCGAGGCGACCCCACTGGACGCGGCGGTAGAGGTCGAGGTTCGGGCCGCTCGGCACGGACGACCGTCGCAGGGGCATGTTCTCGTAGTACGCGCGGTAGGCCGCGGCCCGGCGCTCGAGGAAGGTGGGCGTCTCGGCCGGCTTCTCGGGGATTTCGCCCGCGTAGTTGTTGTCGACCTCGTGGTCGTCCCAGACGGCGAGCCACGACGCCGCGGCGTGGGCCGCCTGCAGGTCGGGGTCGCTCTTGTACTGGGCGTAGCGCTGCCGGTAGCCGGCGAGCGTCTTGGTCTCCGGGCCGACGTGGGCGCGCCCGACCCCGTTGCCGGCGCCCTCGTACTGGTAGTCGCCGAGGTGGAGGATCAGGTCGGGGCGCTCCTCGGCAAGGTGGCGGTAGGCCGTGAAGTAGCCGGCCGGGAGGTTGGAGCACGAGACGAACGCCATCGCGAACGCGGCCGGCAGCTCGAGGGCGCTCGGCGCGGTCACGGCACGGCCCGGCGCCGAGAGGTGCCTGCCGAGGCGGAAGCGGTAGAAGTACTCGCGCCCCGGCCGCAGCCCTTGCACCTCGACGTGCACCGAGTGCGCCCAACCGGGCTCTGCTGCAACGGAACCCGCCTTGACGACGTCGGCGAAACGCTCGTCGGACGCGACCTGCCAGCCCAGCTGGTAGGAGGAGGACGGCATACCTGCTCGACCGTCGGCGGCCAGCGGTTCGAGGGCGAGACGGGTCCAGATGACGAAGCCGTCGGGGGCCGGGTCACCGCTCGCGACGCCGAGGGTGAACGGGTTGGCCGAGGGGACGACGGCTGCGGCGCTGGAGCGGCTGCCCACGACGACGGAGGAGCCGGCGAGGGCGACGGCGCCCGTGGCGAGACCGCCACGGAGCACGGAGCGTCGGGAGGAATGGAGCGAGGTGAGCTTCTGGAGTGAGTTGTCCATGGCGTCCACATTCGTCACCGCCCGACGGCGGCAGCCGTCCTGTGGCCGAACCCGGGGTGAATGTTGGGGTGGACGTCGGGCCGACCGTTCGGCCCCGGAGCCTGACCGCTCGACGCACTACCCATCGGTAGGGTTGAGACCTGCCTCACTCGGCCCTTGAAGGGCGAACTAGCCTGCGTTTGAGTTGTCGCAGGGCCGCCAGCCGCGAGCGCTGTGTCGGTGCGACCGCTTCATCGTCGATGCGAAAGGGTGACACCGTGAGCGAAGAGACGCTCGACAACCTCGTCCACGAGGGGCTGACCTTCCCGCCCCCGCCCGACTTCGCCGCGCAGGCGAACGGCACGGCAGACCTGTACGACAAGGCCGCCGCCGACCACGACGGCTTCTGGGCCGAGCAGGCCCGCACGTACCTGACGTGGAGCACGCCGTTCACGCAGTCGCTCGACTGGAGCAACCCACCATTCGCGAAGTGGTTCGCCGACGGCGAGCTCAACGCCTGCGTCAACGCCGTCGACCGGCACGTCGAGGCCGGGCGGGGCGACAAGGTCGCGATCCACTTCGTCGGCGAGCCCGAGGGCGACACCCGCGACATCACCTACGCCGACCTCCACGCCGACGTGCAGCGCGCCGCCAACGCGCTCGCCGACCTCGGCGTCGGCAAGGGCGACACCGTGGCGATCTACCTGCCGATGATCCCCGAGGCCGCCGTCGCGATGCTGGCCTGCGCCCGCCTGGGCGCGCCGCACTCGGTCGTCTTCGGCGGCTTCTCCGCGGAGGCCCTGCACTCGCGCATCGACGACGCCAAGGCGAAGGTCGTCATCACGGCCGACGGCGGCTACCGCCGCGGCGCGCCGTCGGCCCTCAAGCCGGCCGTCGACGCCGCCCTCGACCACGGCGACACCTCCGTCGAGAAGGTGCTCGTCGTCCGGCGGACGGGCCAGGACACCGCATGGAACGACCGCGACCTCTGGTGGCACGAGGCGCTCGAGAAGGCCGCCCCCACGCACGAGGCCCAGGCCTTCGAGGCCGAGCACCCGCTCTTCATCCTCTACACGTCGGGCACGACCGGTAAGCCGAAGGGCATCTTCCACACGACCGGCGGCTACCTCACCCAGGCGGCCTACACCAACGCCGTCGTGCACGACGTCCACCGCGACACCGACGTCTACTGGTGCACCGCCGACATCGGGTGGGTCACCGGCCACAGCTACATCGTCTACGGACCGCTCACCAACGGCGTCACGCAGGTGATGTACGAAGGCACGCCGGACACCCCGCACCAGGGCCGCTGGTGGCAGATCGTGCAGGACTACAAGGTGACGATCCTCTACACGGCCCCGACCGCCGTGCGCACCTTCATGAAGTGGGGCACCGACATCCCGGCGAAGTTCGACATGAGCTCGCTGCGCCTCCTCGGATCGGTCGGCGAGCCGATCAACCCGGAGGCCTGGCTCTGGTACCACAAGCACATCGGCGGCGGCCGCGCCCCGATTGTCGACACGTGGTGGCAGACCGAGACCGGCGCGATCATGATCAGCCCGCTGCCGGGCGTCACGACCCTCGAGCCCGGCTCGGCCCAGAAGCCGATCCCCGGCATCAGCGCCGAGATCCTCGACGACGAGGGCAAGCCGTTCACGACGCCCGAGCAGGTCGGCTACCTCGTGCTGACCAAGCCGTGGCCGTCGATGCTGCGCGGCATCTGGGGCGACCCGGAGCGCTACAAGGAGACGTACTGGTCGCGGTTCGGCGAGAAGTACTACTTCGCCGGCGACGGCGCGAAGTACGACGCCGACGGCAACATCTGGCTGCTCGGCCGCGTCGACGACGTCATGAACGTCTCGGGCCACCGCCTGTCGACGGCCGAGATCGAGTCGGCCCTCGTCTCGCACCCGAAGGTCGCCGAGGCCGCGGTCGTCGGCGCCAACGACGACACGACGGGCCAGGCGGTCTGCGCGTTCGTCATCCTGCGCCAGGAGGCGGTCGGCGAGGCCGACGAGGCGGGCGAGGGCAAGGACCTCGTGCAGGAGCTGCGCAACCACGTGGCCAAGGAGATCGGCCCCATCGCCAAGCCGCGCTCGATCATGATCGTCAGCGAGCTGCCCAAGACCCGCTCCGGCAAGATCATGCGCCGTCTGCTGCGTGACGTCGCTGAGGGGCGCGAGGTGGGCGACGTCACGACGCTCGCCGACAGCTCGGTCATGGACCTCATCAAGACGGGCATGGCGAAGGACTGACCTCGAGGCATCCATCCGCCCGAACGGACAAACCCCAGCACGTATGCCGCCCGCCTCGCCTTCGTGGTGAGGCGGGCGGCCGCGCGTGGTGCGGTCGAGGTGGTCCCCCGCGGCGGGGCGCGGGGCGCTGCCCCGAACCCGCCCGGGGGTCAGGGTCGGCGCACCCAGCCGCGCTCGGCGGCAGCCCACCCGAGCTGGATGCGCGTCGTCGCGCCGGTCGCGTCCAGGAGTGAACGCACCCGCCGCTGCACGGTGCGCAGCCCCACGTCGAGCTGCTTGGCCACGCGCACGTCGGAGGCACCGGCGATGAGCAGCGACAGGACCTGGAGGTCGAGCTCGTCGGGCCCGGGCCGCGCCTCGACGACGTCGTCGGCGCCCGGGGTCGCCAGCACGAGCGGCCACGCGTCGCGCCAGACCGAGTCGAAGAGGGCCACGAGGGAGCGCATCAGGCCGGCCGCATGCAGCACGAGCGCGGCCGGCTCCGCGCCGTCGGCGTCCAGCGGGACCATCGCCGTGCGCCCGTCGGCGATGACGAGCTTCGTCGGCACCCGTTCGACGACGCGCACCTCCTCGTCGCGGCGCAGCACCGCGGCGACGTTGGCCTGCGCCTCGCGCTCGAGCACGTCGCGCTCGAGGACGACCCGGTAGCGCACGCCGCGGGCCGTCGCGATGTCCTCGGCGGCGTTCTCGTCGGCCGTCACGACGGCGGGCCGGTCGGTGACGAACGCACAGACCTCGTCGACCGCGCCGAGCTGGAGCTGGTGGAAGCGCTGGCCCACCGCGTGCGACCCGACGACGACCTCGACGAGGTCCTGCACGCCCGAGGCGGCCTCGGTGCGGTGCATCTCCGCGAGCCGGGCGGAGGCGAGCTCGGCGACCTCCAGCTCGTGCCGCCGGTCGTTGACGAGGGCCCGCAGGGCGACGCCGGGCGGCGCGGCGACCCACCGTCCCGGCGTCGCCGCGGACCTGGCGACGAGACCGCGCTGCTCGAGGGCGACGACGACCTCCTCGGCCTGCAGCTCGGTGAGGTTGGAGCGCCGGGCGAGGTCGTCGAGGCCCATTGCCCCACGGGCGACGAGCGTTCGGTAGAGCACCGCCTCCTCGGCCGAGAAGCCAAGCGGCGCAAGGGCCTTCGCATCCATTCCGTATGTCGTGTCCGTCCCGGGCAGTGCGCCGAGCTGGGGCGCGGCGTCAGTGTCGTCGGTCGAGGCGGCGGGCAGCGGCGGGGCGGCCCCTCCTGCGGCTTCGTGTGCCGTCTCGCGTGCCGTCTCGCGTGCCGTCTCGCGTGCCGCCTCGTGTGCCGGCTCGCGTGCCGTCGCGTGTGCCGTCTCTTCCGGCTCGCCCATCGTGACCTCCCGCGCGGCTGACGTCGCGAGCCACCGGTGGCGGGGCCCCGCCATGGCGCACTCCCGCCTGCCCACAGTCTGTCCGACCGGTCGCCGGTTCGGCACGCTGGGCCGCGGACGGCGAGCTCCCACCGGTGCCGTCCGCTCCCCCACCCCAGAGCTGCGCGGGCCCGATCAGGCGGGCCCGCGCACCCACCCCACCCCACCCCACCCCACCCCCTTTCGGAGGACCCATGCGCCCGAACTGGCGTACCACCCTGGGAGCGGCGACCGTCGCCGTCCTGGCCGCGACAGCGGCCGCTCCCACCTCTGCCTTCGGGCAGGGGACGAGCGACCGCGACCGACCGATCGTCGGCTCAGCGGCCGCCACCACGAGCACCAGGCCCGCGACCTCGTCGCCGCGGACCGTCACCCTCGTCACGGGCGACCGGGTGCTCGTCACCGGCGCCGGGACCGACTCCCCCGGCGTCACGGTGCTGCCTGGGGACGACGGCTCGGTGCCGCTCGTCGAGACCCGGCGCGTCGGCAAGGACGTCTACGTCTATCCGGCCGATGCGGCGTCCGTCATCGCTTCGGGCAGCGTCGACGAGGAGCTCTTCAACGTGACGGGCCTGGTCACGATGGGCTACGACGACGCGAGCACGAAGACCCTGCCGGTCATCGCGCGCTACTCGTCCGCGGTCGACGTGGCCCGCTCGGCGCCGGTCACACCGAAGGGCGCGGCAAGGGTGCGCACCCTGCGCTCGGTGGACGGGGTCGCGATGAAGGCCGACAAGGCGCGGGCACGCGAGTTCTGGGCCGACGCGACGAGCCGGTCGAGCGCCGCTGGGGCACGGCTGCAGAAGCTGTGGCTCGACGGCAAGGTACGCAAGAGCCTCGACCAGTCGACGAAGCAGGTCAACGCCCCGCAGGCGTGGGCGCTGGGCCTGACCGGCACCGGGACCAAGGTCGCCGTGCTCGACACCGGCGCGGACGCCCAGCACCCGGACCTCGCCGGCCGGATCACCGGCTCGCAGGACTTCACCGACTCGCCGGGCGGCGCACTCTCCGACGTGGACGGCCACGGCACGCACACCGCCTCGACCGTGGGCGGCTCCGGCGCGGCCAGCGGCGGGGCCAGGAAGGGCGTCGCCCCGGACACCGACCTGCTCATCGGCAAGGTGCTCGACGACTACGGCTCGGGCTCGTACTCCCAGATCGTCGCCGGCATGGAGTGGGCCGTCGCCCAGCACGCCGACGTCGTGTCGATGAGCCTCGGCGCGCCCGGCGACCCGGGCCAGTGCGACGACCCGATCGCCACGGCCGCCCAGGACCTCTCGACGTCGAGCACGAGCCTCTTCGTCATCGCCGCCGGCAACAGCGGCCCCGGCAACAACACCGTCTCGACCCCGGCCTGCGCGCCCGCATCGCTCGCGGTCGGCGCCGTCGACCGCGACGACGCGACGGCATACTTCTCGAGCCGCGGCCCGGTCGCGAACACGCACGTGCTCAAGCCCGAGATCGCAGCGCCCGGCGTCGGCATCTCGGCTGCGCGTTCGGGTGGCCGCGGCGACGACGCCTACATCGGAATGTCGGGCACCTCGATGGCCACGCCGCACGTCGCGGGCGCTGCCGCCATCGTCAAGCAGGCCCACCCGACGTGGACCGGTGCACAGGTCAAGGCCGCGCTGGTGTCGTCGGCCGACCCGTCGATCCCGGGCGACGTGCGCCAGGTCGGCGCAGGGAGGCTCGACGTGCTCGCCGCCGTCAAGGAGCCGGTGACGAGCTCTGCGGTGCAAGGCGGTTCGTTCGCCTGGCCACACACCGCCGCGCAGACCACGAAGGTCGACGTGCCCTACACGAACCTGTCGGGCACCCCCGTCACCCTCCGTCTCGCCGTGACCCGCGTGACCGGTGACGACGGCACCGCGGTGCGCTCCACCGTCGCGACGCTCGCTGCCACGACCGTCACGGTCCCGGCCGGCGCCACCCGCTCCGTGCCACTCGCCCTCACGCCGGCGGCCAAGCTCGGCGCCGCGCAGTACGGCGACCTGACCGGTCGCGTCGTGGCCACGGACGCGACGAGCGGCAGTGAGGTCGTCTCGACGCCCTTCTCCCTGTACGTGGCGCCGCAGACGGTGTCGCTGACGATCAAGATGGTCGACCGGCTCGGCCGGCCGGCTGCTGGCGCCTCGACGGTCGACGTCATCAACACGGACTCGCCCAAGGGCGAGCGCCGTTACAACGAGGGCCAGTCCGCCTTGACGTATGCCGTCCGACCCGGCACGTACCTGTTGTCCGGCTACGTCCAGTCCCCCGACTCGGAGACCTCGAACGTGCTCGGGTCGATCGCGTACTTCGCCCGCCCGCAGATGACCATCTCGGGTGACACGACGGTGACGTTCGACGCGACGAAGGCGCACCGCATCGACGTCAGGACCGACCGTCCGAGCGAGGCTCGCGCATCGGTGCTGTCGTTCACGCGCAGGTGGGACGACTTCTGGATCCACTCCGGCTCGATGACCGGCGGATCCGGCCTGGGCGCCCTCTACGCCGACGTGCAGGGCACCGCCAAGGACGGCACGTGGGAGTTCGGAACGTGGTCGCGACGCTATGCCCCGGCCGTCGCCTCCATGTCGGTCACCGGCGGCCCGGCGCTGCACCCGATCGCCCCGGACAAGACCGCAGCGGGTCTCGACGGGACCGCCGGCGCGCCGGTCGTCGATGCCGGTGCGGGCACTGCCGCCGACCTCACGGCCGCGAGGGTCAAGGACAAGGTCGCGCTCGTGCGCCTGCCGTCCGAGACCGGCAACCTCACCTCGGCGATGACGAACCTCGTCAACGGCTCGGGCGCCAAGGCCGTGCTGCTCTACCGCCCCGCTGAGGGCCGTTGGGCGCCCAGCACGGGCTTCCAGCCGGTCTCGGTCGCGGCGTACTCGCTGCCGATGGTCGAGGGTGACGCGCTCAAGGCCCGCCTCGCGGCGGCACCGGGTGGCGAGGTCCCGCTCAGGTGGACGGCGACGGCGCGCAGCCCGTACGTCTACAACCTCGGCTTCACGCAGTCGACGCCGTTCACCGACGACAAGACCTACGTCGTCCAGGACCGCAAGCTCGGGCGCACCGACGCCAGGTACACGGCCATGGGCCTCGACACGGCGTTCCTCGACCACGTGCAGGCCGACCGTCCGGACGGCACCAGCCTCGGCGTCTCGAACTTCGAGGCCCTCCCCGTTCCGGGCACACGAACGGAGTACTACACCGACGGCGGCACGCAGTGGTCGCAGCTCGTCATCTCGAGCTTCCCTTTCGGCGAGGCGATGCTCGGGACGAAGCACACCTACCCCGCGGGCTCGGTGCGCTCCGAGGCCTGGCACGGCGGCATCGTCGGACCGACCGCGATCCAGGACGAGAACGGCGTCGAGCAGCTGACGGCCGAGCGCCAGGGCGGCCTCATGGGCTTCGCGCCGCAGATGTACGGCGACGACTGGGGCCACGTGGCCGTGCCGGGCTCGTTCGGCGACGCCGGCAGTCTCGAGCTGAGTCGTGACGGCGAGGTGATCGGCAGGAGCGCCTGGACCTCGGGCGTCTTCGAGGTGCCCGCCGAGGACTCCGCCTACGCACTGACGCTGCGTCAGTCGAAGTTCCCGTCGTCGGCGCCGTTCTGGAAGCGCTCGACCCAGGTGACGACGACGTGGGGCTTCCGCTCGGCCCTCGAGCCGGACGTCTTCTCGCGCGGCCTGCCGCTGCTCTTCCCGCGGGTCAGCCTGCCCGAGGACGGCCTGAAGACGCTGCCGGCCGTCGCCGGTCAGGTCCTGCCGATCCGGGTGACCGGCCACGCGGGCTACCAGCCGGGCGAGGTCGTCGCGGCGGCGTTCGCCGTGTCCTACGACGGTGGCTCGACGTGGGTCGACGTCCCCGTCACGCACAACGACGGCGCGTGGAGCGCGGTCGTCGACCACACGGGCGCGGCCGGCAGGACCGTCGCGACCCGGGTGAGTGTCACCGACAGCAAGGGAGCGTCCGTCACACAGACGGTGCAGGCCGCGTACGCCGTGCGCTGAGCTTCTCCGATGTCCGGCGACGACGCCGGAGCAACGTATGCCGCCCGCCCCGCACACTCCGCGGGGCGGGCGGCGTGCGTCTCGGACCCTTCGCTCTGTGGCGGGCACCGGGCGCGCGCCTCGGACCCCGGGCGCGCGTCTCGGGCCGCGCGCGCTCTGGGACGAACGCGGGGCGTGCGTCTCGGGCCGCGCGCTCTGCGGCGGCGCCCTGCGCGCGTCTCGGACCCCGCGCGCATCGAGCGGGGTGCGGGGCGCGAACGCTAGACGTGCCAGGTGACTCCCGTCGCCGTCACCCTGGCCGTCAACCCTCTCCGGTGGACCACGGTGTGGTGGCGCCCGCAGAGGAGGGCGCCGTTCGTGAGGTCGGTGCAGCCACCGTGCAGCCAGTGCACGACGTGGTGGGCGTCGCACCACATCGGGGGCACCGTGCAGCCCGGGAACGAGCAGCCACCGTCGCGGACGGCCAGGGCTCGACGCTGCGCGGGGCTGAACAGCCGCCTGGTGTGGCCGAGGTCGAGCACCTCGGACCGTGCGCCGAGGACCATGGGGACGACGCCCGCCTCACAGGCGAGCCGGCGCACCGCCGACGGGGAGAGCGCGGCGTCGGAGTCGAGCAGGCCTGCACCACGGACCTTCTCGAGCAGGGCGTCGAGGGACATCGTCACGACGAGTGTGGTGCGGGGCGAGCGAGTCACCCCCTCGGGCGCGGCCACGCCCCGGCCCACGATCTCGAGGAGCGCATCGGCACGTCGGGTTGCCGGGGTGCGCGGGTCGATCTCACCGGCGCCACCGTCGAGGCAGAGGTCGGGGCGCGGCGCCGAGAGCGCGTCGACCGCCGACTCGACGACCGCCGCTCCCTCAGGGTCGAGGCGCAGCTCGAAGACCGAGAAGCCGGCGGAGGACCGCACCCTGCGGAAGGAGCGCCCCAGCCGCAGCCCGGCCTCCTCGGACTCGAGCGCGGCCGGCGGCTTGAGGGTGGCGCGCGCGTGGGAGATGAGTCGCGCCAGCTCGCGACGGTCGAGCACGTCGCACGCCTCGACCATCGAGTCGACGACCGCGGCCAGGTGGTCGGGGTCGGCGACGCGGACCACGTCGTCGTGGAAGCGGACGATCGCGGCCGCGTGGGCGACGGGCACCTCGGAGGCACAGACCCGCTCGGCCAGCCGGGCCCACCGCGGCTCGTTCATCGCGGTCGCCACACGGGTGACTGCGGCCGCCTCGGGGCCGTCGAGACCCGTGTCGACGTGGGTGCGCAGCCAGTCGGTGCGCGAGAGCCCGTCGTCGGCGCCGAGCCCGCGCGAGTCCGCCTCGGCCGCCAGCACGGCGGTGAGGGACTGGCTCAGCTGGCGCACCTGCTGGGCGTGGCCGATGACCGCGCCGACCTCGGCCTCGGGCAGCGACCAGGTCGGGAAGTCGCGGGTGAGGTCACGGAGCGTGTCGGCCATCGAACGCAGCACGTCGACCAGGCTCTCGGTCTCCAGCACGGCTGCCGTCCTCATGCAGACCACTGTAGAGTCGACCACTGACAATGCATGACGTCGTCACACCTGGAGGAGCTTCGTGCCCGAGACCGCCAAACCGGCCGACCGCACCAAGGTGCTGTCGGTCCGCCTCACCAGCGAGGAGTTCGACGCCCTGTCCGAACGAGCGACCGAGGTCGGGGTCGGCCCGTCGACCCTCGCGCGCACCCTGGTCCGTCGAGGGCTCGCGATCGGCACGTCCGACACGGCGGGCGCCTCGGCTCCGTCGAGCCACCCCGACACGGCTGCGCCGTCGAGCGCTTCCCTGTCGCCCCTCGAGGCCCAGCTGGTCGCCGGCCTCGCCGCTCGCATCGAGGTGCTCGAGAGATGGGTGGCCGAGCACTGATCCCGCACGTAGAGGGGGCGGACGGCATACGGAAGGTGGAGGACGGCATACGCCAGCAGGCGAAGACGACCGAGCCCGTGTCGCCCGCCCGGCCCGACCCACTACCGTCGGGGGGTGAGCGATCAAGGGATGGAACCGGAACAGCATGACCAACCCCACCAGCCCGACCAGCCCGACCAGCCCGAGCAGGTGACGTTCGCCGATCTCGGACTCGACGAGCGGGTGCTCAAGGGACTGCGCGACGTCGGCTACGAGCACCCGTCGCCGATCCAGGCGGCGACCATCCCGGCGCTGCTCGAGGGCCGCCACGTGGTGGGGCTCGCGCAGACCGGCACCGGCAAGACGGCGGCGTTCGCCCTGCCGATCCTCAGCCAGCTCGACCTCAGGCAGAAGACGCCTCAGGCCCTGGTACTGGCCCCTACGCGCGAGCTCGCGCTGCAGGTCTGTGAGGCGTTCGAGCGGTATGCCGCGCGCCTCCCCGGCGTGCACGTGCTGCCCGTCTACGGCGGGCAGGCCTACGGGGTGCAGCTGAGCGCGCTGCGACGGGGCGTGCACATCGTCGTCGGCACGCCCGGACGCATCATGGACCACCTCGACAAGGGCACCCTCGACCTCAGCCAGCTGCGCTTCCTCGTGCTCGACGAGGCCGACGAGATGCTGAAGATGGGCTTCGCCGAGGACGTCGAGACGATCCTGGCCGACACCCCCGACGACAAGCACGTCGCGCTGTTCTCGGCGACGATGCCGGCCCAGATCCGGCGCATCTCGAAGAAGTACCTCACCGACCCCGTGGAGATCACGGTCGAGACGAAGACGACCACCTCCCCCAACATCACGCAGCGCTACCTCACGGTGAGCTACCCGCAGAAGGTCGACGCCCTCACGCGCATCCTCGAGGTCGAGAACTTCGAGGGCATGATCGTCTTCGTCCGCACCAAGAACGAGACCGAGACGCTCGCGGAGAAGCTTCGGGCGCGCGGCTTCTCGGCGATGGCGATCAACGGCGACGTCGCCCAGGCCCAGCGCGAGCGCACCGTCGAGCAGCTGAAGTCCGGCAAGCTCGACATCCTCGTGGCCACCGACGTCGCCGCCCGCGGGCTCGACGTCGAGCGCATCAGCCACGTGGTCAACTACGACATCCCGACCGACACCGAGTCCTACGTCCACCGCATCGGCCGCACCGGCCGGGCGGGGCGCAGCGGCGACGCGATCTCGTTCGTCACCCCGCGCGAGCGACACCTGCTCAAGGCCATCGAGAAGGCGACCCGGCAGTCGCTCGTGCAGATGTCGATGCCCACCGTCGACGACATCAACGCCACCCGCCTCACCCGGTTCGACGACGCGATCACCGAGGCGCTCTCGACCGACCGCGTCGACTTCTTCCGCGACGTCATCGCGCACTACGTCAACGAGCACAACGTGCCCGAGGCCGACGTCGCCGCCGCCCTGGCCGTCGTGCTGCAGGGCGACGAGCCGATGCTGCTCGAGCCCGAGCCGGAGCGCCCGGCCCGGCGCAGCTTCGACCGTGACGACCGTCAGCGGGGCGACGGCCGGCGCGACGACCGCCCTGGCGGAGGCAGGGGCCGCGACGACCGGCGGGAACGCGGCGGCCGCAGCGGCGCGGGAGGGCCGTTCGCCACCTACCGCATCGCCGTCGGCCGACGACAGCACGTCGAGCCCCGGCAGATCGTCGGCGCCATCGCCAACGAGGGCGGCCTCGGGCGCGGGGACTTCGGTCACATCGACATCCGCGCCGACCACTCACTCGTCGAGCTTCCCGCGAGCCTGCCCTCAGGCGCCTGGGAGCGGCTGCGCGGCACGCGCATCTCGGGCCAGCTCATCGAGCTCGCACTGGACGAGGGGCGGCGGGGCGGGCGGGGCGCCGGGCAGGCGAAGCGACCGCGCTCCTGACGGCGCTTCCCGCAGGCCGAGGGGACGGCATACGAGATCGGCGTGTGACACGGGCCACATGGCGAGCACGGCCGGTCAGGAAATGCCCAGACGCCCGTGATAGTTAGTTGAAGCGTGAACCAGTTGCGCATCATCGTCTCCAGCACCCGTCCCGGCCGCATCGGCCCGAAGGTCGCCGAGTGGGTGGCCACGCAGGCTCCCACCGACGCGTGGGAGGTCGAGCTGCTCGACTTGTCGACGCTGCCCTTCTTCGACGAGGAGGACATGCCGAAGAACGGCAACTACGCCAAGCCCCACACGAAGGACTGGGCCTCCAAGGTCTTCGAGTCCGACGCGATCGTCGTCGTCACGCCGCAGTACAACCGCAGCTTCCCGGCGCCGATCAAGAACGCGATCGACTACCTCTTCGCCGAGTGGGACAGCAAGCCGATCGCGCTGGTCGGCTACGGCTGGACCGGCGCGGCGGACGCCACAGCCGACCTGACCAAGGTGCTCGAGCACGTCAAGGCCGACGTCGTCGGCTCGACCGGCCTCGTCTTCACCCAGGACATCTCGCCCGAGGGTGAGCTCGACGTCACGGCCGAGCGCCGGGCCGAGGTGGCAGGCCTGCTCGAGGCGCTCGGCTCCAAGGTCACCGACCTCGACTCGGTCAGCGCCGGCTGACCTCCTCTCGACCTCTGGGCCGACTCCCGGTCCGACCCCTGCGGGCGCGTCCTCTTCGGACGCGCCCGCAGTGCGTCTCGAGGCAGCAGGCGGCACCCGATCGCGTGGAGCGGGCTCGGACACGACCGGCTCGCCTGCGCGCTACTGGACCAGTCCGTCGTTCCGTGCGGTGGCGCACCTGACCATGATCCGAAGGTCGGCCGACCCGCCGGCCGGACAGAAGCCGGCACGAACGGCCTCGTCGGCGTCGCTGGGCCCCAGAGGCACATTCGGAAACAAGCGCTCGGTGAGGTCCCTCGGAAAACGTGACAGCAGAAGGACATCGGAACCACGCACGTCGTCCGCCATCTGTTCGGCCACCGTGGTCGAGATCCCGATCGGCATCTCCAGGTAGTACGCGTCGGTCCGCAGCTCAGGGAAGAGGAAGTAGAGCTGGACAGGGGTGACCGACGGCATCCGCATGTCCTGCGTCCCGACGAACACCCTCGCTCCGGGCGAGACGAGGTGCAGAACCGACCTTCGCAGCTCGTTGATCGCGCCGACGTCTTCCGCGGGCACCTCGACTGATCGCCCCGCGACTTCGTAGGCAGCCGAGGGGCCCGGCGCAACCAGCAGCCGAGAGGGCACGATGAGGAGGGCCAGCACCACGACGAGCGCACCGCGGCCGATCACCGACGGCCACCTCGACGCGGACTCCGGCCGGCCGAACCCAGCGAGGACCACGAACGGGGCGCCGAGCGCCATGAGATAGCCGAGATGATCCAGGTCCGTTCGTTGGACCAGCTGCGGGAGCATGAGGGCGACGAGCAGCACGCGCGACCAGGCCTCGGCGGAGCCGACACGGATCGCCGACAGCAGGAGCACCAGAAGTGTGGCCACAGCGAGGCACAGGATCACCACGATGTGGCCGTCGATCTGCATCCTGGCGTTGACGAGGCCACGTTGGAGCACGACGTTGTCGAACGCACGACCTCCCCACGTCACATAGAAGACCACGGAGGGGGCCGAACCCGTCGCCACGCCGAGGACGGCACTTCGCCAGGCGGCCCGCGAGGTGAGGAACGGCAGACCTGCCGCGAGCGCAGGCAACGCCATCTCCGGACGAAAGAACGCGCTGAGCGCCAACAAGGCGAACGCTGGCACCAGGCGCCTGCGTCCCTGCAGGAGAACGATCCCCCAGACGATGCAGCACAAGCCACCGACCCAGGCATAGGCGGCCAGACCGAGCGGCGTGAGGCACAGGACGCTCAGCAGCGAGGCTCCGACAGCGAAGACGCGGCCGCGTCCCAGAGCGAGCCGGTACACCCCCAGCACCACGAGAGACTGCAGGGCGAGACCCACCAACCGCTCGACCACGAGACTGCTCCCGAGCATCGCGAAGGCACCAGCGGTCAGAGCGAAGGTGCCGGGCCCGTAGACGGTGTAGAAGTCGCGCTGTGGCAGGCGCCCGTCGAGGATCTGTTGCGCGTAGAGGACGATGATGCCCTCGTCCTGGGTGACGAGCGGCGCGTGCAACCAGGGCAGGCGCAGCGCGGTGAGAACACCGAGCACGATCGCGGGCCCAACGAGGCCCATTGCGTGACGAGCCGCGGTGGAGGACGTCATGACGCCCGCGTCACGACGTGTCAGGCCTGCGGTCCGAACGCTCACATCCCCAGAAGGGTGTGCATCAGACGGATGACGCCCGGGCCGATGATGACGATGAAGAGCGCAGGCAGGATGCACAGCATGAGCGGGAAGAGGATCTTCACCGTCACCTTCTGGGCCTTCTCCTCCGCCTTCTGCCGTCTGGCGAGACGCATCGTCGCGGTCTGCTCGCGCAGCACGCCGGCGATGGGAAGCCCAAGTCGGTCGGCCTGCACCAGCGCGGTGATGAAGTTCTTCACCTCTGGCAGTGTGACGCGGTCACCCATCGCGGAGAAGGCCTCACCGCGGGACTTGCCGATCTGGATCTCGGAGAGCACGCGGGCGAACTCACCCGAGATCGGTCCCTCGACGTTCCGCGCCACCTGGAGCAGGGCGGAGTCGAAACCCTGGCCGGCCTCGACACAGACGGTCAGCATGTCCAGTGCATCGGCCAGGCTCTTGCCTGTCTCCTCCTGCCGCTTGAGGGCGAGGTTGTAGATGAGCAGATCGGGCAGGAAGAAGAAGAGGACAGCCCCGATGAGGGCGAAGAGCACTCCCTTGACGGACATCCCGCCGTACGCCCCACCGAGGAGCGCGCCGACCAGCAGCGCCGCCCCCTTCAGTCCCATGATCCGCTCGACCGACCACGCGGCTGGGTTCCCTGCCCGGTCCAGCAACGTCGCGAGCCGCGCCTCGGCGCCGGACGGCGAGAGCTTTCCAGCGAGCGAGTGCATCCCTTGGAAGATGGGGACGACCAAACGGTCCTTGGAACCGAGCTCGCTCTTGACGACGGTGCGCTGGTCGACCATCCCGTCGACCAACAGGAGCGACTTGGCGACGCCGGTCGGCTCGCCGGAGCCCCCGCCGATGGAGAGCACCAGGCAGACGATCGCAAGACCGACGAGGCCGGTGCCGATGTAGAGGACGTTCACGTCACACCTCGATCTTCACGACGCTGCGCATCCAGAGCATGCCGACGAACAGGCTCACGATTCCGCCGATGCCCATGAAGACTCCGATCTGGTCGGTCCACAGCAGCGAGACGTAGTCGTAGTTGACCCGCATCATGTAGAAGAACAGGAAGATCGGCATCGCGACCAGGATGTAGGCGGAGAGCTTTCCTTCGGCGGAAAGCGTCGCCACCTGGCGCTGGAGGGACTCGCGCTCGCGGAGCGTGTTCGCCGTGGTGCGGAGCGTGTCGGCGAGGTTGCCGCCCACGTCTCGCTGGATACGAATCGACATCACCGCCCAGCGCATCGAGACGCTCCCCATTCGCTCACCCATACGCTCCAGGGCGTCGGTGATGTCGGTGCCGATGCGCGTCTCGGCCAGTGCCCGGCTGAACTCCTTGGCGGCCGGCTCTGCGGTGTCGCGCGCCACGGCATCGAGGGCCTGGGGCAGACCGAAACCACTCTTGAGGCTGGTGGAGACCAGCATGAGGATGTCGGGGAGCTGACGCTCGAAGTGCTTCGAGCGGCGGGCAGCCATGAACCGCAAGGCGACCGGCGGCAGCACCAGACCGACCAGCGCCCCGGCGCCCAGCGGGATCATGGGCGACTCCGCGCCGAACAACCAACCTCCCACGACTCCGAGGACCACGGCGATGACGCGGACGACGAACCACTCCCCGGCACGGAAGGGAAGGTCTGCGCGCTCGATGAGAGACATGGTGGTCTTCGTCGACTCACGGTCCTTCATCACCTTCTCGCCCAGGTCGAGAAGCGACTCGGTGATGTTGTGCTGGGCGGCCCGGGCTTCCTCGCGAGCTGCGCTGCGGCTGCCGACCACGTAGCCCTCGATGGCGGCGACCCGGCGCTCACGACGGGTCTGCAGGGTCGGTGCGGACACAACCATGACGAAGGTGAGCACCGCGAGACCGAGTAGTCCGGCCGCGATCCACGGCACATAGTTCGGCTTCGTCAGAGTCGCGAGGCTGTCGACGACCGAGCCACCCGCGATGGCCTGCGCGCTGGCCTGTGGCGCGGGAACGGTGCTCGGGGCCGCTGCAGGCACTGGGGCATCGAACCGAACCTTGCGCGTGAACGCGAACGACGTCCCACCAGCGACTCCCGCCACCTCGACCTGGTGATCACCGGCCTTCACGCCGGGCAGGGACAACGAGAACTGCACCTGCTGGTCGAGCGCCTTCGCCGCGGTCTGGAAGGCCGAGGCCACCGCTGCTGTGTCCGCCGCAGGAACCACGGATCCACCATTGGCGGAGGCGAATCCGCTCAGCGCCGTCACCGCGTCGGGGTCAGAGGTCTTGAAGCGGACCACGTCGACACGCACGCCCGCCGAACGCAGCTTGTCCACCGTCGTGCTCAAGGTGGCAGGCCCGTTCCGCGCGACCGTGTCGGCGCCGTCACTGAGGAGAAGGATGCTGCGGTCCCCCGTCGCTCCGAGCGAGGTCGTCGCCGCCGACATAGCGGCGTAGAGGCTCGTGTTGCCCCGCGAAGCCAGACCGTCGACCACCCGCTGGACCGCCTTCCGGTCCAAGGTGGGCGCCAGGTCGACGCCGGCAGTGTCGGCGAACGAGGTGACTCCGACGAGGACGTCGCTGGGCACCGTGGCGAGGAACGTCTTCGACGCGGCGCGGACGGTCGCCATGCCGCTCACACCCATCGACCCGCTCGTGTCGATGACGAGCATCGCCTTGCGGGCGCGCTTCGGCGCCTGCTTCACCGTCGGCTTGTGGTCGACGCCGTCCACTCGCACGGTGAGCCGGCCGGCATCCACCTGGACGGCGGATCGGCTCCGGAGCGTGAGCACGCCCGTCAGCAGCGAGGCGGAGCTCGACGTGGTCGTGGACACCCCGCTCAGGCCGACGGTGACGCTGTCAGCGGCGCTCGCCGGCATCGAGCCCACCACCACGACGATCGCGGCAAGCCCTGCCGTGACGGCGGCCGGGACCAGACGACGGAACACCGGAGTCACCGCGCCATACGTGAGAACAGCTGCACGGGGAGCTCGACGCCGAGGTCCTGCAGGTCGGATGTGAACTTCGGCCGGATGCCTGTCGGAACCATGCCTCCGAGGAAGCGACCGGCATCGTCACGGCCCGCCGAGTAGTCGAAGAGGAAGATGTCCTGCAGGGTGATCACGTCGGACTCCATGCCCACGACCTCGCTGATCGCGGTGATGCGACGCGTACCGTCCTTGAGCCTGGACTGCTGGACGATGAGGTCGACAGCGCCGGCCACCTGCTCGCGGATGGCACGCACGGGGAGCTCCACGCCCGCCATGAGCACCATCGTCTCGAGACGGGAGAGGCTGTCGCGCGGGGTGTTGGCGTGCACCGTCGTGATGGAACCGTCATGACCGGTGTTCATCGCCTGCAGCATGTCGAGTGCTGCGCCGTCACGGATCTCACCGACGATGATGCGGTCAGGACGCATACGGAGGCAGTTCTTCACGAGGTCACGGATCTGGATCGCGCCGCGGCCCTCGATGTTCGGCGGTCGAGACTCGAGTCTCAGCACGTGGTCCTGCTGCAGCTGGAGCTCGGCCGCGTCCTCGATGGTGACGATGCGCTCGTCGGCCGGGATGAACGAGCTCATCACGTTGAGAGTCGTCGTCTTTCCGGAACCCGTGCCACCGCTGATGATGATGTTGCGCCGGCCCTTGACGCACGCAGCGAGGAAGTCACGGATGTTCGGCGTGATGGTGCCGAACGTGATGAGGTCCTTGTCGGTGAACGGGTCCGCCGAGAACTTTCGGATCGTCAGCAACGAGCCGTCCAACGCGATGGGTGGGACCACCGCGTTGACACGGGACCCGTCGGGAAGGCGCGCGTCGACCATCGGGCTCGACTCGTCGACGCGCCTGCCGACGCGACCGACGATCTTGTCGATGGTGCGCCGAAGGTGTGCGTCGTTCGAGAAGGTCGCCTCGACGGGGAACAGCTTGCCGGCGCGCTCGACGAAGATGCTGTCCGGGCCGTTGACCATGATCTCGGAGACCTCTGGGTCACGCAGGTAGGGCTCGAGTGGCCCGTGGCCGAGGATGTCGTCCGACACGTCCTGGGCGATGCGCGTCCGGTCGGCGTGCGACAGCGGCGTCTGCTCGAGGTCGATGACCTCCTGCAGCGTCGTGCGCACCTGGGCGGCGAGCTCTGCCTCGGCGAGGTGCGGGTCGTAGAGCCGCGGCCCGAGCTGCTCGACGAGCGCCTGGTGCACGCGCTCCTTGACTCCCGCAAAGGGGTCCACGGCGCGACGCTTCACGACAGGGGTGGGACCGGCGGACGGCCGTACCTGCGTCGGCCCGGGGTCGACGACGACCTGCTGCTGCGCGCGTGCTCGGTCGAGCCTCTCGGCAAGGTTGCTCATCGCTTGCTCCTCAGGAGTCCGAAGGTGCTCCGCTTGGCGCCGTTCTGGAGGTCCTCGCCGAAGCGGCGGCGGATCTCGGTGTCCGCCAGCTCGCGAAGCGCCATCGCCACAGGGCTGCGGGGCTCGTCGAGGATGATCGCGACACCGCGGTTGACCGATGCCGGCACCGCCAGGGTGTTGGGGATGTTGGCCGAGATCGGCGCCTTGAGGGCGGCCTCGACGTCGTCGGGTCGCAGGCCGACCTTGGCGTCCGCACGGTTGAGCACGATGGTGCGCGCCTCCCTGGAGGCACCGAGCGTGTCGAGCGTGTTGATCGCGATCCTGAGGTTCTTGACTGCGGGGATGTCGAGCGTCGCCACGAGCACGGTGAGGTCGCTGAGGTCGAACGCCGCCAGCACGTGCTCGGTGAACGACGGTGGCGTGTCGACGAGGACGTAGTCGTAGTTGGCCCGGGCGACCCGGAGCAGCTCGACGATGACGTGTGACGGCACGCGCTCGGCATCCGCGGGGTCCGGGGGTGCCGCGATGACGTCCAGACCGCTCGGCTCGTGCCGGGTGACGACGGACTGGACGCCCTGGGCGTCGAGGTGCCCGCTCATGGCCACGAGGTCTCGCACCGACCCGGGCGGCTGGAGCTGCAGGCTGATCGCGACGTCACCGAACATGAGGTCGAGGTCGACGAGAACGGTCCGAGCGCCCGTCGACGCGAGGTAGGTCGCCAGGTTCGTGGAAACGGTCGTCTTGCCGACCCCGCCCTTGGCGCTGAAGACGGTGATCACCTTGCCGTCGCGGGTGCCGCCACCGGCCGCCCCGTGCCCGACGAGCTGGGCGGTGAGGGCGTTCGAGCGGCGTACGGCCTCGGCGATGGCGTTCTGGTCGTCGGCGGCGACGACCTCGCGGACACCGCTACGCAGCGCCTGGGCGAGCACCGTGACGTCGAGCCGGTGACGCAGCAGGATGACGCCGAGCTCCGGCCTGGCAACGCGCTCCTCCTCCGCCAGGTTGCAGGCGGAGTCGAGGTCGATGTCGGGGCCGATGATGACGAGCGCGTGCGACGGGTCGTCCTCGAGGGCCCGGCTGACGCGTGGCCCCGAGGTGAGGTGGAGTGCGTCCCCGCCGAGGGCGAAGTGGTACGCCTCCCCGCCGCCGGCGGTCGCGTCCCAGAGGATGGTCATGGCGTCGTCACCGCCTCGCGCAGCTTGAGGTCGGTCACCTCGAGGCCTGGGTCGACCTTGACGTCCGACCCGCGAAGCGCGGCATACAGGGTGCGGTTGTTGATGCCGTGGATCAAGATGGGCGCATCCGCGGGGCTCACGGCCACCGTGACCAGGAAGCCCCCGGCCTGCGACTGCGCCTGGGCGGTGGGCTGCTCACCTTCCGCCGTGGTCTTGACGGGGGCCGACAGCGGCGCGTCACCCATGCCGATGACGAGGACGTCGGGCAGCAACAGGCTCGTGCCGTGGACGTCGTTGTCGTTGAGGATCTTCGCCTCGGGAGTGTCGCGGAGATCCTTGATCTGGTAGCTCTGGTAGATCGCGATCTTCGAGCCCGGCGTCACGAACCTTCCGACACGGGCGGGGTCGCTGAGCTGAACCGACACCGCGAGCATGCCCGACGGCACCTCGATGGCCTTGTCTCCCACCGGCGTGGACCCGAACCGCGCCGCAAGGAGGAACTCGCCAGGCTGGACGTCGGACAGCGCGAGGAGGTTGTTGTTGTCGGCGTTGATCTCCTCCAGGGCTCCCGCCGGAAGCGCCTTGGCCGCGACGACCGTCTCGACGATCATCTCCTGCCGCTGCGCGTCCTTGAGCGTCGTGCCCGCAGGGATCGGCTTCTGCGCGACGTACACCCGGGCGGGCGACTCGGCGGCGATCGCGCGAGCGTCCGCGTTGCGGGCATACGTGATGACCATGGCCCCGCCGCCGATGGCAAGGACGACGGCGAGTGCGATGGCAAGGATTCGACGGTTCATGATCTGTGACCCCCCAGGGTTGTGTCGCGTGCAGGAGTACGAGCGGTGTGGCTGTCAGCCGACGGGAACGACCTTGATGGCGCCCTTGCCGGAGCTGGTGCCGAGGGCGCTGTCGACCGGCATCATCGAGGAGGTGAACCAGCCCCAGATGCACTTGCTGCTGCACACGTTGAGCTCGTCCTTGTACACGGCGGCCGAGCCGCCGGCGGGTAGGCTGGAGTAGCCCGCCAGGAAGAAGGAGGCCACGCCGTCCATGGTGTAGACGCCGGACGTACCTGTGCCCGTGGCCGTGACGCTGATCGGGACGTAGACCTCTCTGCCGAGGTACTGGTTCAGGTTGGCCGAGCTCTTGCAGCCGTCCGGCACCGAGGCGCCCGTGTCGCCGGTGACGGTGGCATCGGCATTGACCGTCGTCACGCAGCCGGTCTCCTGGAGCCAGCCGAAGCCGCCCGGGTAGTACTGACCGTTCGCCTGTCGGCAGGCAGGGTCGACGTTGTTGGCGTCGGCGTGCGACTGGATCCCGACGACGTATCCGCCGTTCTTGATGCTGGTTGGCAAGCTCGTGGTGGACGACCCGGGGGCCGGCGAGTAGGCCGGGCTCGGCGCGTACTTCGTGCCGTTGGCCGTCATCTTCGTCCACTCGCAGTTGCCGATCGTCATCGGGAGCGTCTTGCCGGTGCCGGAGGGTGACCCCCACGCGGCCCTGCTGCACGCGGTGTACTGCTTGTCGGTGTAACCGGCGATCGCCGCCTTCGCGAAGAAGGAGGTGAGCACGTTCGGCGTCGAGCCGGTCGACTTCGTCTTAGTCCGCGTCTCGACATAAGGCACAGTCGGGTCCAGCCCGCTCGGTAGCGGGAGGCACGCGTCGAGGTCGGCGGCCGAGGCCGTGATGGTGCACGCGGGAAGAGTCGGGACGTTGCGGCCACAGATCAGTGGCTGGCTCGCGGCATTGGTGGCCGGCAGTGACTGCAGACCGTCGACCGAGTTGGCGCTGGCGAGACCTTCGAACGCGCTGGACGCGAGCAGGGCAGTGGAGCAGTCCGTCGAGACGGGAACCTTGGCGCAGCTCCTGGCGAGGGCCAGTGCCGCCGCGTCGGCGCCGTTCTGCAGCTGGCGCCTCTCGGCCATGATGTTGCCGACGTCGACGGTGAGGGCGAGCATCGCCATCACGACACCGCTGGCGAGCAGAATCGCTGCGATGGAGGCGACAGCGCCCTTCTCACGCTCGCGGCGTGAAGCTGCGCGGCTCATCCACCGCATCGCATGACTCCCGTCGACGAGATGACGTTCCCGCCGCCGAAGGACTTGCCGATGATCGACATCGCCGGCCCGAGGAGGATCCACTGGAACGGCGCGGTCACCTGCACCGAAGCGTCGGACGTGGCGCCCGTTGTACACGAGGCGATCACGCTGGCGGCCACCGCAGGGACGCCTGCTGCCGCATTCGTCGCCCTGGTGATGACGTCGGCGTTGGGCACCATGACGACAGCGGCCCTGGCGCCCTCGCGTGCGGCGTTGGTGACCTGGATCTGCGTGAAGAACGCGCGACCGAAGTCGACGATCCCAGCGATCACGAGGAAGAGGAGGGGAAACACGATGGCCAGCTCAACCGCGGCCGCCCCTCGCTCGCGAAGCGATCGCTGCGGTTGGGACCGCGGCCTGGGTGATGTGCTCATGTGTCTCCCCTCCTCTCTTGTGGTGTGGCCCGTGGGCCCTGCGGCTCTGGACCGCCCCGATCGTCAGATCTTGGTGGCGACGTTGTTGAACGTGTTGCCCGAGGCGCTACCGACCAGCGTCACGCCGGCGATGATGACGGCGGCGATGAGCGCGACCATCAGGCCGTACTCGACGGCGGTGGCGCCCTTGTCGCGGGAGACGTTGAGGCGGGTCTGGAGCTTGGCGATGAGCTTGGTCATTGGAGTTTCCCTTCACGGTTCGGGGCCACCCGGTGTGAGCCCCCACGCAGAAGGTAGGTGGGCTTGGGACCCCTTGTCTCAGAAATGGGCGAAAAGTCTTGCAACGATCAACCGGCGTGTCGCCTTGCGGATTTGTCCGGGACAAATTGCAACAAAACGGGGCACAGTACCCACGAGATCGTGGAAACTGCGCCCCGTCGTAGCCGCTGACTTGGGCTGAACAGACGCCCTCCTTGCGGCCGACTTGCAGAAACCTTGCAATCTTGCTGAAAACCAGCGCCCGCCCCCGCGGAGCAGGCTCCCTCAGATGGCGGTCGCGACGTTGTTGAACGTGTTGCCGCTGTTGGTGCCGATCAGAGTGACGCCGGCGATGATGACGGCCGCGATGAGCGCAACCATCAGGCCGTACTCGACGGCGGTGGCGCCCTCGTCACGCGAGGCGAGAACCGCGTGGATCTTGGCAGCTAGCTTGGTCATGGTGTGTCTCCTCCCAGGTGAGCTGCCCTGCGCAGCCCTCCGGGTGAGAAGGTAAGGGCTCAAAGCGGTCGTCGTACTTGAAATCGCAAAAACCAGCCCTATCACGCGAAACCGCCTGTACCGTCCAAATCGGACACATCCGAGGCCATCGATCCCGAGCGCTCGTGCCCCGATGCTGCGTGTTCGGAACCGCGAAACTGTCCACCGCAACCCACGTCGGCCAGGATCCACATGACGAGCACCATTGCGACACAGCCTGATTCGCGCCCGCACCGGTTGACGGCTGCGGATCTGGGGTGGCTGCCCGCCCTCGTTGTCGCGGGCCTTGCCAGCTATCTGGCGCCGCGCGTTCTCGTGGGGGCCGACACGAAGTGGATGGTCGCCCTGGGCGAACACGTCGCCGCTTCCGGTTCGGTTCCCACCGGCGTTCCGTTCGCCGCAGCCGACACCGCCGGCTGGCCGAACGTGCCCGCGCTGGGCGAGCTGCTGATGTATGCCGCCAACTCACTGTCGCCGGCAGCACTCCCCCTCGCGCTCATCGCCCTCGCCGCGACCACGCTCCTCGTGCTGGGTCGGGACGCGATGCGCGCGGGATCTCATCCAGCGGCTGCGGCCGGCGCAGTCGCTGTCGTAGGCCTCGGCATGCTGCCGGTCTTCGGCGTGGTCCGCGCGCAGATGCTCTCCCTCGTCCCCTACGCACTGCTGGTCCTGCTGCTCCGGAAAGAGACGAGGAGGCCGTCGCAGCACATCTGGCTGGTGGTCCCGCTCATCGCAGTCTGGGGCAACCTGCACGGCGGCGTGCTCGTGGGTGTCGCCCTCACGGGGTGCTACCTGGCGCTGTCTCGCCTCCGCACCAGTCCTGTGACCGCGCTCCTCGTCGGCGGCGCCACGCTCCTGTCGGTCTGGGTCAACCCAGCACTCTTCAGAACGTGGCACTACTACCTGGGGGTGCTCTCCAACGAGGCGGCCCGACGCGGCACCGAGCTGTGGGCGCGGCCCGACCTCCGGTCGACGTTCGACCTGCTCATGGTCCTGGCAGCCATCGCGCTGGGCATCGCGGCCGTGCTCAAGGGTCGCCTCCGGATGTGGGAGCTCTGCGCCGTGCTGGGCATGAGCGTGGCCACGGCCACGTCCGCCAGGCACGGGATGTGGCTGCTGCTCTTCCTCCTCGGCCCAGCCGCTCTGGGACTCACGGCCTTGATCCGGCGGCTGGAGGCTGCTGCGCCGGCGCCGTCGCACGGGACCAGCCCCGACCGTCGAGGGGCAGGTGGAGCACGGCGGGGGCCACGGCTGCTGATCCGAGCCACCACTCTCGGACTCGCTGCGGTGGCCGCGATCACCCTGCTCGGCCGTGGGCCAGCCCTGGCCGGACCTGTCGACGCCGTGGACACGATCAGGTCTCTCGCCGGAGACCGAGTCGTCCTTGCCCCGGAACCGTTGGCCGAGGACCTCGCGGCGGCCGGCGTCACCGTCTGGGCGAGCAATCCGATCGACGCCTTCCGACCCGAGGACCAGGCCGCCTACCTCGACGTGTGGCTCGGGCGCCAGGGCGGCCGTCGTGCGATCGAGGCGTCCAGCATGGTCGTCGCCGCGCCCACTTCGCCGGCGTACGGTCTGGCGGTCCAGGCGGGCTGCACGGAAGCGACCAGGACCACGGCCTTGGCGGTGCTCGACTGCCAGGACTGAGCACCGACACGAGGGATGCCGGGCCGACATGTCGGCCCGGCATCCCAGGTGCGGTCCTGCACGTGCACGCGGAACTCACGCGCTGCGGTGACGCCCTGCACTCCGACTGGCGCGACGCAGGCGTCGGAGGGCACTCGGGAACTTGCGCGAGCTCCCGTCGGAACCGCTCGCGCGCAGTTCCCGCAACATCTCCGCGGGCGTCGCCGGCGGCCACTCGGCCGCACGCACGTCGCGCGTGTCCATCTCGTATGCCGTCCAGCCGACCTCGTCGCGATAGCGCAGCTGCCCCTTGCCCACGTAGTACCAGCCAGGCTCGGTGTTTGCACCCATGTCATTCCCCCCAACTGTGTGATCTTCGGGATCTCTCCCGCCCCGCCACCAAATGTACGGACGCGGACGGCCTTCCACGGGCGATGTCCTGTTAGTCCGAATTGCCCGTGTCACAAGGCCTCTAGGTAGACTGCAGGCGCCCAAAGGAAGTTCGTCTGGGCTGGGTGTGCCGGGAAGTCTGGTCGGCGTTCGATACCCATGCGCCCGAAGGGAACACCCATGGCGAGCGATCCGCCCGCGAAGCCGACCACCCACTCCCCCCTCGATGGGCGAACACCGCGACGCGAGCGCCTGCTGGGACGCGGCACGTGGCGCGAGGCGAAGTACGTCGCAGAGCTCCTGCGCGCCGAGACCGTGGGCGGAGCGATCCTGCTCGTCGCAGCAGTTGCCGCTCTCGCCTGGGCGAACTCGCCGTGGCGCAATGGCTACGCGTCGCTGCGGGACACCGTCGTCGGACCTTCCGCCCTCCACCTGGACCTCTCCCTCGGGACATGGGCGGCAGACGGCCTTCTCGCCGTGTTCTTCCTGGTCGCCGGGATAGAGCTGAAGCGCGAGTTCGTGGCCGGCGACCTGTCAGACCGCCGCAAGGCAGCCCTCCCCATCGCGGCAGCGGTGTGCGGCGTGGTCCTGCCGGCAGGCCTCTTCGTCGTCACGGCGACGCTCGTGTCCAACGGAGACAGCGCTGGCGAGCTGGGCGGCATACTGCGCGGGTGGGCGATCCCCACAGCCACGGACATCGCCTTCGCCCTCGCGGTCCTCGCCGTCATCGGGACCCACCTGCCGAGCGCCCTACGGTCGTTCCTGCTGACCCTCGCCGTCGTCGACGACCTGATCGCCATCACGATCATCGCCGTGTTCTACACCGCGTCGGTGAACCTCCTCTGGCTCCTGGCGGCGGCGGTTCCACTCGTGGTGTGGCGGCTCCTGCTGAAGGCCAGAGTCACCAACCCCCTTGTCCTGGCAGCTCCGGCCGTTCTCGCCTGGGTGTGCGTCCACTCGAGTGGCGTGCACGCGACGGTGGCCGGAGTGCTCCTGGGTCTGCTCGTACCGGTGAACCGTGAGGTCGAGGAAGCCCCCGACCGGCACTCGCTAGCCGAGCGCATGGAACACCGGATCCGCCCCTTCTCGGCGGGCTTCGCCGTCCCGGCCTTCGCCTTCTTCGCCGCCGGCGTGACCGTCGTGGGAGGCGGCCTCGCGGCCGCCAGCCGCGATCCAGCCGCGATCGGCGTCACGGTGGGTCTCGTCGCGGGCAAGGCGGTCGGCGTGATGGGAGGCACCTGGGCCGTCGCCCGTTTCACCCGCGCCGAGCTGGACGAGGACCTCTCGTGGACGGACGTTCTCGGCCTGTCGCTTCTCGCCGGCGTCGGGTTCACCGTGAGCCTCCTCGTCGGTGAGCTGGCCTTCGGTCCCGGATCCGAGCGCGACGACCACGTCAAGCTGGCCGTCCTGGGCGGCAGCCTCGTCGCGGCGCTGCTCGCGAGCGTGGTTCTGAGAGCGCGCAACCGCCACTACCGGCTCGTCGAGGCACGCGAGACCGCGGACCGCGACGACGACGGCATCCCCGACGTCTACGAGACCCAGCCTCGGGATCCGGCCTGATGTCCCCTGCCGCGCACCTTCGGGTAAGGGGCTCGCAGTAGGGTGGCAACCGGTGGACGCGCCCGCGCAGTCGCCATCCAGACATTCGCCATCGAGAACCGAGGAAGTGAGCCGATGAGCACGGATCCCCGGCAGGAGCGGACGCTCGGCCAGCTGGTCGCGTCTGCGTCGCAGGACATCTCGACGCTCGTGCGCAGCGAGATCGCCCTGGCCAAGGCTGAGGTCTCGGTGCAGGTCAAGAAGGCGGGCATCGGTGGCGGGCTGCTCGCCGCCGCGGGCGTCATCGTCTTCTACGCCGTCTACTTCATCTTCATCACCATCGCCGAGGGCATCGAGGCGCTCGGCCTTCCTCGCTGGCTCAGCCTCCTCATCGTCACCGTCTTCATGCTGGTCGTCGCCGGCGTTCTCGCCCTGCTCGGCATCCGCAAGATGAAGACCGTCAAGCCGACGCCGGAGAAGACGATCGCCGAGGCGCAGACGACCGTCGCCGCCCTCAAGTCGGCCACCGAGCACCCCGGCACGGTCGTGCCGGCTCCGCGTCCGGAGTGGGACCGCAAGGACATCCCCGCCTCGGCGACCGCCCCCACGGCGCAGCCCGATCCGTCCCGCGACGCCTGAGTCCCGACCGACCCCTCCCATGTCCGTCGACGCTGCCTTCGTCAACATCGACGGCCCCTGGGAGCACCGCTACGTCTCGGCGAACGGTGCGCGCTTCCACGTCGCCGAGCTCGGCGAGGGTCCGCTCGTGCTCCTGCTGCACGGCTTCCCCCAGTTCTGGTTCACGTGGCGTCACCAGATGGTCGCGCTCGCCGCGGCCGGCTACCGCGTCGCCGCCATGGACCTCCGCGGCTACGGCGGCTCCGACAAGCCCCCGCGCGGCTACGACACGTACATGGCGACGCTCGACACGGCCAGCGTCATCCGCGCCCTGGGAGAGAAGGACGCCGTCGTCATGGGTCAGGGCCTCGGCGGCTGGGTGGCCTGGTGCATGCCGGTGCTGCGTCGCGACGTGACGCGCGCGATCGCCTCGCTGTCCATGCCGCATCCGAGGGTGATGCGGCACGCGACGTGGACCGACCCTGAACAGCGCCGGGCCTCGTCGTGGATCGCCGCCCTCCAGAAGCCGTTCGTGCCCGAGCGCGAGATGGCGAAGTCGCACGACTACGTCGAGAACCTCCTCTGCTCGTGGGCCTCTCCGTTCGGCACGTTCCCCCAGTCGGAGGACGTCGCGCGGTACGGCGACGCCATGATGATCCCGTTCGTCGCCCACTCGGCGGCCGAGCACTACCGCTGGCTCGGGCGTTCGTCGATCCGCCCCGACGGACCCCTGTTCATGCGGCGCATCCGCCACGCGATCCGCGTGCCGGTGCTGCAGCTGCAGGGCACCGACGACGGCTGCGTCATCGCCGCCGCGACCCACGGTTCCGGGGCCTTCGTGCCCGGCGACTACCGCCAGGTCAAGATCCCCGGCGCCGGCCACTTCCTCACCGAGGAAGCCCCCGACCCCGTCAACGCAGCCCTCATCAAGTGGCTCGGATCCCTTGGCTGACATGGATTTCGAGCTTCCACACGCCGGCGGGGTCACATGGTCGGTCTGCGTCCGTGACGGATCAGGTATGCCGCTGGGCGTGGCTGGAACCGTCGAGCCGTTGCGCACGGCATCCGTCGGCAAGGTGCTCCTCCTCGTGGAGACGGCGCGGGCGATCGCTGCCGGCGAGCTGTCGCCGGACGAGCCCCTGACCCGGACCGTCGACCTCTGGGTCGGAGACTCCGGCCTGTGGCACACCCTCTCCGTAGAGACACTGCCCTTGGTGGACGTGGCGGCCCTCGTCGGCGCCGTCTCCGACAACCTCGCGACGAACGTCCTGCTCCGGCGGGTCGGTCTGGCCGAGGTCGCCGCACGAGCCACCTCGCTCGGGCTCCGGGCAACGGCGCTTCACGACCAGGTCCGCGACGTCCGAGAGGCCGACCACCCGGCCACCCTCTCGACGGGTACGGCCGCCGAGCTGAGCAGCCTCATGAGCCGACTGGCCAGTGGCACGGCGGCGGGCCACGAGGCGGACCAGCTCGTCCGCCAGTGGCTGTCGGCCAACGTCGACCAGTCGATGGTGGGATCGGCCCTCGTCGAGCAGGGGGGCCTCGACCCGATCGCCCACCATGCCTCGCTGGCCCAGCCGACGACCTTCTGGAACAAGACGGGCACCGACGCCGGAGTCCGCGCCGACGTGGGCGCGGTGACCATCGGCGACCGGACCGTGACCTGGGCGGCCATCGCCAACTGGGACCCCGCCCCCGGCACGACCCTCGACCACCTGACGGTCTGGGCGGTGCTGCGCGGGATGCGCCACATCGGCGAGCAGGTTCTCACCCAGCTCTGAGCGCGCAGTCGTGGGCCGAATGTTCCGATTGGGCGTATTTTCGATCCCGGCTCCATGAGAATGGCCGAGGTGGTCGGACACCACCGGGCTGGATCCGCCAGCCGCCTCGCGAACGGGATGAGCATGCAGATCGCCATGTCACGGCCGGTGACGCGCCTCGTGACGGTGCTCGCCATCGTCGTGACCGCCATGTTCGGCTGGGTGCAGTGGCGCACCGTCGACACCGGCATCTGGGTCGACCTCGACGTCTACGTGATGGGCGCACGCACGCTCCTGGACGGTGGAGACCTGTATGCCGTCGCGTCGGGCGTGGACCTCAGGTTCACCTACTCCCCCTTCGCCGCGGCGGTGTTCGTCCCGTTGGCACTGTTGCCGGTCGGCGCGGCCCGGTTCGTCCTGACCGCCGCGTCGGCGGCTGCCCTCGCAATCGTCATCACCGTCGTCGCGCGACGCCTCGAGCTGCGCCCTGCCTCCATCGCCTGGCTCGTCGTGGCGACGGCTGCGCTCGAGCCGATCATGCGGAACCTGCTGTTGGGCCAGGTCAACCTCATCCTGATGGCGATGGTGGTCATCGACCTCCTCGTCCTCCCCACGCGTCGGCGCGGCTTCCTCATCGGCATCGCCGCCGGGATCAAGCTGACCCCGGCCGTCTTCGTCGTCTACTTCCTCCTCAAGCGCGACTGGGCCTCACTCGTGCGTACGGGCATCGGCTTCGCCGCATCGGTGGCGGTCGGTTGGCTTGTCGCGCCCGCGGCGAGTGCGTCCTTCTGGGGAGGCGGGTTCCTCGGGCTGTCCAAGTTCGGCTCCGACGCCGTCGTCGGCACCGACAACCAGTCGTTGCTGGCGGCAGCGCTACGGCTGCTCGGCCGTCCTGAGCTCCCACTCGTCGCCCAGGCGGCCCTGGCCCTGGCCGGGGTGGCGCTCGGCGCGGCGGCTGCGCGGCACAGCCTGCGCCAACGCGGGCCGGGTGCAGAGGTGTCGGCCGTCGTCTGGATCGCCTTCGGCGGACTGCTCGGGTCGCCGGTGTCGTGGAGCCACCACTGGGTCTGGGTCATCGTCGTCCTGGCGGTGTTCGCCGCCCGTCGACAGGCCGTGCGAGCGGCCCTGGTCCTGTTGCTCTTCTGGTATCCCATCATCTGGATGACCTACACGGAGCAACCCTTCGGCGAGCTCACCTTCCCGTGGTGGAAGGCGGCGCTTTCCTGCGTCTACGTCATCGTCGGCCTGGCCATCCTGATTCGCGAGGCCACGCGTTCGGTCGCCCCTACTCGAGCGCAGCGGGTGCCGGGTCACCGAGCATCCCAGGAGCAGTCCGAGCGCGTACCCAGCGTTCCTTGACCCGTGCCGCGGGCTCCTCGACGAGTCGCCGCGTCAGCTCGGCCAGGGCGAGCGCTGTAGGGAGCGCGAAAGCAGCGACACCGAGGCTGCCGAGGTGCCAGACGTCGGCGGCCAGCACCACGAGCGGGAGATGCCACAGGTACAGCGAGTAGCTCACCAGGCCGAGCCATACCAACGGTCGGAACGCCAGGAGCCGACTCAGGGCGCCCTCACCATGGCCAGTCACGTGAGCGATCACCAGGACAGCCACGCACACCGCCGCGGGGATGTCGGCGTCGCCGGGTAGCCATCGGAGCACGGCGCCTGTGATGACGATCCCCACAACCAGGACGGCTCCGAGCGCCAACCAGCGCCGGACGGCATACGCCTGACCGCCCCATCTGCCGACCGCCAGCGCAGAGCCGACAAGCAGCCCGAACCCGCGCGTAACTGGACCGAACTCCGCGAAGAGCGTGCCTGCTGTCAGCACGTACAGGAGGAGCATCACCACAGCCAACCCGAGCAGCGCCCGCAACAGGACGCGTGGCTGTGACCGCCTGCGAAGGACCAGGACGAGCACCAGAGGGAAGACGAGGTAGAACTGCTCCTCCTGACCCAGTGACCAGAGGTGACTCAGCGCGCCTGCGGCGCCTGTCGGGAGCACCCCCAGGCCGACGATGAGCAGATTCCACGTGTAGGTGGCGGCCGCTACCCACACGGTCGTCAGCTGCTCCAGAGTCACGCCACGCGACACCCAGACGGGGGTCGCCAGGATGTAGGCGGCGAGCACGACTGCGAGGGGCGGCCCCAAGCGCAGCAGCCGACGGAGGTAGAACGCCCTGAGGTCGATGCGCCCCCGAGCCGTCCACTCCCGCAGCAGGATCGTCGTGATCAGGTAGCCGCTGAGGACGAAGAACACGTCGACGCCGACTCGGCCGGCGGTGAATCCGGGCACGACGTGAGCGCAGACGACGAGCGCCACAGCGATCCCCCGCAGGCCGTCCAGCGCCGGGACATACGGCATGCTCCCCGATCTCACGCCGGAAGGTTACGGGCGCTGGTGCCCATGAGGCGTGAAATGCGAATTTTGGGTGTAAAGGACTTCTGTCGCATGCAGACACGGGCGCGGTGTACCGCACAGGCCCCGGGCCAAATGTCTGAACGCCTGACCCCAACGGCAGCCCGGCACGCGGACTACCGCGGGAAGGACCGCTCGCGCCCGCAGCTGCTCGTATCTCAGCAGGTCTCCGTCTCGGTCCAGCTCGTGCGTGATCAGGCCGTCACGGCGTCGTCCGGTCTGTCATGATTCGCTCGCCAGACCACTTATCACAGGGGACCTCCATGCTCAGTCGCCGTCCTTTCGCGGCGGCCCTGACGCTTGCGCTCGTCGCACCCGTCACGGCCTTGTCCACCACCTCCGCCTCCGCGGCACCCACGTCCTCGGTCGCTGCCGCCGCCAAGCCGACTGCGAAGCACCTGCCGCGGCCGACCCGGCAGGGGAAGGAGCAGCAGGCTCACGACCCGCACACGGTGCTCGTGAAGTTCAAGAAGAATGCGTCGAAGGCCGTGCGCGACAAGGCCGCGAAGAGCCGGGGCGGCCGCCAGGCCGAGGCGCTCGAGGGCACCGACTTCGTCAAGGTCACGACCACCGGAAACGCCGACGAGCTCGCGAGCCGGCTGAGCGCCGACCCCGCCGTCGCCGACGTCACGCTCGACTACATCCGCGAGACCAACGCGACGCCGAACGACCTGGGTTACGCGTCCGGCGACCAGGACTACCTCAAGACGGTGCGTATGCCGTCCGCCTGGGACCGCTCGAAGGGCTCGCTATCGCAGGTGGTCGCCGTCGTCGACACCGGCGTCAACGGCAAGCACCCCGACCTCCTCGGCCGCACGGTGTCCGGCTTCAACTTCGTCAGCAACGTCGGCATCGTCACGGGGTCGGCGAGCGACAACAACGGGCACGGGTCGATGGTCGCGGGCATCGTCGCCGCGCAGACCAACAACACCGAAGGCATCGCCGGGGTCGCCTGGAACGCAAGGGTCATGCCCGTCAAGGTGCTCAACTCGGCGGGCCAGGGCACCGACTCCAACATCATCAAGGGCATCAGGTGGGCCGTCGACCACGGCGCGCGCATCGTCAACCTGTCGCTCGGGGGACCCGACGACAGCCCTGCCCTGCACGACGCCGTGAAGTACGCCGTCGGCAAGGGTGCGGTCGTCGTCGTGGCGGCTGGCAACTCCGGCTCGGACGAGCCCGAGTACCCAGCGGCATACCCCGAGGCGATCGCGGTCGGCGCGACCGACAACGCGGGCCGCCTGGTCGACTTCAGCACGCACGGCTCGTGGGTCGACGTCGCGGCGCCGGGCTGGGACATCCTCTCGACCCGTCTGACCGAGCAGGGCACCGGCACCTACTACTTCGGCAGCGGCACCTCGTTCTCGGCACCGATCGTCTCGGGCATCGCCGCGCTGGTGCGCACACAGAACCCGCGCCTCACTCCGGCGCAGGTCGCGGCACGCCTGCGGTCGACGGCTCGCGACGCCGGGCCGCGGGGCATCGACCCCTTCTACGGCGCCGGCATCGTCGACGCGACGAGCGCGCTCGGGGGTGGCTGGGCGGGCGACTTCGGCCAGCCGGCATCCGGGGCCGACGAGCCCAACGACGTCCCCGCGCGAGCCACCCCCCTGAGCGTCACGGCGCAGGGCATCACCGGCGTCGAGGGCGACGTGGACTGGTTCCGCTACGACTCCCCCAGCCAGCGCACGACACGAGTCACCCTGACGCCGCCGGCGGACGACACGAACCTGCCGCAGAACATGGACCCGGTGCTCGCGGTCTACGACCAGAACCTCAGGCTGGTGGCCCAGGCCGACCAGGGGGCCGAGGGCGTCGCCGAGTCCGTGTCGCTCCGCATGGGCGGCACCTACTACGTGAGCGTCCGCAACTTCAACGGCTCACGCGTCCCCGACCGGCCCTACACGCTCACGGTCCAGCCGGGCAGCGCGGGCGTTCTCAACGCCGGTACGCCCGTGGCGTCGTCGGGCGGCTACCGGCCCCTCGAGCTCGGGGACGTCGACGGCGACGGTCGCAAGGACCTCGTCGCCGGGGTCGGCTCCGGGGCCGGCGGGCAGCTGCACGTGCGTCGCGGACTCGCGAGCGGACTCGCCGCACCGGTCGTCTACTCGACCTCCGGCTCGTCGCTCGTGCGCAGCATCTCGCTCGCCGACGTCGACGGAGACAACCTCCTGGATGTCGTCGTCGCCACCGACACCGGTATCCAGGTCTTCCCGCAGACCGCGGCGCACACGCTCGGCGCGCCCCAGGTCGTCGCCGACACCACGGGCTCGACGCTCGTCAAGGCCGTCGACCTCGACGGTGACGGCCGGGTCGACATCGTCCAGGGCACCGCAACCGACGTCGCGGCGTTGATGGCGCAGCCGGACGGTTCCTGGGTTCGCACCGTCATCGACACCGAGCCGGCAACCGAGCTCGAGGTGGGCGACCTCGACGACGACGGCCGTCCCGACGTCGCGACCGACAACGGCTCCGCGCTGCACGTGCTGCGCAACACCGCGGCCGGCTGGACGCGGGCCGTCACGAACCTGCTCACGGACTTCCCGGCCAGCGGCATCGAGGTCGCGGACGTCAACGGCGACGGCCGCGCCGATCTCGCCGCGGTGACGGGCGGCAACTCGCCCTCCGCGAGACTGCTCGTCTGGCACCAGAACGCGGACGGCTCTCTGGCTCCTGCCGTGGTCTCGGGCATGCCCGACATCCCCGGCCCGCTCGAGGCCGCCGACCTCACCGGGGACGGCCGGCTCGACCTGGTCGACGCCCACGACTCCTGGAGCACCGCCAGCGTCATGGAGCAGCGCCCCGACGGCACGCTGATGCCGGCGAGCACGTCGCCGATGAGCTCGAGCCTGCCCCTCGACCCCTCCGGGCTGGTGCTCGGTGACGTCACCGGCGACGGCCGCACCGACGCAGTCGTCGGCACGCAGACCGGCTACGAGGTGCTGGCCAACGCAGGCGGCCCGACGGTGCCCGGCGAGCAGCTGTGGGTGCGCAGTGCGGCTCCTGCGGACTTCGGCGGTTCGGCCGTCACGACGGCGCCGAGCGTCACGTTCGTCCGCGACGTCGTGCCCGCCTCGGTCACCGCGTCGACGGTGGGAATCCTCGACGGCAAGACCGGGGCCCGCGTCCCGGCCGCCGTGACCTACGACCCTGCGACGCGCGCGGCGACCATCACGCCCGCGGCCCCGCTCTTCGACAACGCGCCCTACCGGCTCCTCGTCTCGGGGGTGATGGACTCGTCGGGCAACACCATGACGACCCCGTTCACCTCGACCTACCGCACGACCGACGCTGCACCGCCGGCGGTCGGCGGCTTCAAGGCGACCGGCGCCTACCGTTCCGCCACCCTGACCTGGACGGCCCCGGCCATCCACGACCTCGACCGCTACATCGTCCGCATGGCAACGGGATCCACCGCCCCCGGTTCGGTGTCGACGGGCACGAGCGCCTACTCCGGCACCGGCACGAGCGTCACGCTCGGCCTCACGGAGGGCGCGACGTACAGCTTCCGGATCTGGCCGAAGGACCGCACCGGCCACTACGGCCCGTCGTCGGCGGTGACGATCGCCGGCACCAACGAGTCGATGACGTCCAACGTCACGTCCCTCACCAGCGGGGGAACCGTCACGGTGAGCAGCCGGCTGACGCGGAACGTCACGGGCAGCGCCGTCGCCGGCGTCCCGGTGCAGCTCTACGTGCGCCGGGCCGGCACCACGGCCTGGGTGCTGCTGACGACGCGTACGTCGAGCTCGACCGGCACGGTCTCCTTCGCGCACAAGCCGGCCGCGTCCGTGGACTACTGGTGGGTCTACCGCGGTTCGACGACCTTCGTCGGCTCCGGCAGCGCCGTCCGCCGGGTCGGCGTGCGGGCGGCGGTGACGAGCAACCTCAGCCGCACGACGCTCCCTCTCGGCAGCACGTTCAGCCTGTCCGGGTCCGTCGCCCCTTCGCACGCCGGCCGCACCGTCTACGTCCAGCGCTACGCCGGCAACAACGCGTGGACCACCGTGACGAGCCGGGCCCTCTCATCCTCGAGCACGTACGCGTTCACGGTCAGGCCCACGGCGCGCGGCACCTTCACCTACCGCGTCCACCTCCCGGCCGACACCGACCACCTGGCGTCCTACGGTCCCAACCGCGCCGTAAAGGTCAGCTGACGGGCTGCACGACACCCGAGCAGGTATGCCGCAGGGCACCGCCCACATGGAGGGTGCCGTGCGGCGTATGGCCAGGTCGTCCGTGACAGTCGCTCAGGCGCGGCGGTAGCGACGCTCGGGCCGACCGGTCGTGCCGTACCGCAGGGACACCACGACCTGGCCATTCGACGCGAAGTACTCGAGGTAGCGCCGCGCACTGACCCGCGAGATCCCCACGAGCTCAGCGCATTCCGTCGCCGACAACGTGCCGTCCGCCTCACGCAGCGCCGCCGCAACGGACTCGGCCGTCTCGGCACCCAGGCCCTTGGGCAGTGGCGCGGACGCACGCGCCGGCCCGGACGGCCCTGAGGTGAAAGCCGCGTCGATCTGCTCCTGCGTCAGGTCGTCGTCTGCCGGCGCACGCATGCGATCGGCCGCATACGCCTGGAGCCGCTGCTCGAGGTCGGGGAAGGCGAACGGCTTGAGCACGTAGCCGACGACACCCTCACGGACCGCGCGGCGCACCGACTCGGCCTCCTTTGCCGCCGTGATGACGAGGACGTCGCACGTCGCCCCCGCCGCGCGCAGCCGGCTGACGAGGTCGAGCCCGAACGTGTCCGGCAGGTAGAGGTCGAGCAGGACGAGGTCAGGGTCGAGCTCCGCGACGAGCTGGAGCGCCTCCGCCCCGGACCGCGCTGTGCCGACGACCTCGAAACCGTCTACCCGCTCGACGAACCCGCGATGGATGCGCGCCACCATGAAGTCGTCGTCGACGACGAGCACGCGGATCATCCAGCCTCCTTGCCGAGAGGTGCCCCGGCCTCGACGGTGAGGCGGGCCACGAAGCGGGCGCCGTCGGGGGTGTTGTCGACGTCCACCTCGCCGCCCCGACGCTGGCAGATCAACCGCGTGAGCGCCAGTCCGATACCCCGCTCGCCGGCCTGTGCCGCCTTCGTCGTGAAGCCGTGCGTGAAGACCTCGGTGACGACCTCCGGCGCAACCCCCGGGCCCGAGTCCACGACGCTGACCTCGACTGCCGAGGCGTCCTGACGGATGGTCAGCTCGACCCACCGCTCCGACCCCACCGAGGATGCGGCGGCGTCGATCGCGTTGTCGACGAGGTTGCCGACCACCACCGACACGTCGGCGGAGTCGCGCTGCGTCAGCCGCCCGAGCGAGGTCTCATCGGACACCCGAAGCTCCACGCGCCGCTCAGTGGCCTGGGCGGCCTTGGCCATGAGCAGTGCCGCGAGCGCCGTGTCGCGGACGCGGCGCGACACCGCGAGGTCGAGCTGCGCGCGGTGCTGGCTCACCGAGTCGACGAAGCCCACGACCTCGTCGTACTCGCCGAGCTGGATGAGGCCCGAGATGGTGTGCAGCTGGTTGGCGAACTCGTGGGCCTGCGCCCGCAGCAGCTCTGTGGTGCTGCGGAACGAGCCCAGCTCGCGCTCGAGGTCGGCCAGCTCGGTGCGGTCGCGAAGGGTCGTCACCGAGCCGAGCGGCCGGCCGTCCTTGCTCACCTCCATGCGGTTCATGACGAGCACCCGGCCACGACGGAGCACCACCTGGTCGCGCGGCACCTCCGCGCCGCCGTCGACCGGCTGCGCGGAGGCGCCGCTCTCGCCCACGCCACGCAGCACGTCGCGCAGGCGCGGCCCGATCGGAAGGTCCTCGAGACGCATCCCGACAACGCGTTCCGGCAGGTCGAGCAGACGCTGGGCGACGTTGTTCACCAAGGTGATCCGCTCATTCGTGTCCAGCGCGACCACGCCCTCCGCAAGGCCGAAGAGCATCGCCTCGCGGCTCTCGGCGAGGCCGGTGATCTCGGCCGGCTCGAGCCCCAGCGTCTGACGTCGGATGCGACGCGACAGCAGCCACGACCCCAGCCCGCCCACCACCAGCGCGAGGCCGAGGTAGGTCGGCAGGTAGGCCGACGCACCTTGCAGGCGGTCGAGCGCCGACGGCATGTGCACGGCGATCATGACGGTGCCCAGCTGCGTACCGACCGGGAGCTGAGGACCCTCCAGCGACGGGTCGGGCACGTACAGCAGCGGGCTCTGCGCGACGATCATCCGCTCACCCCGCACGTCCATGACGCCCGTCCAGCTCGCGCCGTCGGCGACAGCAGGCGACCCGAGGGGGATCGGAGCGCGCTCCAGCGTCGGATCGGACGACACGCGTACCACCTCGTCGGCGTCGGCCACCGTCATCGACGTCACGCTGTACTGCGTGACGATCGACTGCATCAGCGAGGGGAGGACGTTGATCACGCCACCCGGCGCCATCTCGGTGCGCACGATCGGGGTGCTCGCCATCTGCTCGGCGATCGCCGACATCCGCCGCCCCTCGGTGCGCGTGAACGTCGCCTCCGACTGCGCCAGCGAGACGAAGCCGACCGCGACGAGGATCCCGACGAGTATGAGCACCTGGACGGCGAACAGCTGCCCGGTGAGGGTCAGCCGACCGAACCACCGGCCGCTGCTCTGCCTGACCACAACGAACTCAACCTTCATTGGTGACACAAGGGGGACACCCGGCATCGGGTGCGGGCACGATCATGCCGTTCCAGCCCATGAATGCGAAAGAGATCTCACCGATGAGCACTCGCAGCACCTCCTCCGGCGGCCACGCCCGCCCCGTCCGCGTCAGCGCCGTCCTCGCGATCGCCGCAGCCGGCGCACTCGCCCTCTCGGCCTGCGGAGCCACCGCCAAGAAGGACACCGCGTCCACCGGCGCCGCCGCCGGCCCGGCCTCGAGCCTGCAGGTCATGGTTCCCAACAGCCCGGGTGGCGGCTACGACACGACCGCCCGCACCGTCGCCCAGGTGCTCGAGAACCAGAAGATCACCAACTCGATCCAGGTCTTCAACCTGCCGGGCGCCGGCGGCACCGTCGGCCTCCAGCGCGTCGTCAACGAGAAGGGCAACGGCAAGCTCGCCATGCAGATGGGCCTCGGCGTCGTCGGCGCGGCCTACACGCAGAAGTCGAAGGCCACGCTGAACGACACCACCCCGATCGCCAAGCTGATCGAGGAAGCCGGCGCCATCGTGGTGCCCAAGGACTCGCCGTACAAGGACGTCAAGAGCCTCGTCGAGGCCTGGAAGAAGGACCCGTCGAAGGTCAACGTCGGCGGCGGCTCCAGCCCGGGCGGCCCCGACCACCTGCTGCCCATGCAGCTCGCCAAGGCCGTCGGCATCGACCCGACCAAGGTCTCCTACATCTCCTACGACGGCGGCGGCGAGCTCCTCCCCGCGGTCCTCGGCAACAAGATCGCCTTCGGCGCCAGCGGTTTCGGCGAGTTCCTCGAGCAGGTCAAGTCCGGCTCCATCCGGGTCCTGGCCGTCACGAGCGACAAGCGCGTCGACGCCCTGCCCGACGTGCCGACGATGAAGGAGTCGGGCATCGACTTCACCTTCACCAACTGGCGCGGCATCGTCGCACCGCCGGAGATCTCTGCGGGCGACAAGCAGGTCTGGATCGACGCCCTCACGAAGATGCACGGCACCGACGCCTGGAAGGCCGAGCTCGAGAAGCGCGGCTGGACCGACGCCTTCGAGACCGGTGACCAGTTCGGCCGCTTCCTCAAGGAGCAGGACACGGCCGTCGCCGACATCCTCAAGGGCCTGGGACTGACGAGCTGACATGTCCGACGTGACTCCTGACCGCACCGACGCCCCGACCGCGGCCCAGGACGTCGAGACACAGGGCGGGGACCGCGCACAGTACGGAATGTGCGCGGCCCTCGCCGGCCTCGGCATCCTGCTGCTCGTCAACGCCGCCTCGCTCGCCCCCGTGGCAAGCACCAACGACTCGCTCGGCCCGAAGGTCATCCCGACCGTCCTCGGGATCCTCCTGCTCATCGTCTCCGCGCTCTACGCCATCGACATCCACCGCGGTGGCGTGGGCGCGGCCGACGAAGGTGAGGACATCGACCTCACCGCGCGCGCCGACTGGAAGACGGTCGGGCTGCTCGTCGTCGTCTTCGGCGTCAGCGCCGCCCTGATGGAGACGCTCGGCTGGGTCATCGCCGGCACGCTGCTCTTCGCGGGCTGTGCCTTCGCGCTCGGCAACCGACACCACATCCGTGGGTTCCTCGTCGGCCTCGCGATCTCTCTCGCCACCTTCTACGCGTTCGCCATCGGGCTCGGGGTCAACCTGCCCGCCGGCATCCTCCAAGGGATTCTCTGATGGAAAACCTCAACCACCTCATCGAGGGGTTCGGCGCCGTCATGACGCCGCTGAACCTGCTCTTCGCGTTCATCGGCGTCGTGGTCGGCACCGCCGTCGGCGTGCTGCCCGGCATCGGCCCGGCCATGACCGTCGCACTGCTGCTCCCGATCACCTTCACGCTCGACACGACGCAGGCACTCATCATGTTCGCCGGCATCTTCTACGGCGGCATGTACGGCGGGTCGACCACCTCCATCCTGCTCAACACCCCTGGCGAGTCGTCCTCTGTCGTCACCGCCCTCGAGGGCAACAAGATGGCCAAGGCCGGCCGGGCCGCCCAGGCGCTCGCCACCGCAGCCATCGGCTCGTTCGTGGCCGGCACCATCGCCACCGTGCTGCTCGTGCTCGTCATGCCGCAGGTGGTCTCGTTCGCGATCGAGCTCGGATCACCGGAGTACTTCGCCATCATCCTGCTGGCGTTCGTCGGAGCCAGCATGGTGCTCGGCTCGTCGCGGCTGCGTGGCTTCGCGGCGCTGCTCATCGGCTTGTCCATCGGGATCATCGGCATCGACAAGGTCACCGGCCAGCAGCGGATGACCTTCGACATCCCCCAGCTCGCCGACGGCATCGACATCGTCGTCGTCGCGGTCGGGCTCTTCGCCGTGGGCGAGGCCCTGTGGGTCGCGGCACACCTGCGGCGCAAGGCCGCCGGCGTCATCCCGGTGGGCCAGCCCTGGATGGGCCGCCAGGACTGGAAGCGTTCGTGGAAGCCGTGGCTCCGCGGCACCGCGCTGGGCTTCCCGTTCGGCGCGATCCCCGCCGGCGGCGCCGAGGTGCCGACGTTCCTGTCGTACGTCACCGAGCGCAAGCTGACCAAGCACCCCGAGGAGTTCGGTCATGGCGCCATCGAGGGCGTCGCGGGCCCGGAGGCTGCCAACAACGCATCGGCCGCCGGCACCCTGGTGCCGCTCCTCGCGATCGGTCTGCCGACCAACGCGACCGCCGCGATCATCCTCACGTTCCTGCAGGGTCGCGGCCTCGAGCCCGGTCCGCTGCTCATCGAGAAGCAGCCCGCGCTCGTGTGGACGCTGGTGGCGAGCCTCTTCGTCGGCAACACGCTCCTGCTGGCGCTCAACCTGCCGCTCGCGCCCCTGTGGGCCAAGCTGCTCCAGATCCCGCGCCCCTACCTGTATGCCGGCATCCTCTTCTTCGCGACGATGGGTGCGTGGGCGGTCAACGGCCAGGCGTTCGACCTCTACCTGCTGCTCGCCATCGGCCTGGTCGGGTTCGCGATCCGTCGCTTCGGCTTCCCCGTCCTGCCGCTCATCATCGGCGTCATCCTGGCCCCGATCGCCGAGCTGCACCTGCGCCGCTCGCTGCAGCTCTCGCACGGTGAGATCAGTGGTCTGGTCGGCGGCCCGGTCGCCTGGGTCTGCTACGGGATCATCGTGCTGACGATCCTGTGGCCGTTCATCGCCAAGCTCATCCGCGCCGTTCGCGGCGACAAGGGCGGCCCGGGCGCGGGCCTGCTCGCCGAGGTCCAGCAGGAGGCACGCGCATGACCATCCTCGTCGGCTACATCCCGACGGCCCAGGGCGAGGCCGCCCTGGCCGCAGCCACCACCGAGGCCCGCGCCCACGGCGAACGCGTGCTCGTCGTCAACATGTCCCGCGACGACAAGCTCGTCGACGCCCACCGCGCGGAGGGCACGGACCTCGACCGCCTCGACGCCGACCTGGCCGAGTCGGGCGTCGAGCACGAGGTGCGCCGGGTCGAGCACGGCACCGACCCGGCCGATGCGATCCTGCAGATCATCGACGCCGAGTCACCTCGCATGCTCGTCATCGGCATCCGGCACCGCTCGCCCGTCGGCAAGCTGCTGCTCGGCTCCACGGCGCAGCGCCTGCTGCTCGACTCGTCGTGTCCGGTGCTCGCGGTCAAGGCCGGCTGACAGCAGCCGCCCCGACGGCCGCCCCAGGCACTCCGAGTGGCCGATGCCTTTCGCGGGCATCGGCCACTCGGCGTCTCCGGCCCGGGGAGAGCCGGCAGCTCGAGCAGGGCCGGGTCGGTACGCAGGCCGGGTGCAGTGGCGTCCGCGGACAGAGGCTCTCCGGTCGTCACCCAGGGAGCGGCCACCGTTGCCACGGCCCTCTCGTCGGGTGGGGGTCACCACCAGCCCTGGCGGTGGGCCCAGCGGAGCAGGCCGAGGCTGATCACGAGCATCACGCCGAGCACGGCGATCAGCTGCGGCACGTGTGTCTCGTCGTTGACGATGAGGTTCATCCCGTAGACCGACGCGATGGCGGTGATGGGAAGCGTGATCGCCGCGATCACCGCGAGCCGCTCCATCGCGACGGTCATCTTCGTCGTGACGCGCGTCTGGTAGAGGTCGATGACGCCGACGAGGAACTGCATCTCGCCGTCGGCGAGGTTGCGCACCCGCTCGAACTGCTCGGCGAGGTCGCGCGCGTGGCGCTTCGCCTCGTCGGGCACGAACCGCTCGAGGGAGTGGATGCGGGCCTGGATGTCGTACGCCTGGCCGGCCATGGTGCGTGAGGTCATGAGCTCGTGCCGGATGAGGAAGAGCTGCTCGAGCAGGTCCTCGGGCCGGCGGAAGTCGGCCGCCATGACCTGCTCCTCCAGCGGAGGCAGCCGCGTCGCCACCTGGCGCACGGCAGCACTCAGGCGGCGGGCGATCGCGGAGCCGATGGCGTACGCGAGGTCGTGCGGGGACCCGGGCCGCAGCCGACCGGCCTCCACCCTCGCCCTCACCCCATGCGTCTCCTGGCTCGCGGCCTCGGCCGACACGACCGGGTTGCGCGGTCCGTGCACCGTGACGAGGCAGCGCTCCCCGACGACCATGTCGAGCTCGAGCACGTGGACGTGCCCGCCCTCCCCCGTCAGCGCGGTGTGGAGGATGACGAAGAGCTGGTGCTCGTACGCGTGCACCGTGGGCACGAAGTTGCGCTCGGCACAGGCCTGCCGGACGAGCGGGTGCGCCCGGATCGGCCCGGCGAGCACGGCCTCCGCCTCGGCGTCCCAGTCGGGCACGTCGACCCAGGCGAACCCATCGCCACGCGTGAGCAGGCCCTCCAGCTCGGCTACCGAGTGGTCGGTGATCCCGTCAGCAGTGACGAACGACACCTGCATGCCACCACTCTGGCACCAGACACGTGGCTGGGTCACCGAGAGTCAGGGAACCCGTGGCCCGCTGCGTCACCCGGCGACGCAGGCGCCGGTGTCGACCTCGGCCTCGGAGGCCGCCGACGCGGCGAGGACCGGCTTCGCCTCGTTGAGGGTCAGCGCATAGCCCGTCGTGTCGTCCTCGAGCGACTTCGCGAAGATGACGCCGACGACGCGGCCCTGGGGGTCGAGGAGCGGGCCGCCCGAGTTGCCGGGCTGCACCGTGGTGGCGAGCGAGTAGATCTCGCGGACGACGCGTTCGCGGCCGTAGATGTCGAGTCCGCGGGCGTCGAGCTGGGCGCGCACCCGGGCCGAGACGACGCGGTAGGGGCCGTCGAGCGGGAACCCGGGAACGGCCGCCGAGTCGCCGCGGGTCACCTCGGCGCCGAGCGGGAGCGCCGGTAGCGCGAGACCCGGGACGCTGAGCACCGCGAGGTCGCGCCTCGGGTCGAAGACGACGACGCGGGCTCGCAGCGTCTGGTCCCCGCCCTCTATGCGCACCTGGTCGGCGCCGGCGACGACGTGGGCGTTCGTGACGATGCGGCCCGGGGAGAGCACCCAGCCCGTGCCCTCCTGCCCGCGCTGGCACGACTGAGACTGCGTGGTCACCTTGACGACCGACCGGCCGGCCGCGCGGATCGCCTGCGACTGCGCGACCGCGGGGTCCGGCTCCTGCACCGGCGTGATCGGCTCGGGTGCGAGGCCGCCGAAGACCTGGGGGAAACCCTGGCTCGACAGGAAACCGCGGAAGCTCGCGAAGACGTCGCCGGTCTGCTCGGGCACGACCGAGTTGACGACGCGCATGACTCGCGACTCGGCCATCGCCTTCGAGAGCGCGGGGTTGCCCGCCGTGCGCAGCGCGCCCCCGATGAACCAGACGATGAGGCTCGCGGCGAGCATGACGACGACGGCGCCGAGCACCGAGTCGAGGCGTCGCAGCGACGTCTGCCCCACCTTTCTGCGGACCTGCGCCCCGAGCAGGCTGCCGAGGTACTGGCCGAGCCAGCCGAACGCGACGACGCCGACGATGAGGGCGACGACTCGTGACCGGTCGTTGTCGGCCACGGCCTCCCAGCGCGCCAGGAGCCCGGGCAGCTGCCAGACCGCGAGCATCGCGAAGGCGAAGAAGCCGACCAGCGAGGCCGCGCTCTGGATCAGGCCCTGGCGGTAGCCGGAGAAGGCGTACGCGAGGAGCAGCAGCCCCAGGGCGACGTCGAGCACCGTGCCACCGGTCATCAGCGCCTCCCTCCCAGAAAGCGCTCGGGCAGCGGTCGCTGGACCTCGGCGTCCCAGGGCCTGGAGAGGCCACCCAGCTCGAGCACGCTGCTGACGAGCCCGGCCGTGAAGCCCCAGAGGAACAGGTCGTCGAGGTCGAAGCCGGGGCCGACGTAGCCCGAGGGGTGCGTCACCGAGAAGCGGGTCGCCGGCTCGACGAGGTGCGACACCGGCACCGAGAGCACGTCGTGCACCTCGGCCGGGTCGCGCACCCCGATGGGTGAGGGCCGGGCCCACCACGCGAGCACCGGCGTGACGACGAACTGCGCCGGTGCGAGGAAGATCGGGGGCAGCTGCACGACGACGTCGACGCCGGCAGGGTCGACGCCCGTCTCCTCCTGAGCCTCGCGGAGGGCCGTGGCGACGAGGTCGGGGTCCTCGGGGTCGCGCGAACCACCGGGAAAGGCGATCTGCGCCGGCTGGGTGCGCATCGTGTGCGAGCGCTCGATGAGCACGACGTGCTCCCCGGGCTCCACAGGCTCGACGGCGCCGTCGGCATCGGCGCCGTCCCCGGAGCCGTCGGCGCCCGCGGGCGGCGGCCCGAAGAGGATGAGCACGGCCGACTCGCGAGCGCTCTCGTCAGGCGGCGCGAACCGCGCGAACCACTCCGGCTGGAAGCTCTCGAGCCGCTGCACTGCGCGGTCCATCCAGGCCGGCCGCGGCAGCGGGCCCCGCCCCGGCGTGGGGGCAGGGTCGATGGAACCCGAGCTGCCGGCATACGCAATGCCGCTGACCACCTTCGTCACTTCGGCGCCAGCTCGTACTTCAGAAGCTTCGCCGCCTTCTCGGGGTCGGTCTCGCCGATGCCGTAGCTGGGGCACCAGCGTGCGACCGGGCACGCACCGCACGCGGGCCTCTTCGCGTGGCACGTGCGGCGGCCGTGGAAGATGACGACGTGGCTGAGCATCGTCCAGTCCTTGCGCATGAACAGCCGACCGATCTCGTGCTCGACCTTGACCGGGTCGTCCTCGGTGGTCCAGCCGAAGCGGCGCACCAGACGGCCGAAGTGCGTGTCGACGGTGATGCCCGGGATGTCGAAGGCGTTGCCCAGGACGACGTTCGCCGTCTTGCGCCCGACCCCGGGGAGCGTCACGAGGTCCTTGAGGCGCGGCGGCACCTCGCCGTCGAAGTTCTCGACGAGGGCGATGCCGAGCTTGATGAGGGCGTCCGCCTTGTTCCGGTAGAAGCCGGTCGGCTGGATGATCGTCTCGAGCTCGGTGCGGTCGGCGCCCGCGTAGTCTGCCGCCGACCGGTACTTCGCGAAGACGATCGGTGTCACCTTGTTGACCCCGACGTCGGTCGTCTGGGCCGACAGGATCGTCGCCACGAGCAGCTCGAGCGGGTTGGTGAAGTCGAGCTCGCAGTGCGCGTACGGGTAGCGCTCGTGGAGCGACCGGTACATCTTGCGGGCGCGACGCGTCCGCGAGATCGAGGTCTCGTCGTCGGTCACGATGGCGCGGGGGGACACGGACGACACTGTATGCCGCCGCGCTGGGTCCCGCCGGGTTCGCCCGGCCGGCATCGGCACCGGCCCCCGGCAGCGCGCCGCCCCGACGCCGAGGGCGTCTGTGCCCGTTGGCTCCTCGCGCCTCCGCGTGCAGCAAGACGGTGCAGATGGGTACGAACTGCCTGCACTGAGGAGGCAGACATGCAGACGCAGACACACGACGGGGAGCCGGCGGCTGTTCTGGAGGGACGGCCGGACGCGTCACACGACGACGGCAGCCTCGAGTCGACGCTCGACGTGCTCCATGCCATGGACCTGGAGCCCGCTCCCGAGGCTGACGTCGTCCGGGCCCTGGAGCTCATGGTCACGCACGCCGAGTTCCCGTGCCTCGGCGCGAAGTCGGTCTTCCGCCGGGGAGGAGCCACGCACGCCGTGCTCGACGACATGGACGCCCCCGACACCCCGCGGGTGCTGCTCGAGCGGCTACAGGCGTTCGCCGACGACATCGACGGCCGCGACGGCTTCCACTCGTTCATCGCCACCTTCCGCCGGCCGTGTCACGACGACGAGGCCGCTTTCGAGTCCTCGCTCTTCGAGCTGCTCCAACGGCTCCACGACACCGACGCAGAACTCTGGGCGCGCGGGGTCGAGGCCGACCCCAACGACCCGCACTTCGCCTTCAGTGCCGGCGGCACCGCGTACTTCATCGTCGGCCTGCACCCTGCGGCGTCCCGGGTCGCGCGACGGGCGCCCCTGGCCACCCTGGTCTTCAACCCGCACGACCAGTTCGAGCAGCTGCGGGAAGAGGGCCGGTTCGACGGCATGCGCACCACGATCCGTCGCCGTGACGAGAACCTGCAGGGCTCGCTCAACCCGATGGTCTCCGACCACGGACAGAGCAGCGAGGCGCTCCAGTACTCCGGCCGGCAGCACGCACCGGGCTGGGAGCCCCCGCTCGAGGTCCAGCCCGTCACCCCCGACGACAAGGAGCGCCGATGACCATCGCCGAGAACGCACCCACGACGCCACCTCGTGAACCACTCGCCGGCTCCCGGCACTTCGGTCCGGGGGGCCCGGTTTTCGCACCCACGTCCGGTGGGGCCGTAGAGCTGACCCGCCTGGCCCCCCAGACCGGCGCGGCCTTCGTGCTGCGCGCCGGTCAGCGCCTCGTCGTCGTCGACCCTGTCGGCGAGCAGGTGAGCGACTTCTTCGCGGTGATGGCCGACGACCACGACGAGTGGCTCAGCTCCGGGCGCACCATCGACTACGCCGGCTCGACGCTCGTGACCACGGGCTCGGTGCTCTACAGCAACCGCAGCACCCCCATGGCCACGGTCGTGGAGGACACGTGTGGGCGCCACGACCTGCTGCTCACGCCGTGCAGCCAGCAGACCTTCGACCTGCTCTATCCCGAGCTCGAGGGCGCGTACCACCCGAGCTGCTTCGAGAACCTCGCGACGAACCTGGGCCGCTTCGGGGTCGGACCGGACCGGATCGGTACGACGCTCAACATCTTCATGAACGTGTGGGCCGAGCGCAACGGCGAGCTGCACATCGACCCGCCCACGTCGCGGGCCGGCGACCGGTTCGTGCTGCGCGCCGAGGCCGACCTCGTCGTCGGGCTCACCGCGTGCTCCGCCGAGAAGTCCAACAACGGCGTCTGCAAGCCCATCGACTACCGCATCGAGGGGTGACCGACGGCCCGTCCGACGTGACGGGGCTCGCGGTCGGTGGCGGCGCGACGGCTCGGCCGTCATGGCACACTGACCCCGTGGATCTCGACGTGGTGAGGCGCGCCCCCCTGTTCAAGGCTCTCGACGACGAGGCGGCCTCGGCGCTGCTGTCGGAGATGAGCCGCTCGCACATGGAGCGCGGCGACGTGCTGTTCCACGAGGGCGACCGCGGCGACACGCTGTACGTCATCGCCGAGGGCAAGATCAAGCTCGGCCGCACGAGCCCCGACGGCCGCGAGAACCTCGTCGCCATCCTCGGCCCGGGCGAGATGTTCGGCGAGCTCAGCCTCTTCGACCCGGGCCCGCGCACGATGACCGCGACGGCCGTCGCCGAGACCCAGCTGCTCGGGCTCGGCAACGACTCGCTCACCGGTCTGCTCACCGGGCGCCCGGGCGTGTCCAAGTCCCTGCTCGCAGCCCTGGCCCAGCGCCTGCGCCGCACGAACGCCCATCTCGCCGACCTCGTCTTCACCGACGTGCCCGGGCGCGTCGCCAAGGCGCTTCTCGACCTGTCCGAGCGCTTCGGGCGTCCGGTCGAGGGCGGCATCATGGTCTCCCACGACCTCACCCAGGAGGAGCTCGCCCAGCTCGTCGGCGCATCGCGCGAGACGGTCAACAAGGCGCTCGCCGACTTCGCCACACGCGGCTGGCTGCGCCTCGAGGCGCGAGCCGTCCTGCTCCAGGACGTCGAGCGCCTCAAGCGCCGCGCCCGCTGACACGCTCAGCCAGCCGCTGGGCGTGGCGCACCGGCGAACTCCGTCGCCCACCGGCTCAGCTGGCGAACGACCAGCCCTCGGGTCCGTTGACGACGACCCGGTCGGCGCGGTCCGCGGCCGCGGAGACGCGCAGGGCGTTGACCTCGTCGGTCTGCTCCACCCATGCGGCCGCGGCGTCCGGCGACTTGCCGAAGGTCACGTGCCGCTCGACGAGCCGGGAGCGCCTCAGGTCGTCGTCGCCCGTCACGTACCAGACCTCGGTCATCGCGGCCCGCGCGGCCTGCCACCGCGGCTCGGGCAGCAGCAGGTAGTTGCCCTCCGTGACGACGAGACGGGCGCTCGGGGGAACCACCATCGCCGCGGCGATCGGCTGCTCGAGGGTGCGCTCGAAGCCCGGCGCGTAGACCCACGAGTCCGGCTCGTCGACGAGGCGGCGCAGCAGGTGCGCGTACCCTGCGGCATCGAACGTGTCGGGAGCGCCTTTGCGGGACAGTGCATTCAGTCGCTCGAGCTGCACGTCGGCCAGGTGGTAGCCGTCCATGGGGACGTGTGCCACCCAGTCGTCGCCGCGGGCAGCTGCAACGCCGGCCACGACGGCGTCGGCCAGCGTCGACTTGCCCGCGCCGGGCACCCCGGCGATGCCGAGCACGACCCGGCGACGCTCGCCTACGAGGTCGAGGGCGGTGCCCACCACCTCCGCGAGACTCACCCGTGCTCGCGGAGGTACTCGAGCTGTGCCTGCACCGACAGCTCGGCCGCCGGCCACACGCTTCGCGGCACGTCGGCATAGACCGTCTCGACGACCTCGTATGCCGTCTGCGCACCTCGGGCGACCGCGTCTCGCACCTGGTCCAGTCGCTCCGCCCGGTGCTGGAGGTAGAAGGTCACCGTCGCCGCAGCGTCGGGGACGAACGGGCCGTGCCCCGGCAGCAGGCTCGTCACGGTGCCGGCCCGGGTGAGGGACTCGATGCGTTCGAGCGACGCCAGGTAGGCCTCGAGGCTGCCGTCGGGCCACGCGACGACGGTGGTGCCGCGTCCGAGGACCGTGTCGCCCGTGAGCAGCGAGTTGTCGGCGGGCAGCACGAAGGAGAAGGAGTCGCTCGTGTGACCGGGCGTCTCGACAGCGAGGATCTCGAGGCCACCCACCCGGATGGTCTCGCCTGCCCAGAGGTCGTCGTGGCCGCGGCCGAAGGCACGCACGGGCGCACCGGTCAGCTCGTGGAAGCGGTCGGCGCTCTCGGCGTGGTCGTCGTGCCCGTGGGTGAGCAGGGTCAGCGCTACCCGTCGCCCCGACGACGCCACCCGCTCGAGCACGTGCTGGAGGTGCCCCTCGTCGAGCGGCCCCGGGTCGACGACGACGACCTCGTCGGAGCCGGGCTCGGCGAGCAGCCAGGTGTTCGTGCCGTCGAGGGTCATCGGCGACGGGTTGGGGCAGAGCACGCACTCGGCCCGCTCGCTCGTGACGCCGCCGGTCCAGCTCGGGTCGGCTGCGGCGCCGTTCACGACCGCACCTCCCGGCCCCGGGCCGCCGACGCCCCCGCAGTCATCGCTCGACGATCTCCATCGCCGCGCCGGACGGGCCGGTGACGACCTCGGGCATGACGAGGGGTAGCGACTCGCTGTGCACGACGAAGTCGGCGGCAGAGGGCGCCTCGCGGATCTGCTCCACCCAGATGACGGTGGGCGGCAGCATGACCGCGGAGCCTGCCGCATACTCGCCGAGCAGCTGCTCGGGGACGACCCAGCCGGCCTGGTCGGCCTCGGTGGTCTCGCCGTCGGCCACCTGGAAGGGCGGCATCAACGCGGCGAAGAACCACGTGTCGTAGCGCTTCGGCTCGAAGACCGGGGTGACCCAGTGGGCCTTGGCCACGATGAGGTCCGAGCGGAGCACGAGCCCCCTGTCGCGCAGCACGTCGGCGAGCGCCGACCGGCGGTCGACGAGCCGGCGACGGACCTCCAGCCACTCCGGGTCGTCGACGCTCGCGAGCGGGCCGCTGGCGGAGGGCCCGGCGAGGAGCACACCGCACTCCTCGAAGACCTCGCGGATCGCGGCGGCGACATACATCTGCGCCTCTGCGGGTGAGCAGCCGAGACGCTCGGCCCACTCCGAGGGCGACGGCCCGGCCCAGGGCAGGCCGACCTCGCCGTCACGGTCGTCGACACTGCCGCCGGGGAAGACCATCGTGCTGGGCGCGAACTCCATCTCGGGGACGCGCCGCAGCATGAAGACCTCTGGTCCGGAGTCGCCGTCGCGCACGAGCATGACGGTGCTCGCGCGGCGTGGTTCGGCCTCGTCCCAGCGCTCGCCCGCGAGCCAACGGGTGGCCGCGTCGGAGATGCCGGGGGTCGTCGTCAGCGGGAACTGCCGTCCCGCGGTCATCGAGCCACCGACACTCATCGGGCGACGGAGACGATGACCTCGACCTCGACGGGTGCGTCCAGGGGGAGCGCACTGACACCGACGGCCGAACGGGCATGGACTCCCTTGTCACCGAACGCCTTCACGAGCAGCTCGCTCGCGCCGTTGATGACCCCGGGCTGGCCGGTGAAGCCCGGGTCGGAGGCGACGAAACCGACGACCTTGACGACACGGCTCACCGTGTCGAGGTCGCCGACCTCGCTCTTGATCGCCGCGATCGCGTTGAGGGCGCACGTCTCGGCGAGGGTCTTCGCGGTCTCGGCGTCGACCTCGGCGCCGACCTTGCCGGTCGCGGCGAGGGAACCGTCGACCATGGGCAGCTGACCGGAGGTGAACACGAGGTCGCCCTCACGGACGACGGGAACGTAGGCCGCGACGGGCGGGACGACCTCGGGGACCGTGAGGCCGAGCTCGGACAGGCGGTCTTCGACAGCAGACATCAGCAGGCTCCTCAGGACTTCGGGCGCTTAAAGTAGGCGACGAGGCTGGTCCCGTCGGGACCGTTGACGATCTGGACGAGCTCCCAGCCGTCCGCCCCGAAGTTGTCGAGGATCTGCTTGGTGTTGTGGATCAGAAGCGGTGCGGTGAGGTATTCCCACTGGGTCATGGCCATCACCCTACTCAGTGTCACCTCGGTCCTCGCGGCGTGCTCGGGTGGCGCGGACGGCGCCTCGCCGAGCACGATGTCGACCACCATGACGAGCACTCCGACGAGCCCGGCCGGCGCGAACGCCACCCGTACCTACGGCGCCGACCCTGCACAGGTCTACGACGTCTACCCGCCCGCCGCCGGCACCTCCGCGAACGGGACCGTGGTCGTGGTCCACGGCGGGTTCTGGCGAGCCGAGTACGACCGCGAGCACGCGGTTCCCGAGGCGAAGGCCTTCGCTGCAGCCGGCTACCACGTCGCCCTCGTCGAGTACCGACGAGCCGGTATGCCGGGAGGCGGCGTCCCCGGCACCCTCGACGACGTGCGCGACGTCCTCGCGTCGATCTCGTCGCAGCCAGACCTGCCCCAGCCGCTCGTGCTCGTCGGACACTCCGCCGGCGGCCACCTCGTGACCTGGGCCGCGGGGCAGCCGTGGGCCCGCGAGCGCGGCATCACCGGCGTCGTGTCGCTCGCCGGGGTCGTCGACCTCGGCGCGGCAGACCGGCTGCACCTCGGCGACGACGCCGCGCGTGCCTTCGTCGGGTCCGGCCCGGGCACCGCGGCCTGGACGTCGGCCGACCCGATGAGCACCTTGCCACCCGCGGTGCCGGTACGCCTGGTCGACGGCTCCGACGACGACACGGTGCCCCTCGGGGTCGCCGACGCCTACGTGGCGAAGGCGAAGGCTGCCGGCGGCGACGTCACCGAGGACGTCGTGCAGGGCGCGGACCACTTCGCCGTCATCGACCCGTCCGCCCCGGCCTTCGCCCACGTCCTCACGGCGGTGCGCTCGCTGACCGGACGACCGACCCCCTGAGCCCGCCCACGCGTACGTCACCGCTGCCCCCGCCGGAACAGTGACGCAGCCGACGTTCCGCGACGCCACCGAGCACCCAGGTGTCCCCAGCCGGCGCCATAGGGTGGGACCCGTGACCACCGGCCGCACCGACCCAGCCTGGGCGAGCGCGCGGCTCCACGTCGTCACCGGCAAGGGCGGCACCGGCAAGACCACCGTCGCCTCGGCGCTCTCGCTCGCGCTCGCCTCGAGGCCCGGCCACGTGCTGCTCAGCGAGGTCGAGGGGCGCCAGGGCATCAGCCAGACGTTCGACGTGCCCCCGCTGGGCACCGACGAGACGCGCATCGTGCGCCTCCCCGACGGGGGCGAGGTCGTCGGCCTCTCGGTCGAGCCGAAGGCCGCCCTGCTCGAGTACCTGCACCTGTTCTACAAGCTGGGCCGCGCGGGCCGGCTGCTCGAGAAGTTCGGCGCCATCGACTTCGCCACGACCATCGCCCCGGGCGTCCGCGACGTCCTCCTCATCGGCAAGATCTACGAGGCCAACCGGCGTCGCCGCGACGGCCGGCACAAGGGTGACGCCGCCCCCGTCTACGACGCCCTCGTGCTCGACGCCCCGCCGACCGGCCGCATCGGCCGGTTCCTCTCGGTCAACGCGGAGGTCGCCGACCTGGCTCGGGTCGGCCCGATCCACTCCCAGGCCGGTGCGATCACCAGGCTGCTCGAGTCGGACCTCACCGTCGTCCACCTCGTCACGCTGCTCGAGGAGATGCCGGTCCAGGAGACGCTCGAGGCGGTCGACGAGCTGCACGCGAAGGGCCTGCACCCCGGCGCCATCGTCGTGAACATGGTGCGCGACCCGCTGCTCGACGACATGGCCCTCGACCAGGCCCGCGCCGGACGCCTGCACAAGGCCTCGATCCGTGCGCAGCTGGCCGACGCCGGCCTCGAGGCGACCCCGGCGCTCGTCGACGGCCTGCTCGAGGAGGCACGCGACCACGCGCAACGCATCGACCTCGAGCGCGAGCAGCTCGAGATGCTCGAGGCGACGGGCCTGCCGATCGTCCAGCTGCCGGCCCTGCCGGGGGGTGTCGACTCGGGCTCCGTGCGCGAGCTCGCCGACCTGCTCGTGCCCACCTTCCTCCCGCACGTGGACGAGCCGGCGGAGATCGAGGACCTCGAGCATCTCGAGGAGGTCGAGCCATGAGCCCGGGCCCCGTCGCGAAGCAGGCCCCGGCGCTCGACGTCGACGCTCTCCTCGCCGACCCCGAGACCTCGATCATCGTCTGCTGCGGCGCCGGCGGAGTGGGCAAGACGACGACCGCGGCCGCCCTCGGGCTGCGCGCCGCCGAGGCGGGTCGACGGGTGGTCGTGCTCACCATCGACCCGGCCCGCCGGCTCGCCCAGTCGCTCGGCCTCACCGAGCTCGACAACACCCCGCGCCCCGTCACCGACATCGACGACTCCTCGGGTGGCAGCCTCCACGCGATGATGCTCGACATGAAGCGGACCTTCGACGAGGTCGTGCTCGCCCACGCCGATCCCGGCAAGGCGGAGCAGATCCTCGCGAACCCCTTCTACCTCGCCGTGAGCAGCTCGTTCGCCGGCACGCAGGAGTACATGGCGATGGAGAAGCTCGGCCAGCTGAGGGCTGTCGCGGGCACCGAGGACGCACCGTGGGACCTCATCGTCGTCGACACCCCACCGTCACGCTCGGCCCTCGACTTCCTCGACGCGCCGAACCGCCTGGGCAGCTTCCTCGACGGCCGCTTCATCCGGCTGCTCACCGCCCCGGCCAAGGCCGGGGGCAGGGCAGGGCTCAAGGTCTTCGGGGTCGGCGTCCAGCTCGTCACGTCGACGATGACCAAGGTCCTCGGCGGCCAGCTGCTCACCGACGTCCAGACCTTCGTCAACGCCCTGGACACGATGTTCGGCGGCTTCCGCGAGCGGGCCGACGAGACCTACCGGCTGCTGTCGGAGCACGGCACGGCGTTCCTCGTCGTGGCCGCCCCCGAGCGTGACGCGCTGCGCGAGGCGTCCTACTTCGTCGAACGCCTCGAGGCCGACCGGATGCCGCTCGCCGGGCTCGTCGTCAACCGCATGGGCCGCGTCGCGGCAACCGGCATCACACCTTCACGGGCCCTGTCGGTCGCGGAGACCCTCGAGGACGGTGGCGGCCCGAAGTCGGCGACCAATGCGGCCGCCCTGCTCCGGCTCCACGCCGCCCTCGTACGCACGGCGGAGCGACAGCGCGAGCTCGCACAGCGGTTCTCACGGTCACACCCCGGCATACCGGTGGTGCAGGTCCCCGCGCTCGGACGCGACGTCCACGACCTCGACAGCCTGCGCCAGGTCGGGCACGCGTTAGCGGGGTCGTGACACCATCGAGTGGCCACGGCCCCGCTCACGTGTGAAGCTGCGTCGGCCCCGAGCCGCCGGACCCCACATCCGGACGGCGCCGGTAGCTCAGACGGACTTGGCCTGAGCGGCCATGCCCGCGCGGAGCGCCGACTTCCACGAGGTGATGTCCGGCCGCTTGCGCAGCAGGGCCCGACG